>NZ_VZZS01000004.1:0-182362 GCF_009650575.1 Pseudomonas sp. MNR3A | reverse complement strand
AAAGCCTTGAGACGAAGGTCAGGCAAGGCGAAAACAGCCGAGGAACGGTCGGAGTCGCGCTCGACTTTACGGGTTGTAAATGAGCATTCCGAGGCTGTTTTCAACGCAGCATCACCGAGTATCAAGGTTTTTCATACAGAGCCTAGTGGATTGAACGGTTTGTCGAAGGCAGTTGGGCGAGGCGCTCACCCAGCTTGAGGCGTTGCACCGGATCGTCGCTCAACAGCAGTGCGTGCTCCAGGTCGAAGCGCTCGGCCTGGGGGCAGTCCAGGTGCTGGTAGAGGGTGGCGCGGGCCAGGTAGTCGGCGACCTGCACTGGTCCCAGTTGCATCACCCGTTCTGCGTCGATCAGCGCAGCCAGGTCGTTGTCGTTGCTGCTGTGCAGTTGGCGCAGGTTGCGCGACAGGCGCTGCAGCATCTGCATCGGGCTGGCGCTGTGCAGGTGCTCGGCAGTCAGGGTCATGTGCGGGCCGTATTGGCGGTTGAGCAGTTCGCGGCAATCTGCGGGGTACAGGCGTCGACCGCCGCAGGGGTCGAGCAGGTGATCGGCGCCGGGTACGCGCAACAGGAAGTGGCCAGGGAAGTTCACCCCCTCCAGTGGGATCGACAGGCGCTGGGCCATTTCCAGTGCGAGGATCGCCAGCAGCAGCGGCTGGCCTCGACGGCGCTGCAGCACCTTGTCCATCAGCGCCGCTTGCGGACGTAGCGGATGGTATTCGTCCTGCTGGAAACCCAGGGCGTTGAGTTGGCGCAGCAATGGCTGGGCGAGCTCGCCGACGGGCAGCATTGGCAGGCGCGCGTTGATTTCCCGATGCAGGTCGTGCAGTTGCGCAAGACAGGCGGCGGGATCGACCTCGCGATCATGCTCGGCGGCGATCCAGAGGGTGGCTTCCAACAGGGCGACCGGAATGCGGTCGAGACAGGCCAGGCAGGCTTTACGTGGGTTCATCGGACTTCTCCACACACACTAGATTTTTAGCCCCGGCGCACCGATTCGTCCAGTGGTCCGCCCAGGCCCTGGACAGTCGCCGGCTGCCTATACTGATGTGAGCACCTTGTGGGGAGCCCGTCGATGTTCGCGCTCATGCAAAGCACCCGTACCCAGTCCCTGCACCTGTGGAACGACCCCGCCACTGGCTTGAAAGCCGTGGTGGCGATTCATAGCGAGCAACTGGGGCCAGCCATGGGGGGCTGTCGCTACCTGCCGTACGCCGACGATGAAAGTGCGATGAGCGATGCCATTCACCTGGCCCAGGGCATGAGCTACAAGGCGGCCCTGGCCGGGCTGGCGCTGGGCGGTGGCAAGGCGGTGATCGTGCGCAACCCCCATGTGGAAAACCGCGCGGCGCTGTTCGAGGCATTCGGGCGTTTCGTCGACAGCCTGCAAGGGCGTTTCATCACTGCCGTGGACAGCGGCACCTCGACGCTGGACATGGACTGCATCGCCCAGTCCACCCCTCATGTCACCAGCACCACCGCCTCGGGCGATCCCTCGCCGCACGCGGCCATGGGCGTGTTCGCCGGTATTCGCGCCACCTCGATGGCACGGCTGGGTAGCGACAATCTCGAAGGGTTGCGCGTGGCGGTGCAAGGGCTGGGCAATGTGGGTTATGCACTGGCGGAGCAGTTGCATGCGGCAGGGGCGGAGTTGCTGGTCAGCGACCTTGACCCGGGGCGGGTGAGGCTGGCGGTGGAGCAGTTCGGAGCACATCCGGTGACCAACGATGCGCTGATCAGCACGCCCTGCGATATCTTCGCGCCCTGCGGGGTAGGGCCGGTGCTCAGCGGCCAGAGTGTGATGAAGTTGCGTTGCGCGGCGGTGGCCGGCGCCGCCAATCATCAGTTGACCACCTTGCAGGTGGCCGATCAGCTAGAGAGCCGCGGGATTCTGTATGCCCCGGACTACGTGATCAATGCCGGTGGGCTGATCTACGTGGCGTTGACCCACCGAGGCGCTGACCTGAGCACCATCACCGCGCATCTGGCGCGTATCCCTACGCGTCTGACCGAGGTATTCGCCCATGCCCAGGCCGAGAAGCGCTCGCCTGCGCGTGTGGCGCAGATGCTGGCGGAGCGGCTGTTGTACGGTTGAGCGAGCGCTGGCTCCAGCATCCACGCCCCGATGTACAGGAGTCGCAGACGCTGCGGCAGGTGCCTTATTCCGCTGCCTCGCCTTCGAGCAGCTCGGCCAGCGCATCGGGCTGGCTCTTGAATGCCCGGGCGAACACGTCGCGGTTCTTGGCCATGTAGATGCCCGCTTCTTCGACTTGCTGCTCGCTCAGCGACGGCACGGCCTTTTGCAGTACTTCGGCCAGCCGTTCGGCCAGCTCGAGCATCTTGTCGTGACGGTCTGCTTCGGCCTTATCCATGAACAAGCGCTCCGGGTCGCGGCTGCTGCGGTACACCACTTCGACGGCCATTCATCACCTCTGTGCCTTTTGTGTATGTGGGTTGGACGACAACTGTATCTTTATACAGTGTCGAGCATAGCGGATTCTTTGGCAATCGGATAGTGGCGTTCTGATTTGCCCCGATGCTCTCGCCGAAGCCTAGTCCATAGGTGCCTTGCGGCAATCGGTCGCCTTCCAAGTACAGGGCCTGGCCCTTTAACTGCATGTCACAAGCGTCACATCGGTGGCGCATCATCCTTCATGTCGTATCGAGGAATCCTGCATCGTGAAATCCAAATGGCCAGAAAAGCTGCGCAAGGGCCTGCATGCGCCCGCCGACGCACTGGGAAATCTGTTCGTCGAGTCGTTCCATTACCTGGCCCTGTTCGGCATCGGTGCGATCACGGCCTATGCCGCCGTGGCGACCTTCATCGAGATGCTGGAGAAGGGTGGCATCAGTGTCGATGACATCCTGCTGCTGTTCATCTACCTCGAGCTGGGAGCCATGGTGGGGATCTACTTCAAGACCAACCACATGCCGATCCGCTTCCTGCTGTACGTGGCGATCACCGCGTTGACACGCCTGCTGATCGGCGATGTCTCGCACCACAAGGCGCCGGACGTTGGCTTGCTGTACGTGTGTGGCGGCATCCTGCTGCTGGCCTTCGCGATCCTGGTGGTGCGTTTTGCCTCGTACCGCTACCCGTCGACACGGGCGATCGATGCCAACGGCAAGGATATGGACGACGGCAAGGTCTGACCCATCCGGCAGCGACTTGGGCAAGCGGTGTCGGCTTGCCCTGCCTTATAGGCAAATATTTCGTTGAAAGGCGTTTTGATAACCAATCGTTCTGCAAGATTTCTCCGCGTTACGCCACAAGCCTATACCGGAGATCACGCAGGACGCCGCAATGCCCCATTACCTCGACGATGCCCAGCGCGAAGACGTGCAGCATCTTCAATGCACTTTCACCGGCCGTACCGAATGGCCGACCTGGCTGTTGCTGGCGGTGGTCTATGGTGGCTGGACGGCGCTGCTGCCGCTCAGCCATGCGCTGGGGGTGTGGCCGACCAACCTGTTGCTGATTCCGCTGCTGGTGCTGTGGCTGTCGTTGCAGCACGAGTTGCTGCACGGGCACCCGACCCGTTTTCCCTGGCTGAACAAGCTGCTCGGCTACGCGCCCTTTGCCCTCTGGTATCCCTACACCCTGTATCGCGACAGCCACCTGATTCATCACCGCGATCACGACCTCACCTTGCCGGGCCTGGATCCTGAAAGCCGCTACCTGAGCGACCGGCACTGGCAGCGCAGCGCCCGGTGGCACAGAGGGGTGCTGTGGCTGGGCAAGACGGTCCCCGGACGTGTGCTGGTCGGCGCGCCGCTGGGCCTGTTCGGGCTGGCCCGCGAGGAGCTGGCGCGGCTGGGGCGCGGTGATCGCCAGGCCTGGCTGATGTGGCTGACCCACGGCTTGTGCAGCGTATTGCTGCTGGTGTTGATTGCGCGGTTCAGCGCACTGTCGGTGCTGCACTACGTGTTCCTGGTCAGCGTGCCGGCCGTTGGCCTGGCGATGCTGCGTTCGTTCTACGAGCATCGGCCGCACCCGCTGCCTGAGCAGCGCACGGTGATCAACGAGGCCGGGCGCCTCTGGTCGCTGCTGTTCCTGAACAACAACCTGCACCTGGTGCACCACGATCTTCCGGGCCTGCCCTGGTACTTCATCCCACGTATCTACCAGCGTCATCGCACGCAGTGGCTGGCGCGCAGCGGGCACTTCCTGGTGCCGGGCTATGGGGCGCTGCTGCGTCGCCACGGCCTTGCGCCGATCGACAGCCCACGCCACCCCTTCGCCTGAACAGGAGCCACGCCATGACCCAGGGATTCGTCGACCTGTCGATGTACGTCGCCCCCGAGCGCATCAACCAGGCCAGCGCTGCCTGGCTGCAGCGCATTCTTCTATTGCTCGATGCGCGGGGTGAAGCGGTGGGTGCGCAGCCGTTGCTGCAGGTCTGGCGCTCGCCGCAATTGCTGCTCAGCCAGACCTGCGGCTACCCGTTGATGACCGCGCTGCGTGGGCAGGTACGAGTGGTCGGGCAGCCACGCTATCGCCTGCCATATGTGCGCGAAGGTCAGCACTGCAGCCTGCTGCTGGTGCGCGAGGATGATCCGCGCCAGGACCTGGCGGCGTTCTTCGACAGCCACGGGCTGGTCAACGGCCCGGACTCCAACTCCGGCATGAATCTGCTGCGCCACGCGCTGGCACCCTTGCAGCGTGAAGGGCGGTTTTTCTCGCAGATCAGCCATACCGGTGGGCACCGCAACAGCATGCGCGCCCTGCGCGAGGGCCAAGGCGATCTGGCGGCCATCGACAGCGTCACCTACGGCTACCTGGCGCGCGATCACAGTGAAGAGGTCGAGGGCCTGCGCATCCTCGGCCAGACCGCCTGGGGGCCGAGCCTGCCGTACATCACTGCCGGTTGGCGCAGTGCCGAAGAGGCAGAGTGGATTCGCCGCGCGATGAACCAGGCCCTGGCCGAGTTGCCGGCGGTGGCCGAGGCCCTGGCCATCGACCAGGTGCTACCGGCCGCGACGACCGATTACCAAGTGCTGCTGGATTACGAGGACGAAGCGAAGCGGCTTGGTTTAGTCACGCTCGAATAATGAAAACGGAATATAAAAATCACTTTTAAGTATTTTTAAAGCATAAGCGGCCAGACTAGGATGCGCTCACCGGACGACCGGACCTCTTTGTATCCACTCCTGGATGGAAGCCTCATGTCCGGTCGCGAAAACCCTCATGGCGAATATGTCGGCAGTCTGTTCCGCAGCCACTACCCCTGGCTGTGCGGACGCCTGCGCCGACACCTGGGCGACGGTGCCGCCGAGGACATCGCCGCCGACACCTTCGTGCAACTGCTCAGTGCGCCGGTCCCGGAGCCGATCCGCCAGCCGCGCGCGCTGCTGACCACCATCGCCCAGCGCCTGATGTACCAGCTGTGGCGCCGCCGCGACCTGGAGCGCGCCTACCTCGATGCCTTGCTCGAGGATGACGACCATCTGGCGCCTTCGCCCGAAGCCCATGCGCAGATGATCGAGGCGTTGCAAGCCATCGACACCTTGCTCGACGGCCTGCCGGCCAAGGTCAAGGCGACCTTCCTGCTGTCGCAGCTCAACGGCCTGACCTATCCGCAGATCGCCCTTGAACTGGGGATCTCCCAGCGCTCGGTGAGCGACTACATGGCCAAGGCTTTCAACCGTTGCCTGAAACTTTCCCTGGACTGACATGCGCGACCCCGATGAGCAGCAACACCTGATCGAGCAGGCGACCCAGTGGCTGGTGCTGCTGCGTTCGGGCCAGGCCGAGGCGCGTGATCACCTGGCGTTCCAGGCCTGGCGTCGCGCCGACCCGCGGCATGAGCAACTGTGCCAGCGCCTGGAGAACACCCTCGGGATGTTCCACGTGCCGCGTAGCCAGGGTGTCGACGGCCGTGTGGTGCAGCGCGCCCTGGCAGCGCCTTCGGGGCGTCGGCGTTTCCTCCAGCGTGCCTTGCTCGGGGCCGGTGTGGTGGTGGGTGCGGGCTTGATCGGCAACCCGATGTCTGGCCTGCACCTGGGGGCCGATCTGAGCACCAGTACGGGTGAACGTCAGACCTTGAGCCTGCCCGATGGCAGCCAGTTGGTGCTCAATGCCCAGAGCCAGGCCGATGTGCGCTTCGACAGCCAACTGCGTGTGCTCGAATGGCGCGGTGGCGAGGGGTTGCTGACCGTGATCGATGAGTCGCGGCCGTTTCTGGTGCGTATCGAGGGCAGTACGGTCAGTGCGCGATCGGCGCGCTTGCTGGTGGCAGAGCGTGCCGGGCAGTGCCGGGTCTGCGCACTGGCCGGGGTGCTGGAGATCAGCAGCCAGGGTGGTGATCGGGTGCAGTTGCGCAAGGGGCATGCGGTGAATTTCGACCGGGTGAGCATTGCCTCGGTTGAGCTGTTGCGGCCAGGCGAAGGGGCGTGGGTCGATGGTCTGCTGGAAGTGCGCGACAGCCCGTTGAGCGAGGTGGTCGATGCGTTGCGGCCCTATCGACGCGGCGTGCTGCGCCTGGATCCTGCGGTGGCTGGATTGCGCGTGAGCGGGCTGTTTCGGCTCGACCAGAGCGAGCTGGTGTTCGAGGCGCTGGCGCGGACCTTGCCGATTCGTGTGAGCCGGCATGGGGAGTATTGGCTGAGTATCGGGGCGGTGTGAACCAGGATCGCGGGCGGGCTTTTCCAGGTTCTAACGACATAACCAATCGATCTGCAAGATTCTGCGCACCCGCGCCACACCACTGCTGTAAACGCTGCCGAGGGGGGCAGCGTCATGGATTCCTTGGGGGGAATCGTTGTGCGCCGTATCCAGAAGAACACCACTGCTACTCACTCGCGCTTCAAGCGCAATGCCCTGGCCCTCGGCCCGTTGCTCGGCCTGCTGATCAGCACCGCCCAGGCCGCCGAGTCGGTACAGGCCTACCACATCAAGTCCGGCCCGCTCGACCAGGTGCTGCTCGACATCAGCCGCCAGAGCGGCCAGGTGATCTCCTTCACCCCGGAGGTCGAGCGCTTCTCGTCCTCGGCGGTGGAGGGCGACCTGACCACCCAGCAAGCCATCGACGCCGCGCTGCGCGGCACCGGCTTGCAGCTTCAGGTCAGCCCGGGCGGCGCCTTCATCATCAAGGACGAGACCGCCGCCGCCAGCGCCCGGAGCGCGCCCAGCGGACCGGTCGGGCAAGCCAGCGCTGCTGCGGCGCCTACCCTTGACCGCGTGATTGCCCTTGGCACCCGGCGCAGCGACGCCACCGCGCTGACCAGCGCCGCGCCGGTCGATGTGATCGACAGCCAGGAGCTGGTCAAGACCGGCGCCACCACCTTGAACCAGGCGCTGTTCCAGTTGCTGCCCTCGTTCAACTTCCCGCAGAACCAGAGCGCCACCCGTGGCCAGAACCCCAAGGGCGCCTCGCTGCGCGGCCTGTCGCCGGACCAGACCCTGGTGCTGGTCAATGGCAAGCGCCGGCATGCCTCGGCGGTGGTGAACATCTCCGGTGGGGTGCCGTTCATTGGTGCCCAGCCGGTCGACCTGGACATGATCCCGATCAGCGCCATCGACCATGTCGAGGTCCTGCGCGATGGCGCTTCGGCGCAGTACGGCTCGGACGCAGTGGCCGGGGTGATCAACATCGTGCTCAAGGAGCGCGACAGCGGCGGGCAGATCAACACGCAACTGGGCAAGTACGGGCAGGGCGATGGCTTTCGCAAGAACGTCGATGGTTGGTATGGCCTGGGTCTGCCGGGCGACGGCTTCCTGACCCTGAGCTTCAACGGCGTCAACGCCAAGCCCACCGACATCGGCGACAAGTACGTCGCCGACGGCCAGTTGCAGGAGCACCGTTGGGGCGGGGCCAGCCGCGACAAGTTCAACCTGGCAGCCAACGCCGAGGTCGGCCTGAACGACCAGTGGCGGCTGTACAGCTTCGCCACCTATGGCCAGGACAAGTCGATCAACAACACCCCGCCGCTGTTGCGCGACAACCCCAACAACGTGCAGGCGCTGTACCCCGAGGGCACCATCCCCAAGTACCGCTTCCGCTACGAGGACGCCTCGGTCACCGTCGGCTCGCGCTTCGAGGACGAGGCCATCGGACGCCTGGACATCAGCGCCACCTATGGCCGCGACAAGCATGACGAAGTGGCGTTCGACACCCTCAACCCCAGCTATGGCGTGAACAGCCCGACCAAGTTCGACATTGCCACGCTGATCAACAGCCAGACCAACCTGGCCGTCGACTACGCCCGTGACGTGGGCGTGGCCTGGTCGACCCATCCGCTGACGGTGTCGGCGGGCGTGGCCTACCGTCGCGAGCAGTACGAACTGCAACCGGGCGATTTCAGCTCCTACTCGTTCGGCGGCATCGACGGGGTGCAGGTGGGTGGGGTGCAGGCTTCGGGCCTGACGCCGGACGATGCCGGCACCTACAAACGTGAAGTGGGCGGGGTGTATTTCGGCCTGGAAAACCAGGTCACCGACAAATTCCAGGTAGGCCTGGCCGGGCGCAGCGAGCATTACTCAGACTTCGGTTCGGCCACCACCGGCAAGCTTTCGGCGCGGTACGAGTTCACCCCGCAGGTCGGCCTGCGCGGCACCCTCAACAGCGCCTACCGTGCGCCGACCCTCGGCCAGATCGGTACCTCCTGGACCACCACCACCAACGTCGACGTCAACGGCAATCCGGTGCTGACCCGCATCCTGCCCGTCGATCATCCGGCGGCCCAGGCCCTGGGCGCGCAGTCGCTCAAACCGGAAAAATCCACCAACTACTCGCTGGGCCTGGTGCTGCGCCCGACCGAGCAGGCGTCGCTGACCATCGATGCCTACCAGATCGATATCCGCGACCGCCTGCTCTACAGCGGCGGCATTTCCGGCCCGGACGCCGAACGCATCCTCACCGCTGCAGGCTTCGGCCAGTACAGCTGGGCGCAGTTCATGACCAACGCCGCGAACACCCGCACCCGTGGCGTGGACATCGTCGGCAAGTACAACCTGGGCCTGGACCGCTATGGCGACCTGGCGCTGACCGCCGGCTACACCAAGGCGCGCACCACCATCGAGAAGATCCATGGCAACCCCTTCGGTTTCGACGTGCTGACCCGCGAGGCCCAGGGCTTCCTCGAACATGGCTATCCCGAGGACAAGCTGATCCTTGGCGCCACGCACACCTACGGCCCATGGACCGTCAGCCTGACCCAGACCCGCTACGGCGAGTACCGCAAGTACGCAGCCTCGGCGACCAACGCACAGTATGACCAGACCTTCTCGGCCCAGTGGATCACCGACCTGGACGTCAACTACGCGTTCACCAAGCAACTGCGCGTTTCGGTAGGCGCCAACAACCTGTTCGACAGCAAGCCGGATGACTTCAACACCCGCCTGCGCCAGACCCCGGGCCAGCAGTACAGCTACCTGGCGCCGTCGGCACCGGAAGGGGCGTTCTACTACACCCGGCTCAGCTACGACTTCTGATCGACAACGAGACTGCACATGACTGCGATGAAGAAACTCCTGGGCGGCGCGCTGCTCGCCCTGGGCCTGGCCAGCCAGCCGTTGCTGGCGGCCAGCCCACCAGCCCCGATCCATTTCGGCGCGCTCACCTGGGAAAGCGGCAGCCTGATCACCGAGATCCTGCGTACGCTGGTCGAGAAGGGCTACGGTTATCCGACCGACACCCTGCCGGGCAGCACGGTCAGCCTGGAGGCGGCCCTGGCCAAGGATGACATCCAGGTGATCGGCGAAGAGTGGGCCGGGCGCAGTCCGCTGTGGATCAAGTCCGAAGCCGAAGGCAAGGTGATCGCCCTCGGCGACACGGTCAAGGGCGCCAGCGAAGGTTGGTGGGTGCCGGAATACGTGATCAAGGGCGATCCTGAGCGCGGTATCGAGGCCGTGGCGCCGGGTCTGAAGTCGGTGACCGACCTTGTTCGCTACAAGGATGTGTTCCGTGACCCCGAGTCGCCGCAACAGGGGCGCTTCCTGAACAGCCCGACCGGCTGGACCTCGGAGATCGTCAACAGCCAGAAGCTCAAGGCCTATGGCCTGGCCGACAGCTTCGTCAACTTCCGCTCCGGCTCCAGTGCTGCACTGGATGCCGAAGTGACTGCACAGATCCGTCGCGGCAAGCTGGTGCTGTTCTACTACTGGTCGCCGACCCCGCTGCTGGGCCGCTACAAACTGGTCCAACTGGAAGAGCCGGCCTTCGATGCCGAGGCCTGGAAGACCCTGTCCAACCCGAACGAGGCGCACCCCAGAGGTACGCGCTCGCTGCCGGCGCGCCTGTCGATCGGCGTCTCGGCGCCGTTCCATGCGCGTTACCCGGAGCTGGTGCAGTTCTTCGACAAGGTCGATCTGCCACTGGCGTTGCTCAACCAGACCCTCGCCCGCATGGCCGAGAAGCGCCTGGATCCGCGTGTGGTCGCCGAAGCGTTCCTGCGTGAACAGCCCCAGGTGTGGAGCGCCTGGTTACCGGCCGATGTGGCCGCCAAGGTCAAGGAGAACCTGAAATGATCGTGCGTATGCTTGTCACCCTGTTGCTGGCGCTGGGCAGCACCCTGGCCCTCGCGGCCGATCCGCAGGTGCTGCGTATCGGCTACCAGAAGAGTTCGGTGAACATGGTCCTGGCCCGCGAGCATCGCCTGCTCGAACAGGCGTTGCCTGGCACCCAGGTGCAGTGGATCGAGTTCCCCGGTGGGCCGCAACTGATCGAGGCGCTCAACGGTGGCAGCCTGGACGTGGGCAACATTGGTGATATTCCGCCGATTTTCGCCCAGGCGGCAGGTATCCCGTTGCGCTACATCGGTATCGAGCCCAACGACGGTCGCAGCGAGGCGATCATCGTGCCGAGCAGCAGCCCGGCCAGGACGCTGGCTGATCTCAAGGGCAAGCGCATCGCCTTGCAGAAAGGCTCGAGTGCCCACAGCCTGCTGCTCAAGAGCCTGATCAAGGCGGGCTTGCAGCTGAGCGATGTCGAGCTGGTCTACCTGCCTGCCGCCGATGCCCGCCCGGCCTTCGAGCAGGGCAAGCTGGATGCCTGGGTGATCTGGGATCCTTACTACGCGGCCGCCTTGCTCGATGGCAGCGCCCGCACCCTGAGCACCGGTGAGGACGTGCATCCCAGCGGCACCTACTACATTGCCAGCCGGCCGTTCACCGAGCAGTACGGTGCGACCATCGACAAGGTGCTGGAGGCGTTGCGCCAGGCGCAGAAGATTTCAGTCGAGCAGCGTGAGCAGAGCATCGACGGCATGACCAAGGTGCTGGGGCTCAAGCGTGAAGTGGTGGAGCTGTATTTCGAGCATCGCTACAACGCGCCGATCCGCCCGCTGGATGCCGCGGCGATCGAAACCCAGCAGCGGATTGCCGATCTGTTCTTTGCAAACCGCTTGATCCCGCGTGCGGTGCAAGTGCGGGAGGTTGTCTTTCCGCAGTGATGAGGCGTGTGTTGACCTCTTCGCTCCTTTCCTGTGGGAGCGAAGAGATCGACACTGGTCTATCGAGCGATCCCGGCCCCCCGCCAGACCCGATCGCGTCCGGCGCTGTCGGTCATCGCCGCCAGCACCTGCAGGGCATCTTCCCCTTGTTCGATGGCCAGCCCCAGGCGAATGCTGTCCACCACTCGGCGCAGGCGTATAGGGTCGTTGCGTTGGGCGGCGCTGATCAGTCGCTTGGCGACCACGCCGGTATCGTTGGAGAGGGTCAGCATGATGCTGCCGTCGAGCCGCTCGATGCTCAGGTTGACCCGATAGTACGGGGCGAAGGCGTCGCTGATGAGGTCGAAGGGATTGGTCATGGGCTGGCATCTGCAAAGAATGTTCACCGATTGACCGGGAGACCGTGGAGATGGTTCAGCGACGTTGATCAAATGATGAGTTCTGTGGCCTGCCCCGGCCCGAAACCCTGGAAACGAAAACGCCCGGTGCCAGGCACCGGGCGTCTGTGTGTCACCGATCACTCTTCTTCAGTGTGCTGCACCACGCTGCGCTTGCTGCGCAGCTTGCCGTAGAAATGTTCCAGCGCATTGTTCAGCTTGCTGGCCGCACCGTCGATCGCATGGTCCAGCGAGGTGGCGGTATGGCTGACGGAAATCGGTTGATGACCTTTGGGGCGAGCCTCCATCTGGCAGCGTTTGTCATGCGGGCCGGGCTTGTCGCCGTTCTCGTCACGCAAGTGGACCTCGATGCGGGTGAGGTCGTCCTCGTAGCGCTGCAGCGTGCTTTCCAGCGTACTGCGGACCCATTCGTTCAGACGGCTGCTGCTGTCGATATGGTTGCTGCTGTTGACCTGGATTTGCATGATTCAATCCTTATTCAGCTTGCTCGCGTGGAGGCGTGCCTAGGCCCTTGAGGCCTTTGGGAAAAGCGTCGCCTCTTGACTCTAAGGTCAGGGATTGGCGCGCCGAATTCAAGCCCCTTTTTCGATAAATTTTTTGTAGCAATTCGCAAGGTTGACGCTGTTGCTGCAGGAGCGACTGTCTTGTTCAAAATCTAAAGACCAGCCCAATCCCCCTGTGGGAGAGAGCTTGTCCCGCGAACACGGGCGCAGCCCGTGCCAGACAGCGCGGTGTCTTTTTCGCGGGCAAGCCCGCTCCTACAGGTACCGTACCGATGCCGAGGAGCGTGCACGGGCTGGTAGCGCACAAGGCCGCTCCCAAGTGTCCATCGTCAGAACGCTACCGAGGTCTGCACATACAGCGTGCGCGGTTCGCCCACGTACTTGCCCTTGTTGTTGTCGTCGAACGAACGGGTGTAGTACTCGCGGTTGAACAGGTTCTTCACCCCCACCGCCACCTTCAGGTTCGACAGCTGCGGCCCGAAGTCGTACCCGGCGCGAGTGCTGACCAGCATGTAGCCCGAAATCCGTCCGGTGCTGCCATCGGCGCTTTCGCTCGCGGTGTTGGCATTGTCGGCGTACTGGCTGCTCTGGAAGCTGCCATCCAGGTTCAACTGCCATGGTCCTTCGGTGTAACCAAGCCCCAGCGTGCCCTTGTGGCGCGAGGAGAACGGCACCTGGTTGCCCTTGTTCGGGCCGTCTTCGCGGATGGTGGCGTCGACGAAGGCGTAGCTGGCGTGCACATCGAAACCGGCCAGCGTCGGGCTCAGGCCGTCGAGGGCGTAGCGCACGCTGGTCTCGATACCCTGGTGGCGGGTTTCGCCGCGGGCGATCACCGAATCGTTGGTCTGGTTGCTTTCGTACTGGTTGTCGAAGTTGATCAGGAAGGCGCCGATCTCTGCCTGCAGGTCGCCGCTGTCGTAGCGGGTACCGACTTCCCAGGTGCGCGCCTTTTCCGGCTTCACTTCACCGCTGCTGACGCGGTTGGGCATCTGGCTGTACTGCACGCTGCCGAACGAGCCCTCGGTGTTGGCATAGAGGTTCCAGGTGTCGGTCAGGTGGTACATGACATTCAGTGCCGGCAATGCGGTGTTGTAGCTGCCTTGGTAACGCTGATTGCTGAGCTTGTTGCTTTGCTCGGAGTCGATCATCTCGTAGCGGATGCCGGGGGTGATGGTCCAGCGGCCGATGTCGATGCGGTCGTCCAGGTAGATCGCGTGGGCTTCGGTGGCGCCACGGGTGTCGCGGTCGTTGCGGCTGGCGGTGGTCGGCAGGTTGCCGGTCACCGGTTCGCGGAAGCGCAGTTCGTGGCCGGCCTCGTTGATGTAGCGGTAGCCCACGCCCAGTTCGTGCCAGCTGTCGCCCAGTGCCACACCTTGCGAGAAGCGGGTCTCGATGCCACGTACCCAGTATTCGCGTGGCGAAAGCGAGACGAAGCTGCCCTGGTCGAGGTAGCCGCTGCGCAGGGTCTTGGTGAAGAAGCTGTTGACGCTGAACTGGCGATCGTCCTGCTTGTAGTCGTAGCCGACGTTGACCAGGGTGCGACGGCCCCAGAACTTGTCCTTCAGGCGGGTCGACTGGTAAGGGTCTTCATCGAACGCCGCCTTGCTCAGGCCGCCGGGCATGTCGGCCTCGCCCTCGTAGTACTGGGCCATGGCGTGCAGGCTGTTGGCTTCGTCCAGTTGCAGCTTGCCCTTGAGGATCAGGTCGTCGATCTGCGTGTCGCTGTGTTCTCGCCAGTCGCCGCCGCGGGTGCCGGAGTAGAGCAGGGCGCCGCCCAGGCCGTTGTCGTTGGTGCCGCCGACCAGCAGGTTGGCGCTGTTCTTGAAGCCGTCGTGGCTGGACGAGGGGCTGATCTGGTTCTGCATGGCGGCCTTGAAGGTCGCTTCCTCGGGGATGGCGCGGGTGACGAAGTTGACGATGCCGCCGACGTTCTGCGGGCCGTAGCGCACTGCGCCGCCGCCGCGTACCACATCCACTGCATCCATGTTGCCCAGGCTCAGCGGGGCCAGTGACAGCTGTGGCTGGCCATAGGGGGCGAAGGGCACCGGGATGCCGTCCATCAGCACCGTGGAGCGCGAGGCCAGGCGCGGGTTGAGGCCGCGAATGCCGAAGTTCAGTGCCAGGTCGTGGCTGCCGGTGCCGTTGTTTTCCGGGGCATTGACGCCGGGGATGCGGTCGAGCACCTCACGGGCGCTGTTGGCACCGCTGCGCTCGAACTCCTCGCGGCGGATCACGTCACGTGCGCCGGGATGCTCGAAGACGTTGTCCTGGCGCGCCTCGGCCAGCCAGTCGCCAACCACGGTAGAGGCACCCAGCTCGATCGCCGCATCACTGCTGGAGGCGGCAAGCGGTTGCAGGCTGTAGGCATTGTCAGCCTCCTGACGTGCCTGCAGGCCGCTGCCACGCAGCAAAGCCTGCAGCCCTTGCTGTACGTCGTACTGGCCTTCCAGCCCGGGGCTGCGCAAGCCTTGGGTGACGCTGGAACCGAACGAAATCAGCGCCCCGCTTTCACGGCCAAATTGGTTGAGAGCGTCTTCCAGGGTGCCGGGGGCGATGTGGTAGGCGCGCGGTTCGCCAGCCTGGGCGAAGTTCAGGCTGGTGGCGAACAGCAGGGCGATGGCGAGCGGCGTGGGGCGCAGGGGCATGGGGTCGGGTCCTGTAAGGAGGGTTCTGCCTGCTCTGTCACGCGAGGGAAGCGAAATGGCTCAGGTTGAAAGAAAAATAGTTGTCGGCACAGGCTCAAACCGCCTCGACCTTGACCCAGTACCGGGTGAATCGCCGCACCCGTACCGGCAAGGCGACTTCCAGCATCTCCAGGATCCGCTCACTGTCATCCAGTGGGTACGACCCGGAAATCCGCAGCCCGGCGACCTGCTCGCTGCAGCCCAGTTGTCCGTGGCGATAGCGTGAAAGCTCGGCGAGAAACTCGCCCAGGCGCATCTGCGAGACCACCAGCATTCCATCGACCCAGGCGCCGATGTTGCGATCCAGCGCGCCGATACCTTGCCAATGGCCCGCTGCCAGGCGGGCTTGCTGACCGGCGAGCAACACCTGGCCCTGTAGCCGAGCCATGCCGCTGAACACCGAGACCAGGCTGTAGCCCTCGAACTGACGCACGTTGAAGCGGCCGCTGTCGAGGTGCAGGCTGCCATCGTCGCTGCGCAACACCAGCGGGCGGGTATCGCGGGCGACGTCCAGCGACAACTCACCCTCGAGCAGGCGCACGTAACGTTGCTGCCCATCGAACCGCACATCGGCGGCGCTGCGGGTGTTCAGTCGCAACAGGCTGCCGTCGTCCAGCGGCAGGCGTCGGCGCTGGCCCACGGGGCTGCGGTAATCGGCCATCAGCCCTGGCAACGGATTGTGTGATTGCAATCCGAGCCCGGTGGCACTGGCCACGCCCGCCAGCAGTAACGCCTTGAGCGCGCGACGCCGGGCCGGGGAGGGCGGTGCCTGCAAGGTGGCGTGCACCACGGGCGAGGTCGCGCCACGCAGCCGCTGGTTGACCTGCTGGATGTGCGCCCAGGCGCGCTGGTGTTCGCCGTCAGCCTGCAACCAGTGTTCGAGTGCCTGCTGCTGGGCCGGGTCGAAATCGGCCCCCTGTGATTCGATCAGCCAGTGCACCGCCTGCTCGGCAACCTGGGGTGAGATGCCTGTGCTCACAGGGCGAAATAGCAGCGCAGGGCTGCCTTGTGCAGGTAGCGTTTGACCGTCGCCAGGGAGATACCCAGTTCACGGCCGATCTCGGCTTGGCCCAGGCCATCGACCTGGGCCAGCAGGAAGGCGCGCTTGACCAGCGGTGGCAGGTCATCGAGCAGGCGGTCGAGTTCGAGCAGGGTTTCGAAGATCAGCGCCTTGTCTTCCTCGCTTGGCGCCAGGCGTTCCGGCACCTGGGCCAGGGCTTCGAGGTAGGCGCGCTCCAGCTCCTGACGGCGAAAATGGTTGCACAGTACGCGCTTGGCGACGGTGGCGAGAAAGGCCCGAGGTTCGATCAACTGTGGCGCTTCGCGGGCCTGGAGCAAGCGCACGTAGGTGTCCTGGGCCAGGTCGGCGGCGCTCTGCGGGCAGCCCAGGCGACGGCGCAGCCAAGCGGTCAGCCAGTTGTGGTGAGCGTGGTAGAGGCCTTCGACGGTGGAGGAGAGGGCACTGGACACCGAGGTGACTCCGGCGTCCGATGACGCGAGTGGGAGTAAGAATTGTTCGCATTGTATTCCGGGCGGCAGGGTGTAGCAATCCTGTTCGGCCTGCGGGGTATTCGGGGGCAAACCCGGCTAAACAGAGATCGCAGCAGCTCATCTCCAATCTTTGCTTATGAGAATTGAAATCATTACTATTGCACCCTCTTGACCTTGCCCCGGACCGTCGCCCCATGAAAAGCAAAGCCGCCGGCCTGCCCCTGAGCTACCGCCTGGCTGTGACCTCGCGCAGCCTGGCTGCGTTGTTGGGCGGCTACCTGCTGGCCTCGGCGGCCAGCGTCTGTGTCAGCCTGCTGATGCCCGGCGCCCAGGTCGATGCGGCACTGACCGGGATGATGCTGTCGTTCGTGTTCTACCTGCTCGCCTTCATCTGGTGCTTCGCCTGCCGCAGCGCATTGCGCGCCTGGCTGGGCGTATTGCTGCCGAGCCTGGTGCTGGGCGCGATCGGCGGGCTGGCTTACTGGATGAAGAACCCATGAAAGAGGGCTTCCGCCAGGCCATGGCCTGGCTGCATACCTGGACCGGCCTGATCTTCGGCTGGCTGTTGTTCGCCATCTTCTTCACCGGCACGCTTGCCTACTTCAAGGAAGAGATCAACCACTGGACCAAACCGGAAATCCACAGCCATCCGCTGAATCCAGCGGCCAGCCTGGAGATGGCGCAGCGCTACCTGCAAGCCAACGCCGCGGATGCCAGCACCTGGTTCATCCGCCTGCCCAGCGAGCGCGAGGCGGCGCTGAGTGTCGGCTATCGCGACCCCAACGCCGGTGGCCGACGCGGCTTCACCAGCAAGGAGCTGGACGCGGCCAGCGGCGAGGTGGTCGAGGGCCGCGACAGCCGTGGCGGCGACTTTTTCTATCGTTTCCATTTCCAGTTGGAGATGCCCCACCCCTGGGGGCGCTGGCTGTCGACCTTCTGTGCCTTCATCATGCTGCTGGGACTGGTGACCGGGATCATCACGCACAAGAAGATCTTCAAGGAGTTCTTCACCTTCCGTCCCGGCAAGGGCCAGCGCTCATGGCTCGATGGCCACAACGCCATTGGCGTGCTGGTACTGCCCTTCCACCTGATGATCAGCTACAGCAGCCTGGTGATCTTCATGTACATGGTCATGCCGGCCGGAATCATGGCCAGCTATGGCAGCCCCAACGGTTATTTCAACGACCTGTTCGGCCGTGACGAGGTGCCGAAGGTGGCCGGGGTGGCCACGCCGCTGGTCCCGCTGTCGAGCCTGTACGCCAAGGTCCAGGAGCAAGCGCCAGGCGCACGCATGGGCTTCATTCAGGTGCAGAACCCTGGCGACCAGAATGCCCGTGTCACCTTGAACCGTGCCTCGGCCGACAGTGTCGCGTACAAGCGCAGCGCCAACTGGACCTTCGACGGTGCCACCGGTGCACTGCTGACCCAAGGTGCGCCGGAAAGCGCCGCGATGATGACTTCCTTCACCTTTGTCGGCCTGCACATGGGCAACTTCGCCGGGCCATGGCTGCGCTGGTTGTACTTCGTCTTCGGTGTCGCCGGCACGGCGGTGATCGGCACTGGCCTTGTGATGTGGCTGGGCAAGCGTCAGCTCAAGCATGCCAAGAGCGAGCGCATGCCTGCGGAGCTGCGCCTGGTCGAGGTCCTCAACATCGCCAGCATGAGCGGCCTGCTGCTGGGCGTGGCGGCGTTCTTCTGGGCCAATCGCCTGCTGCCGATCGGGCTGCAAGGGCGCGCCGACTGGGAGGTCAATGCGTTCTTCATGGTCTGGGCACTGTCGCTGCTTCACGCCATGCTGCGCCCCGGTCGTCGCGCCTGGGGCGAGCAGTTGGCGCTGGGTGCCGTGGTGTTCGCTGCGTTGCCGCTGCTCAATGCTGTGACCACAGGCCAAGGCCTGGACCATTCGCTGATCGCCGGTGACTGGGCGATGGCCGGCTTCGATCTCACGGCCCTGGCCACCGGGCTGTTCCTCGGCTGGGCGGCCGGCAAGATGCTGCGCGCGCCCAAGCCAGTCGCCAAGCGCTCGGCCAAGGTCAAGGCCCGCACCGAAACCGTGGAGGCGAGTTGATGCTGAGCCTGGCCCTGTCTACCTTTGCCGGCCTGGTTGCCTTGTGCCTGGCCATGGAAAAACACTTCACCGACCTGCTGGGTCGCAAGCCGCGGCAGGCCCAGTTGCGTGCCTTGCGCATCGCCGGCTGGCTACTGCTGGTGCTGTCGGCGGTACTGGCCGTGCACTTGCGTGGCTGGGCGCTGGGGCTGGTGGAGTGGACGGCCGTGTTGATGGCCGGGCTGACCCTCTGGGTATTCGGCCTGCCGTACCAACCCCGCCTGCTGCTGAGCCTGGCGGCGGCGAGCCTGGTGTTGGCGCCGGTCGTGGCGGTGTTTGGGGCGTGAGCGAGCCCGACCTCGACGAGGCCGGTGGCCGGGCGCGCTTCCTGCAGGTGTTCCTGGCCCAGCGCGGGCGCATGGAGGCGCTGGTCAGCCGGCGCGTTGGCTGTCGTGCCACGGCCTCGGACCTGGTCCAGGAACTGTTCCTGCGCTTCTGGCGTCGGCCTGCGGTCAAGGTCGAAGCGCTCGACACCTACCTCTTGCGCTGTGCCGGCAACCTGGCGATCGACCACCTGCGCAGCGAAGGCAGTCGCGGTCGGGTCGCCGAAGGGCTGTCGATCAGCGACGAGGCGCTCTCGGCCCAGGCGCCAGAGCAGGCGCTGGAGGTCGATCACGATCTGCGCCGCATCGAGCAGGCCCTGCGCGCCTTGCCGGAACGTACGCGACAGATCTTCCTGCTCAACCGCATCCACGGCTGCAAGTACGGCGAGATCGCCAAGGCCATGCAGGTGTCCCAGAGTGCGGTGGAAAAGCATATGATGCGCGCCCTCGAAGCGTGCAAGGCGAGTGTCGCCGAGCCCGCTACCCCATTGCGCAGGCCAGGGAGCGACCGTCGATGAGCCAGCCCTATCCGATCACCGCCGAGCAGTCGCGCATGGCCCTGGGCTGGCTGAGCCGCATCAACGAGCATCCTCCGGCAGCCGAAGGCGCTGAGTTCAAGCGCTGGTTGTTGGCCGATCCGGCGCACCGCGCCGCCTATGCCGAGGCCCAGGCCCTGTGGCAACAAAGCGAAGCGCCCGCCGCGCGTCTGGCCGCGGAGGAACGCGAGGGCCTCGAGTACTACCTGCAGGCCATGCGTCGACCGAAAGCCCGCTGGGGGCGGCGTGGCGGAGCACTGGCGGCAGCGGCCTGCCTGGTGCTGGCGCTGGGCAGCCTGGCCGGTTGGCAGCCGCAATACTGGTTGCAGGACCTGCGCGCCGACTATCGCAGTGATGAGCATGTGCGCCAGGTCACCCTGGCCGACCAGTCACGCCTGACCCTGGATGCCAACAGCGCCGTGGTTGTGGATTTCGACCATGGCGAGCGGCGCGTGCGCCTGCTGCGCGGCGCGGCGTTCTTCGAGGTGACCCACACCGGTGCGCCGTTCCTGGTCGATGCGGCGGGCGGCGAAGTGCGAGTGCTGGGCACTCAGTTCGAGGTACGCGGGCAGGGCGACGGCGCCCAGGTTACCGTGCGCAGTGGACGGGTAGCGGTGACACCGATTACCGGCGCCGTGGCGCGTGAGCTGACCGCCAATCAGCAACTGGACTATGCCCAGGGCGTGGCGGGGGCGATCAGTGCCGTGGACAGTGACAGTCGCCTGGCCTGGCGCCAGGGATGGCTGAACTATTACCAGGTGCCGCTGGCGCAGGTGGTCGAGGACCTGGGACGGTATTACCCGGGGCGTATCCTGTTGCTCGACGAGGCCTTGGCGCAACGCAAGGTCAGCGGCAGTTTCCCGGTGGAGGAGCCCATGCTGGCGCTGGCGTCGCTGGGCAAGGTGATGGGCTTCGTGCCGCAGACACTGTTCGGGCGGGTGACGGTGGTGCGCTGAAATCACCTGTACCCCCACAGACACCCTGGTGTCTGCGGGGGGAGAGGCGGAGCTTCAGTTACCCGCTTTGATGCTGGTCCAGAGCCGCGTGCGAATGCGGTCGATCTTCGCCGGCATCGCTTCCAGGGCGAACAGCTTGCCCATCACATCCGCGCTTGGGTAGATCATGGTGTTCTGCTTGAGCGCCGGATCGACCAGAGCATCGGCCTTGGCGTTGCCGTTGGCGTACTGCACCGAGTTACTGATGCCGGCCATCACCTCAGGCTGCAGCAGGTAGTTCATGTAGGCGTAGCCTGCCTTCTCGTCCGGAGCGTCGGCCGGCATGGCGACCATGTCGAACCACAGCGGTGCACCCTCCTTGGGAATCGAGTAACCCACCTTTACCCCGTTCTTCGCATCGTCGGCGCTGTTCTTGGCCTGCAGCACGTCGCCGGAGAAACCGACCACCACGCAGATGTTGCCGTTGGCCAGGTCGCCGGTGTACTTCGAGGAGTGGAAGTAGCTGATGTACGGACGTACTTTCATCAGCAGTGCCTGGGCCTTTTTGTAGTCATCGGGATTCTGACTGTGCGGCGGCAGGCCCAGGTAGTTCAGGGCGATCGGCAGCAACTCCGGGCCGTTGTCGAGCATGGCCACGCCACAGCTCTTGAGCTTTTCCATGTTCTCGGGCTTGAACACCAGGTCCCACGAATCGACCGGTGCCTTGTCGCCGAGCACGGCCTTGACCTTGTCGATGTTGTAGCCGATGCCGGTGCTGCCCCACAGGTACGGGAAGCCGTACTGGTTACCGGGGTCGTTCACCTCCAGCGCCTTGAGCAGCACCGGATTGAGGTTCTGCCAGTTCGGCAGCTGGCTCTTGTCGAGCTTCTTCAAGGCCTTGCCCTGGATCTGCCGGGCCATGAAGTGGTTGGAGGGGAAGACCACGTCGTAACCGGAGTTGCCGGTCATCAGCTTGCCGTCGAGGGTTTCGTTGCTGTCGTAGACATCGTAGGTGGGCACGATGCCGGTGGCTTTCTGGAAGTTCTGCAGCGTGTCGGGTGCGATGTAGCTGGACCAGTTGTAGATCTTCACCGAGTCGGCGGCACTGGCGACGCCAGCAGCCAGCATCAGGGGGGCGAGGAGGAGTTTGCGCATGTCCGGTTTACCTTGCTTTGTCTGTTGTTATCGAAGAACGGCAGGCGATCAGCGGATCAGAAAATCAGTACGTAGGTCTTGCGCACCGTTTCCTGGATATCCCAGATCCCGGTGCTGTTGGCCGGTAGCATCAGTGCGTCTCCGGCTTCTATGACCAGGGGCTCGCCACCGTCGGGGGTGAAGGTGCAGCGGCCCTTGATGAAATGGCAGAACTCCTGTTGCACGATCTGCCGGCGCCAGCGCCCGGGCGTACATTCCCAGATACCGGTTTCGACGCCATCGTTGCGTTCGACGCAGGTGACCGATGTCACTGCGACGGGTTCTCCGAGGGGGACGGCGACCGGGTTGGAGGTTTCCAGCGCGGCGCTGTCGGTGTGCTTGAACTGGGTGATGCTCATGACTGCAGGATCTCTTGTGGTAGTGGGTGCAACTCAGTGCATGAAACCTTCCATGAATCCGGCCAGGCTGCTGGCCAGGCGCCGCCGCCAGGCCGGGCTGGCCGGGTTGGCGAGGGTGCGGTCCTCGTGGACGAAACTCTGGATGATCGCGTTGTAGCCTAGCCAGCGGCAGGGCTCGGGAGGCCAACTGGCCAGGCTCGACAGCGGGCGGTTGTCGTGGACCCAGGGCTGGGCTGTCAGTTCGTTGTGCTGGCCGAGAATCAGTGCCGCGAGCGTGCGCCCGCCCAGGTTGGTGGCGCCGACACCTTCGCCGCCATAGCCACCCGATAGCGCCAGGCCGCGTTGACGGTCGCACAGCATGTGCGGACGGAAGCGCCGCGCCATCCCCAGGTTGCCGCCCCAGGAGTGGGTGATGCGCACGTTCTTGAGGTGCGGGAACAGCTCGCCGAACAGATAGCGGCGCAGCTCGATCTCGGCGTCGCTGAGGCTGAAGTCCTCGCGCAGGCGGCCACCGAAGCGATACCCGCCGCGGGCGCCGAACACCAGGCGGTTGTCGGTGGTGCGCTGACCGTAGGTGACCTGGCGGCTGCCTTCGCTGAAGGCCTGGCCCTGGCTCAGGCCGATCTGCTCCCAGGCCGATTCCGGCAGCGGCTCGGTGGCCACCAGCAGGCTTTGCACGGGCAGTTGATGGCGACCCAGCGGCGGCAGGCTGGCGGCGTAGCCTTCGACCGCCGGCACGACCCATTGGCAACGGACCTTGGCCTGGGCGGTGCGCACCTCACCGGTCTGCCAGTCGCTGGCCGGGGTGTTTTCGTAGATGGGCACGCCCATGCCCTCGACCACGCGTGCCAGGCCGCGCACCAGCTTGGCGGGCTGGATGGTGGCGACGTGGGGGCTGAAGATCGCGCCGTAGGCATTGCTGACGCGCAGTTGGCCGGCCAGTTGTTCGGGCTTGAGCCAGCGGTAGTCGTCTTCGTTCATGCCCTGGCGGTACAGGTCGTCGAGGTAGGCGCGCAGGCTGCGCTCCTGCTCCGGGTAGCGGGCGGCGCAGTAGATGACCCCACCCTTGCGGTAGTCGCAGTCGATGCCTTCGCGTTGCAGCACGCCGTGCACTTCGTCAGGGATGGCATGCAGCAGGTCGACGCTGGCGCGGCGCTGTTGTGGGGAAAGGGTGGCCAGCAGGCGGTCTTCGCCCAGCAGGTTGCCCATCAGCCAGCCGCCGTTGCGCCCGGAGGCGCCGAAGCCTGCGGTGTTGGCCTCGAGGATGGCGATGCGCAGGTGCGGCGCCTGGCGCTTGAGGTAGTAGGCTGTCCACAGGCCGGTATAGCCGGCGCCGATGATGCACACGTCGACATCCAGGTCCTGTTGCAGCGACGGGCGAGCGTCGAGCGGCTCGTCGAGCTGGTCCATCCAGAGGCTGATCGTGCGCCAGGCTTGCATCAGGTACTGCTCCCACTTCCGTTCAAGGTTCTGGGAGCGATGCTAGTAGTGCGGGCGCTTCGCTGTCTTACGTGCGTGCACGCAGAGAAATCTGCTTCACGTAGGCCTTGGGCGAGAGCCCGGTGTGTTCGCGGAAGCACTTGTAGAACGCCGACAGCGAATTGAAGCCGGCATCGAAAGCCAGTTCGTCGATGGGGGCTCGGCAGCCTGCGCCTTCGAGCCCGGCCAGAAGATGCTGCAGGCGGGCCTGGTTGACGTAGCGGTAGAAACTCTGGCCGAGCACCTGGTTGAGCAGGTAGGAAATCTGGTTGCGGCTGTAGCCGCTTTCTTCTGCCACCTGCTGCAGGTCCAGCTCAGGGTCCAGGTAGGGACGTTGGGCCTGGAAATAGTGTTCGAGGTCCTGGGCCATGGTGCTCAACTGGCGGGGCGAAAGACCCAGGCGGCTGGTGGCGGGACGTGGCCCGGACGCGCTGGCGCCCTTGCCGTCGCGGCGGATCAGCGTGCCGTATTCATTGACCCGCCAGATCAGGTTGTCCTTGACCGTGATCGCCTCGCTGGACTGGAAAGCCACCAGGCCTTCACCGCCCTGGACCGTCACCTGGTACTGGATGAAGGCTGTGCAACCGTCGACCCGGATGCGGTCGCTGTGGACGATGTCTTCCCCGGCTTCGTGCGGCAACGAGACGCGCACGTACTCGCGCAGCTCATCGAAGCCGAGCACGCGGTTCTGGAAAAAGTCGTGGTATTGGATTTCCGGGTGATACAGCGCCATGACCCCATCCAGGTCACGATGCTTCCAGCACAAGTGGTAGCGCATGACGACTTCCGCAGTGAGCGGGGTCTGGGCGGGGCCGTCTGGAAGGAGGGTGGCGGTCATGGACCGATAATGCATCGGGCTGCTTCAGCCGACAAGGGCGTGCAGGCTGACCGTTGAGGCCCCAGGCCTGTGGATACTGCATAACGCCCTGTTCAACTGGGTGGGTTCGGGCGATTCGCACGATCCTAGGAAGTGGTTTTTGCCTAAGTGCTTGATTTAGCTGGGAGTCATTTTTTGTCACAACTGGCACGCGCGCTGCACCAATCGAGTGGCAAACAAAAAGGAAGTTTTGCTCACCCTCATAAGGCGCCGAATCATGATTACCACTGCCGATCTGCCAACTGCTGTCTCCGAGGCCCCGAACCGCTCGGGCGTTTCCTGGGCTGCCATCTTCGCCGGTGCCGCTGCTGCGGCTGCGTTGTCGTTGATCCTCGTGATACTGGGCGCGGGCCTGGGCTTTGCCGCCTCCTCGCCTTGGGCCAACGAAGGTGCCAGCGCAAAGGCGCTGGGGATATCCACCATCGTCTGGCTGCTGATTACCCAGATCCTCGCCTCCGGGCTGGGCGGGTACATGGCTGGCCGCTTGCGAGTGAAGTGGGCCAACCTGCATGGTGACGAGGTGTATTTCCGCGATACCGCCCATGGCTTCCTGTCCTGGGCTATTGCGACCCTGGTCACGGTGTTGATGGTCGTGTCTTCGGCAGGGGGGCTTGCCAGTGCTGGTGCTTCGGCGGGTGCTGCTGCCGCCTCGGGTGCCGTGGCCAGCGTTTCCATGAACGATGACAAGAGCAAGCCTTCAGGCGCCGCCGACCCTATGGGCTACTACGTGGATCGTCTATTCCGTGGCGACGGCCCGGTCGCGGTGAGCGAGGATGCGGCCAATGGCGTGGCCAGCCGGATCCTGATCCGCGGCCTGGCTGCCGATGGCGGGATGGCTGCCGAGGATCGCACCTACCTGGCGCAGCTGGTGGCCCAGCGTACTCGCCTGACCCAGGCCGAGGCCCAGGCCCGCGTCGAGCAAGTTTATGAAGAGGCGCGTCAGGATGCCGCGCAGGCCAAGCAGGCTGCGCAGGAAGCTGCCGAGACCGCAGCGAAGGTTGCGGCCTGGACCGCTATCTGGACCTTCATCGCCCTGCTGTGCGGTGCGTTCTTCGCAAGCTTCGCAGCCTTGTTTGGTGGTCGCCTGCGTGACCGTGCTCGTTGGGTCGAAGAAGACCCGCGTGCGCTGCATGCTTCGACCACTGTTGTCCGTTAATTCGAATTCACGACTGGAGGAACCATCATGCGCTCGATTCTGCTCTGGATGCTTGGGGTGCCAATCCCGGTGATCATTCTGATCGCGATCTTCATGCACTAATAGAAAAGGGCCGCTAATGCGGCCCTTTTCGCAACTGTACAACCCGCAGAAGCGGCTTTATGCCGCTTTACAGGAACTGCTCAGCATAGTGACACGCCACCTGCCGCGTCCCGACCTGCCTGAACGCCGGAATCTCCTTGCCACAACGCTCGGTGGCATAGGGGCAGCGCTTGTGGAAGGCGCAGCCATCAGGCGGGTTCAGCGGGTTGGGGAGCTCACCGGCGATGCGGATCTTCGGCTTCAGCGGGTCGGGGTGAATGGCCGGAGTCGCCGAGAGCAGTGCCTGGGTGTAGGGATGCAGGGGCTTGTCGTAGATATCTTCCTTCGGCCCCATTTCCGCCGGGCGCCCCAGGTACATCACCAGCACCTGGTCAGCGACATGCCGCACCACCGCGAGGTTGTGCGAGATGAACACATAGGCGGTGTTGAACTCTTTCTGCAGGTCCATGAACAGGTTCAGCACCTGGGCCTGGATCGATACATCGAGCGCCGAGGTGGGTTCGTCCGCGACCAGTACCTTGGGCTGCAGCATCATCGCCCGAGCCAGGGCGATACGCTGGCGTTGACCGCCTGAGAACATGTGCGGATAGCGCTGGTAGTGCTCGGGGCGCAGACCGACCTGCTGCATCATCTTCTGCACCTTGTCGCGGCGCTCGGTCTTGCTCAGCGAGGTATTGATCAGCAGCGGCTCGGCCAGTTGGTCGCCGATCTTCTGCCGCGGATTGAGTGACGCATAGGGGCTCTGGAAGACCATCTGCACATCACGGCGCAGTTGCTTGCGCTGGGCCTTGTCGGCGCCGTTGACCTCGGTGCCGGCAATTTGCAGCGAGCCCGAGGACGGCTCTTCGATCAGGGTCAGGGCACGGGCGAGGGTGGACTTGCCGCAGCCGGACTCGCCGACCACGGCCAGGGTCTTGCCGGCCTCCAGTTCGAACGACACGCCATTGAGCGCGCGCACCAGTGCATGGCCCTTGAACAGGCCGCGGGAGACTTCGTAGTGACGGGTCAGTTCACGGGCGGACAGAACGACAGTCATCACGCCACCTCCTGGTTCAACGGGTAGAAGCAGCGCACCAGGCTGTGGGCCTGGGGATCGAGGGCCGGACGCTGTGCCCGGCAGTTGTCACGGACATAAGGGCAACGCGGCGACAGCAGGCAACCCTGGGGGCGGTCATAGCGCCCAGGCACGATGCCGGGCAGTGTGGCCAGCCGTTCGGCGCCGATGCTGTGCTCGGGGATCGCCGCCAGCAGCGCTTCGCTGTAAGGGTGTGCGGGGATGTCGAACAGTTCCGGCACCTGGCCCACTTCCACTGCCTGTCCTGCATACATCACGCACACCCGCCTGGCGGTTTCCGCGACCACTGCCAGGTCGTGGGTGATCAGGATGAGCGCCATGTTGCGCTCCTTCTGCAGGTTGACCAGCAGTTCCATGATCTGCGCCTGAATGGTCACATCAAGGGCGGTGGTCGGTTCGTCGGCGATCAGCAGCTTGGGTTCGCCAGCAATCGCCATGGCGATTGCGACGCGCTGGCTCATGCCGCCGGAGAGCTGGTGCGGGTAAGCGTCCAGGCGGCTTTCGGCGGCCGGGATCTCGACTTTCTTGAGCAGCTCCAACGCGCGCTGGCGTGCTGCCTTGCCCTTCAGACCGAGGTGTTGGCGCAGCACTTCCTCGATCTGGTGGCCCACGGTGTAGCTGGGATTGAGTGCGGTCATCGGGTCCTGGAAGACCATGGCGATGTCCTTGCCTACCACCTTGCGCCGTTGACGACCGCTGAGCTTGAGCATGTCGGTGCCGTCGAAGGTGAGGCTGTCGGCGGTGATGCGGCCGGGGGCGTCGATCAGGCCCATCAGGGCCATCATGGTCACCGACTTGCCGGAGCCGGACTCGCCGACGATGGCGAGGATCTCGCCGGCGTCCACCGACAGGTCGAGGCCGTCTACCACGGGTACTGCGTTGGTGTCGCCGAAGCGCACGTTCAGGTTGTTGATCTGCAACAGTGACATGGCGCTCTCCTCAGGCGGCGTTCTTGAGTTTCGGGTCCAGCGCGTCGCGCAGGCCGTCGCCCATCAGGTTGATTGCCAGCACGCTGAGCAGGATCGTCAGGCCAGGCAGGCTCACCACCCACCAGGCGCGCTCGATGTAGTCGCGAGCAGAGGCCAGCATGGTGCCCCACTCAGGCGTGGGCGGCTGGACGCCGAGGCCGAGGAAGCCCAGGGCAGCGGCGTCGAGGATCGCCGAGGAGAAGCTCAAGGTAGCCTGCACGATCAGCGGTGCCATGCAGTTGGGCAGCACGGTGACGAACATCAGGCGTGGCAGGCTGGCACCGGCCAGACGTGCGGCGGTGACGTAGTCACGGTTCAGCTCGCCCATCACCGCGGCGCGGGTCAGGCGTACGTAGGAGGGCAGCGACACCACGGCGATGGCGATCACGGTGTTGATCAGGCCGGGGCCGAGGATGGCGACGATGGCCACGGCCAGCAGCAGCGAAGGCAGGGCCAGCATCACGTCCATCAGGCGCATGATCGACGGGCCGAGCAGACGCGGAAAGAAACCGGCGAACAAGCCCAGCAGGATGCCGGGGATCAGCGACATCACCACCGATGACAGGCCGATCAGCAGCGACAGGCGTGCGCCCTGGATCAGGCGCGAGAGCAGGTCGCGGCCCAGTTCGTCGGTGCCGAGGATGAACTGCCAGGTGCCGCCCTCGAGCCAGACCGGTGGAGTCAGCAGGAAGTCGCGGTATTGCTCGCTGGGGTTGTGTGGCGCGACCCAGGGGGCGAACAGCGCACAGAACACGATCAGGCACATGAAGACCAGGCCTGCTACTGCGCCCTTGTTGCGCGAGAAGGCCTGCCAGAATTCCTTGTACGGGGAGGGGTAGAGCTGGCTGTGGTCGGCGGTTGGGGCCTGGGTCACAGCGTTGGAAGTCGGGTTAGTCATGGCGGAGCCCTCAGCGCTGATGACGGATGCGTGGGTTGGCCAGGCCGTAGAGGATATCCACGACGAAGTTGACCAGGATCACCAGGCAGGCGATCAACAGGATGCCGTTCTGGACCACGGGGTAGTCACGGGCGCCGATGGCTTCGATCAGCCATTTGCCAATGCCCGGCCAGGAGAAGATGGTTTCGGTGAGCACGGCACCGGCGAGCAGTGTGCCGACCTGCAGGCCGAACACCGTCAGGACCGGGATCAGCGCATTGCGCAAGCCGTGCACGAACACCACGCGGGCCGGCGACAGGCCCTTGGCGCGGGCGGTACGGATGTAGTCTTCGCGCAGCACCTCGAGCATCGAGGAACGGGTCATGCGGGCGATCACCGCCAGCGGGATGGTCCCGAGCACGATGGTCGGCAGGATCAGGTGCATGAACGCATCCTTGAACGAGCCTTCATCGCCCACCAGCAGCGTGTCGATCAGCATGAAGCCGGTCACCGGCTCGACGTCGTACAACGGGTCGATGCGCCCGGACACGGGCGTCCAGCCCATGCTCACCGACGAGAACATGATGAGAATCAGGCCCCACCAGAAAATGGGCATGGAATAGCCGGCGAGCGAGACGCCCATCACCCCATGGTCGAACAACGATCCGCGCTTGAGCGCCGCGATCACTCCGGCCAACAGGCCGAAGACCCCGGCGAAGATCAATGCGCAGAACGCCAACTCCAGCGTCGCGGGGAACAGCGTGGTGAACTCGTTCCACACGCTCTCGCGCGAGCGCAGCGATTCGCCGAGATCGCCCTGGGCGAGCTTGCCGATGTAATCCATGTACTGGGCTGGCAGGGGTTTGTTCAGGCCAAGGCGTTCCATGGCCTGGGCGTGCATTTCAGGGTCGACCCTGCGCTCGCCCATCATCACTTCCACCGGGTCGCCGGGGATCAGGCGTATGAGCGCGAAGGTCAGCAGGGTGATACCGAAGAAGGTCGGTATCAGCAGGCCCAGGCGCCGGGCAATAAAACTCAACATCGTCGGAGGTACCTCATCGGCCGGTCAAGGCAGCCGCCGGCCCTTGCAGAGGCCGGCGGTCATGTTTTTCTTCTACTTCACCTTGGTGGTGGCGAAGTTGTTATTGGTCAGAGGGTTGATGACATATCCCTCTACGTTGTCGCGCATGGCCGTGAACATCTTCGGGTGGGCCATGCTGATCCACGGTTGATCCTCATCGTACACCGCCAGCGCCTCGCTATAGAGCTTGGCACGCTCATCGTTGTCGATGATCTCGCGGGCACGGGTGATCAGTTCCTGGAACTTAGGGTTGCACCAGCGCGCATAGTTCTCGCCGGTCTTGGCGGCATCACAGCTGAGCATTGGTGTCAGGAAGTTGTCCGGGTCACCATTGTCGCCGGCCCAGCCGGCGGAGACCAGGTCCGCCTCGCCCTTCTTGGCGCGGCGTAGCATCTCGGCCCACTCCATCACGCGAATGTCGAGCTTGAGCCCGATCCTGGCGAGGTCGGCCTGCAGCATCTCGGCCGACAAACGCGGATTGGGGTTGGTTGGGCCGCCACCGTTGCGGGTGAACAGGGTGATGGCGGTGCCCTCGGGGACGCCGGCTTCCTTGAGCAGGGCGCGGGCCTTGTCGAGGTCGCGCGGCGGGTTCTTGTTGGCGGTGTTGTAGCCGATCATGGTCGGCGGGTAGGGGTTGACCCCGACCAGCGCATTGCCCTTGCCGAACAACTGGTCGACGTGGGTCTGGCGGTCGAAGGCGATGTTGATCGCCTTTCGCACGCGCACGTCGCTCAGGTACTTGTGCTCGGTATTCATGGCGATGTAGCCGGTGACCAGGGCCTCGATCTCGGCGACCTTGAGCTTGGGATCGGTCTTGATCGCCGGGACGTCGTCGGGTTTGGGGTACAGGGCGATCTGGCATTCGTTGGCCCGCAGTTTCTGCAGGCGCACGTTGTTGTCGGTGGCGATGGCGAACACCAGCGTGTCGCTGGGCGGCTTGCCGCGGAAGTAGTCGGGGTTGGCCTTGAAGCGGACCTGGGCGTCCTTGTTGTAGCGCTGGAACACGAATGGCCCGGTGCCGATCGGCTTGCTGTTCAGGTCGCCGGTCTTGCCGGCCTTGAGCAACTGGTCGCCGTATTCGGCGGAGTAGATCGAGGTGAAGGCCATGGCCAGGTCGCGCAGGAACGGCGCTTCCGGGCGGGTAAGGGTGATCACCACGGTGTGGTCGTCGGTCTTGCTCACCGACTTGAGCAGTTGCCCGAAGGCCATGCTCTCGAAATAGGGGTAGCCGACGCTGGTCTTGTCGTGCCACGGATGCTTGGCATCGAACTGACGGTTCAGGCTCCACAGCACGTCATCGGCATTGAAGTCGCGGGTGGGGGTGAAGTAGTCGGTGGTGTGGAACTTCACACCCTGGCGCAGGTGGAAGGTGTAGGTCAGGCCGTCGGCGCTGATTTCCCAGCTGTCGGCCAGGGCCGGCTGGATATCGGTGGTGCCGGGCTTGAAGTCGACCAGGCGGTTGAACACGGTTTCGGCCGAGGCGTCGGCGGTGACCGCGGTGGTGTACTGGACGATATCGAAACCTTCGGGGCTGGCTTCGGTGCACACCACCAGGGGCTTGGCCGCGAGGTTGCCGGCAGCGCCCAGGATGATCGCTGCCAGGGCAGCGCGTAGCGGTAGCGATTTCATGGAACCTCCCTGCGAATGACTCCAGCGTAGACGTCACGGCCCGGATAGCCCGGGCCGTGACGTTGGCGGTCAGAGAATGTTGAACGGAATGGTGGTCACGATGCGCAGCTCGTCCAGGCTGCCATCGGCCTGGGCCTTGCTGGCGCGGTGAGCGGTATAGGTGGCGCGGATGCTGGTGTCCTTCAGCATGCCGCTCTGCACCGCATAGCTGGTGCCGATGCCCCACTCGTAGTGGGTCTCGCCATCCATGCCACGCACGTCGTAGGCGGTACCGCGGTAGTGGGTACCGTCGATGCCCCAGCCGCGGGCGTTGTACAGGTTGAACTTCAGGCCTGGTACGCCGTACTGGGCCATGTTCAGCACGTAGGAAATCTGCAGGGATTTCTCGTTCGGGCCGTTGAAGTCCGACAGTAGGGAGTTGGCCAGGTAGATACCGTTGGTTTCGTGCAGGTAGTCGAAGTACTCGTTGCCGTTGACCTGCTGCCAGGAGGCTGTGAGCGTGTGCGCCTGGTGGGTGAGGCCGAACGAGAGGCTGTAGGTATCGTTGTCGATATCGCCCATCTTCTTGCTGCCGGCATCGACCGTCTTGTAGTAGTTCAGGCCGGTGGTCAGGCTCAGCACCGCGCTGTCGCCCAACACGTGGTTGGCGCCGAAGTAGTACTGGTTCCAGAAGTCGTCGACCTTGGTGGCGTACAGGCTGGTGGTCAGGCTCTTGAACGGCTGGTAGTTGATACCGGCGGTGCTGGCACGGTCGGTTTCCACGCCGGTGGCGCTGTACTCGGTGCGGAACTTGCTCAGGCTCTGCTCGGTACGCGGCGAGACGCGGTCGAAGGTGCCGATGTCGAACGACAGGTTGTCGAACTCGGCGCTGTGCAACGCCACGCCCTGGAAGCTCGAAGGCAGGGCACGGTTGCCGATGTAGGCGATCATCGGCGTGTCCAGGGACTGGCGGCCGACGGTGAGGGTGGTGTTGGAGATGCGCGCCTTGACGTTGGCCAGGCCCGCCTTGCTCCACTGGCCGACAGGGTCGCCATCGCTATGGGTCAGGGTGCGGTTGTTCGGCCCGGCAATCGCTGCGCGACCACGCTCGAGGGCAATGGCGTTGTAGGCGGCGACTTCGGTGGCGAAGCCCACGGTGCCCTGAGTAAAGCCCGAGCTGTAGTTGAGGATGGTGCCCTGTACCCAGTTGTCACGGCTGTGGGTGTCGTGGCGGGTGCCGTCGCTCTTGTAGTACTTCCACAGCGGCGCACGGGTGGCGCGTTCGCGGGCGTACCAGTTGCGGGTGCTGCCGGAAAGGCTCTGGCCTTCGAAGAAGCCCGAGGCGTCGGCCTGCTCGCTGCCCGACTTGAGGCTCAGCGGGTAGAAGTCCTGGCTGACAGGTTCTGCCTGGGCGGCGGCGCAGAAGGCGCCGATGGACAGGGCCAGCGCGGTTTTGGTGGTTCGTTTCAAGGTTAAAGCTCCCTTTCTATTCTTATATCTGTGGCCCGATCTTGTGGGTCGGGCTTGGCTCGGTGACGCGGTACTGCGGGTGTTCACCTGGGATTGCCAGGCAAATCCGGGCTGCACGCGGTCGCGGGAGTGGGGCACTCCCGGTCTGGCGATACAGGGTCAATCGATGCTGACGCCGGAGAAAACGTTGCGTCCGAAGGGGCTGACCTTGAAGTCTTTCACACTGATGCTGAGGGGTTGGTTGACCGTCGAATGGGCCACCGGGGTAATCGGTACCTGCTGCTTGAGGCGTTGCTGGGCCTGCTGGTAGAGATGGGTGCGCTGTTCGCGGTCGGTGACCTGCTTGGCCTTCTTGACCAGTTCGTCGTACTGGCTGTCGCACCACTGCGAGTAGTTGTTGCTGCCAATGGCATCGCAACTGAACAGGGTTCCAAGCCAGTTGTCCGGGTCGCCGTTGTCACCGGTCCAACCGATCAGGGCGATGTCGTGTTCGCCATTTTTCATGCGCTTGAGGTATTCGCCCCATTCGTAGCTGACGATACGGACCTTGAAGCCGAGCTTGCTCCAGTCGGCCTGGAGCATTTCGGCCATGAGCTTGGCATTGGGGTTGTAAGGGCGTTGCACCGGCATGGCCCAGAGGGTGATTTCCGTGCCTGGCTTGACCCCGGCCTGCTCCAGCAACTGCTTGGCCTTTTGCGGATCGAACGGCGCGTCCTTGAGCGTATCGTCGTAGGACCATTGGGTGGGCGGCATGGCGTTGACTGCCGTTTGCCCGGCGTCCTGGTAGACCGCCTGGATGATCGCCTGCTTGTTGACTGCCATGTCCATCGCCTGGCGCACTTCAAGTCGATCGAACGGTGGGTGCTGGGTGTTGTAGGCGATGTAGCCGAGGTTGAAGCCGGGCTGCGTCATGACCTGCAGCTTGCTGTCCTGCTTGAGCGCAGGGAGATCGGCCGGGCGTGGGTGAAGGGTGACCTGGCACTCGTTGCGGCGCAGCTTCTGGATGCGCACCGAAGGGTCGATGTTGATCGAGAACACCAGGTTCTCGATCTTCACCCGGTCAGGCGCCCAGTACTCCTTGTTGCCCTTGAAGCGGATCTGCGAGTCCTTCTGGTAGCGCTGGAACACGAACGGGCCGGTGCCGATCGGCTTCTGGTTGATGTCGCTGGGCCTGCCGCTGGCCAGCAGGTGCTCGGCGTATTCGGCGGAGAGTATGGAGGCGAAGGCCATGGCGATGTTCTGGATGAACGCGGCATCGACCGTGTTGAGGGTGAAGGCCACCGTGAGCGGGTCGGTTTTCTCGACCTTGGCGATGTTCTTGTCCAGGCCCATGCTGATGAAGTAGGGGAACTCGGTCGGGTAGGCCTTGCGGAAAGGATGGTCCTTGTCGAGCATGCGGTTGAAGGTGAACAGCACGTCGTCGGCGTTGAAGTCGCGGGTGGGCTTGAAGTCCTTGTTGTGGTGGAACTTCACCCCGGGCCGCAGGTGGAAGGTGTAGCGCAGGCCGTCTTCGGAGACCTGCCAGTCGGTGGCCAGGCCTGGCTGCACAGCGGTGCCCCCACGCTCGAACTCGACCAGGCGGTTGTAGATCGGTTCGGCGGCATCGTTGTCGGTGGCCGAGGTGTATTGAGCGGTGTCGAAGCCCGCCGGGCTGCCTTCGGAGCAGAACACCAGGTTGTTGGCCTGGGCAGGGAGGGCCTGGCTGAGCAGTCCCAGACCCAGCACGGTGCCGAGCAGTGTGGTATGGCGCATGGCGATCCTTTCCTCATCTGTTTGCGCTGCCGCACACTGAACGGGCGGCAACAGAAGCCCGTTCCTGACGTTAGCGGCATCAGGAAGGGCGAGACAGGTAATGAATATGTCTAGTGGCGTAAGAAATTTCGGAAGTTTGCCGAGAAATTTCGGCGCCCCGCCGTGCTCACGCCAGCCCCGACAAATGACGGGGCTGGCTGGGCGCTATTTCTCCACGCTTACGCCATAGAAGGAGTTCAGTCCGAACGGGCTGATCTTGAAGTCCTTCACTTTCGCACTCATCGGCTGATAGACAGTGGAGTGGGCGATAGGGGTCATCGGCACCTGCTCCTTGATGATGTGCTGCGCCTGCTTGTACAGCTCGGTGCGCTTGGCCTGGTCGGAGGTGGCCTTGGCCTGCTTGATGATGTCGTCATACGGCTTGTAGCACCACTTGGAGAAGTTGTTGCCCTCCAGCGCGTCGCAGCCGAACAGGGTACCGAGCCAGTTGTCCGGGTCACCGTTGTCGCCGCTCCAGCCGATCAGCATGGCGCCGTTTTCGCCGCCCTTGGAGCGCTTGATGTACTCGCCCCATTCGTAGCTGACGATCTTGGCCTTGATGCCGATCTTGGACCAGTCCGATTGCAGCATCTCGGCCATCAGCTTGGCGTTGGGGTTGTAGGGGCGTTGCACCGGCATGGCCCACAGGGTGATCTCGGTACCTTCCTTGACGCCGGCTTCCTTGAGCAACTGCCTGGCTTTCTCCGGATCGTACTTGGCGTCCTTGATGGTGGTGTCGTAGGACCACTGGGTCGGTGGCATGGCATTGACCGCCAGCTGGCCGGCGCCCTGGTACACCGAATCGATGATCTGCTGCTTGTTCACCGCCATGTCCAGCGCCTCGCGCACCTTGAGCTGGGCCATGGGGTTGGGCTCGTTGCTCCCCTTGATCTTGTCCATCACGTTGTAGGCGATGTAGCCGAGGTTGAAGCCGGCCTGCTCAGGCATCTGCAGCTTCGGATCCTTCTTCAGCGGCTCGATGTCGGCCGGACGCGGGAACAGGGTGACCTGGCACTCGTCGCGCTTGAGCTTCTGCATGCGCACCGAGGCGTCGGTGCTGATGGCGAAGACAAGGTTGTCGATCTTCACGTCGTCCGGTTTCCAGTAGTCCTTGTTGCCCTTGTAGCGGATCAGCGCGTCCTTCTGGTACCTGTTGAACACGAACGGGCCGGTGCCGATCGGCTTCTGGTTGATGTCGGCGGCCTTGCCCTGCTTGAGCAGCTGGTCGGCGTACTCGGCGGACTGGATCGAGGCGAAGCTCATCGCCAGGTTCTGGATGAACGCGGCGTCCACTTCGTTGAGGGTGAAGCGTACGGTGTGTTCGTCGACCTTCTCGAGCTTGGCGATGTTCTTGTCCATGCCCATGTCGGTGAAGTACGGGAATTCGGTGGGGTAGGCCTTGCGGAACGGCATGTCCTTGTCGAGCATGCGGTTGAAGGTGAACAGCACGTCGTCGGCGTTGAATTCGCGGCTTGGCTTGAAGTAGTCGGTGGTGTGGAACTTGACCCCTTCACGCAGGTGGAAGGTGTAGGTCTTGCCGTCGTCGGAAACGTCCCATTTGGTGGCCAGGCCGGGGACGACGGCGGTGCCGCCACGCTCGAACTGGGTCAGGCGGTTGAAGATCGTTTCGGCCGAGGCGTCGAAGTCGGTTCCGGTGGTGTATTGGCCCGGGTCGAAACCGGCGGGGCTGCCTTCGGAGCAGAACACCAGGTTGGACGCGGCGAGGGCGGCAGGGGCGCCAGCCAGCAGGCCTGCGCCTACCAGGAACGGAATGACTGCGTGTTTGAGCATGGTGGCCTCATTGTTGTCATTTTTGATTTGAGGTGGCCTCGTGAGCCGACCTGCGGATACTTATGCAGGGGGTGTACCCATTGCAACACTCAACAGGATAGTCGGCGCCAGAAATGTGGCACGGTCGTACATGGATGTCGCATTCATGTAAATTTTGCGTAGGTTGAACGTTTGCGCAAGAAAAAAGCTGGCATTTTGCGACATGTTTCGAAGCGTTGAGGGATGTAGGATGCACTTTAAGGGTGCGTGGGAATATTCATCTGAAGAGCTGCGGTAAGGGCTTCGCCGCTGTCATTGCGACAGGTGCGGCGAGATGGGGAGGGAAGGGGCCGTCCTGGCGGCGGCCCCGGTCGCTCAATCGAGCGCAGCCGCGATCACGGCATCTGTACTTCGATCAGCCCGTCGGCATTCATGCTGACTTCGCTGGTGCCCGCTTCGATATCCGGCGAGGCCGCTTCATCCGCAGCCATGGCTTTCATCGCCATCGGTGCGCTGCGCATGTAAGGTCGCGGGTAGCCGCTGCTGTTGAGGTTCAGGCTGACCACTTTGTAGCCTTTGCCGCCGAGGGCCTCGGTGGCCAGTTGGGCGCGGGCCTTGAAGGCGTTGACTGCATCCTTGAGCAGCTCGTCTTCACTGGCCTTGCGGGTGGCCGGGGCGATGGAGAAATCCATGCCGCCCATCTTCAGCTCCTGCAGCAGTTCACCGGTGAGCTTGGACAGGGCTGGGAAGTCGGCGCTTTCCAGGCGCAGTTCGGCGCGCTCGCGCCAGCCGGTGATCTTCTGGCCCTTGGTGTCGTAGACCGGATAGCTGTTACGGCTGCCTTGGCTGATCTTCACGTCCTTGACTTCGCGGGCCTGCTGGACCGCCTTGTTCATGGTCTCGGTGATCTGCGTGGCGAGCTTGCCCGGGTCGGTGTTCTGCGCTTCGCTGTAAAGGGTGACGACCATCAGGTCGCGGGCCACTTCCTTGCTGACCTCGGCGCGCAGCGAAACCTGGTTGTAGCGTGGCTCGTCTGCGGCCAGGGCCGGCAGGCTGGCGAGCATGCCACAAGACAGGACGAACGCGGCGCTGCGACGGGAAATGTGCATGTATGACTCCTTCAAATGGAAAGCGTGGGGATGATGTCCATTCCACGCATGGCCAATCAGACCGAAAACAGTGTAGTGGGTTCAACAATGCCATCATGACTTTGTGACAGAGTGTGGCGCTTTGCCGCATTGCTGCAGCGGGGGCCATGGCTTCGGTATACTCCAGCCGATTGTCCTGGAGCACTCATCAGGAGAGCTCATGCTCGCCCCCGCACACCCAATGTCCGCCACTCGCCAGAACCTCTGGCGCCTGACCATCATTCGCATCCTGGTCCTGGCCGCCCAGGCCGGCTCCGTGGGCGTGGCCTACTGGACCGAGCTGCTGCCGCTGCCATGGCTGTCGCTGGTGGCAACCCTGGCGCTATCGTCGCTGCTGTGTGCCTTCACCGCCTTGCGGCTGCGCCTGACCCTGCCGGTCACGGAGATGGAGTACGCCCTGCAACTGGCCTGTGACCTGCTGATCCACAGTGCCTTGCTGTACTACTCGGGGGGCTCGACCAACCCCTTCGTGTCCTATTACCTGGTGCCGCTGGCGATTGCTGCCGTGACCCTGCCGTGGATCTATTCACTGGTGTTGTCGGGCATTGCGCTGGTCGCCTACAGCCTGCTGCTGGTGCAGTTCTACCCGCTGGAGACGCTGCCGCTGGCGCGCGACACCATGCAGGTGTATGGCATGTGGCTGAGCATCGCCCTGGCCGCTGCTGTCATTACCTTCTTCGCCGCGCGCATGGCCGAGGAGCTGCGCCGCCAGGAGCAGATGCGTGCCGAACGGCGCGAGGAAAGCCTGCGCGATGAACAGTTGCTGGCCGTGGCCACCCAGGCCGCTGGGGCCGCCCACGAGCTGGGCACGCCGTTGGCGACCATGAGCGTGCTGATCAACGAGATGCGCCAGGACCATACCGATCCGCAGTTGCAGGAAGACCTTGCGGTACTGCAGGACCAGGTCAAGCTGTGCAAGCAGACGCTGCAGCAACTGGTGCGTGCTGCCGAAGCCAACCGACGCATGAATGTGCAGGAGCAGGAGGTCACCGCCTGGCTCGACGAGGCGCTCAACCGCTGGCACCTGATGCGCCCTGAAGCCAGTTACCGCTTCCAGCGCCTGCGCGATGGCGAGGTGCCGCGGCTGATTCCGCCACCCGACCTCACCCAGGCGCTGCTCAACCTGCTGAACAACGCCGCCGATGCCTGTCCGAACGACCTCGAAGTGCGTCTGGACTGGGATGCACAGGATATCCTGATCAGCATCCGCGACCATGGCGCCGGCGTACCGGTGGCCATCGCCGAGGCGATCGGCAAACCTTTCTTTACCACCAAGGGCAAAGGCTTCGGCTTGGGCCTGTTCCTGAGCAAGGCCAGCGTGACCCGCGCGGGGGGCTCGGTGAAACTCTATAGTCATGAAGAGGGCGGCACCCTGACCGAGCTGCGCCTGCCCCATGGCAAGCGAGGAGATGAACGATGAGCGACGAGAACCAGATCGAAGGCGAAGAGCTGCCGCATCTGCTGCTGGTGGATGATGACGCCACCTTTACCCGGGTGATGGCCCGTGCCATGAGCCGCCGCGGTTTTCGGGTGAGCACCGCCGCCAGCGCCGAAGAGGGATTGATCCTGGCCCAGCAGGACTTGCCGGACTACGCCACGCTGGACTTGAAGATGGAGGGCGACTCGGGTCTGGTCCTGTTGCCCAAGCTGCTGGAACTGGACCCGGAGATGCGTGTGCTGATCCTGACCGGCTATTCGAGCATCGCCACTGCGGTTGAGGCGATCAAGCGCGGTGCTTGCAACTACCTGTGCAAGCCGGCCGACGCCGACGATGTGCTGGCGGCGCTGCTGTCCGAACATGCCGACCTCGATACCCTGGTGCCGGAAAACCCGATGTCGGTGGACCGCCTGCAGTGGGAACACATCCAGCGCGTGTTGACCGAGCACGAGGGCAATATCTCCGCCACGGCGCGGGCGCTGGGCATGCACCGGCGCACCTTGCAGCGCAAGCTGCAGAAGCGCCCGGTGCGGCGCTGATCCATCGGTAGACCGCGGCGTCTGCTCCGACTTGCCCGTGAAGCAGGCGCCGCGAAGATCAGCCCCCGATCACTGCCCGATCCATTCGCACCGCCAGCGCACCTGTGCCTGGCTCGACCGCGAACGACACCTCTCCATCCCGGCCCACCTGCGCCCGCCCGACCACTTGCCCATCGCGCAGCAACTCCAGCGGCATCCCTTGCAGCGACTGGCCTGAAGCCAGTTCCAGTTTGATCCTGATGTTCATCGGTGACCTCCTTGTCACGCGTTACGGTCGATATAGGTGGTGGCCTGCCCGTCGAGGCGAGCGATCAGCTCTGGTGCGCCATCGCGAAACTGGCGGAACAGGTTGCGCCCACGGCGTTGGGCATCGAGCGGTAGTTGCACGGTCGGGTGGAACTGCTCGCCCAGCTCGCTATAGGGATTCCAAGGGCCGATATAGGATTCGTTGATGCCATCGTCAACACTGAATGCATAGCGCACGGCGTTACCCCGACGCCAGTTCAGGCCATCCGGCTCGCGGCGTTGCCAACCGTTGGCAACGATGGCTGGCGAGGCTGTCGGGGCATCGATGAAGCCCGTCGGACGGTTGGGCTTGTAGTCCTTGAGCAGCAGGTAAGTGCTCCAGCCCCACCAATCACGGGTGTACTGGCCGTCGTTGAGGTCGGCCACATTCTTGCGCCGCAGCACTGTCGAGTCTTGCTGGCGGTAGAGCGGAGCGAAATTGCCGGGCACCAGGTCCTGTTCGGCGGCCTGCAGGTCCGGTGTCAGGCGCAGGGCGGCGTACTGCTCCGGCGACGTGGCCTGCCCCTTGTCGAAGGCTTGGAACACTTCGTCGGCCGAACGCTGTACCGCGCGGCTGACCTGGCGTCGGTTAGTCACATCGACGCTGTCGAAATAACGCTTGTCGCCATAGGCCCGCCATTGCTCGCCTTCGGCATTGCGTACGCGCAGGCCATACTTGCTGTCCTCGTCGTGCATGAAGCGCGACACCAGCGAGCCGATATCGCTCGGCGTGACCGTGTCGGCCAGGGCCTTGCGCGGTACGCGCAAATGGCCGGCGGAGAACAGGTCGGTAAGGAAGTGGTCGGCGAAGGCGTTCATGGCATAGGCCAGTTGCAGGTCGCGTTCGTCGCCGCTGTCACGGGCGCGCAGTGCCTGCTGCAGTGCTGCGCCGTGGCCGGCCTGGTAAGCCAGCAGGGCCGACCGGCCGAAATGGTCCCAGTTGCTGGCGGCCAGTTTCAGGTAGCGGCCCAGTGGCAGTAGATCCGAAGCCACGCTGCCGCCTCCGGTGATGCGATTCCAGCGCGCCGACAGGCTGTCGCCCAGTGCGTCATAGGCTTCATGGGGTTGACGTCCGTCCTTGATGGCGCGATTGGCCGCCGAGATCTCTTCCTGCATGACCGCCAGAATGTCCTGGGCTTCGGCACGGGAGGCTGGCAGGCGGGCCAAGGAGTCGAAAGCCTGGAGGAAACGTTCGATGCGTTCGGCGGGTGTTGCTCCATCGGCGATGGGGCGTTCGGGCACACCATAGAAGTCACCGCCCAGAGCCACCACCTGGCCGTAGGTCAGGCTCAGGCCATTGGGCAACGGCAGAGGTGACTGGTGCGCCACGACCGGCGGTTGGTTGGCGGCAAAACGCAGCAGGACGTTGTCGCCGATGGCGGTGTGCTCGCCGCCTTCGAAGCGCAATTCGGGCCCGGTGAGCTTAGGTGCTTGGAGTGGCGGCAGGCGGTGATATTTGACGGTGTGATGGCCGTCCACTACCAGCACCAGATGCGTGTGCGCCCCCTCCAGAGGAACGCCCTCAGGGTCGAACAAGCGGTCGAGATCCGCGACCGACAGATGGGCCTGGCCGGTTGCCGGCAGTGATTGCATTTCTGACATTGTTTGCTCCATGCGATGTCTGAAAAATTCCAATTAACTGTACGTATATACAGTTGTTTTGATAATAGGGTGGAAATTTCCTACGTCAAGATCTGTTTGTGGACAGATCCTTCATCCATGGCGGACGCAATCACCTGGCACTGACGTATGATTAGCCCCCTATCGGCAACCTTCTCCAGGATCGCGCGCAATGCTCGCCCTTCTTATCCAGACGTTGGACATCACGGCTCCGGTTTTCGCCATGCTGTTCATGGGCGTGCTCCTCAAGCGCATCCGCTTGATCGACGACAACTTCATCAAGGTCGCGTCCTCGCTGGTGTTCAACACCTGCATGCCGGCGCTGCTGTTCCTGGGTATCTATCACGCCGACCTGTCGACGGCGGTCAAGCCCGGGGTCATCCTCTACTTCATCCTCGCGACTCTGGTGTGCTTTGCGCTCTCCTGGGGGCTGGCGATCTGGCGCAGCCCGCCAGAGGACCGCGGCATCTACACGCAAGGTGCGTTTCGCGGCAACAACGGAGTGATCGGCCTGGCGCTGGCGGCCAGCCTCTATGGCGACTACGGGATTTCCCTCGGTGCGGTACTCGCCGGGCTGGTGATCCTGCTCTACAACTCGCTGTCGACGGTGGTGTTGGCGGTGTACAGCCCGAGCTTGAAATCCGACCCGTGGAGCCTGTGCAAGAGCATCTTCAGCAACCCGCTGATCATCAGCGTGCTGGCAGCGACGCCCATGGCGTATGGGCAGGTGCCCCTGCCCAACTGGTTGCTGACCTCGGGCGACTACCTGGCGCAGATGACCCTGCCACTGGCGCTGATCTGCATCGGCGGCACCCTGTCGCTGGCGGCCCTGCGCGACAGCGGCAAGCTCGCGGTGGATGCCAGCCTGGTGAAGATGGTCTGGCTGCCGCTGGTGGCCACCTTGGGCGCCTGGCTGTGCGGGTTTCGCGGCGCGGAGCTGGGGATCCTGTTTCTCTACATTGGCAGCCCGACGGCGGCAGCCAGTTATGTCATGGCCCGCGCGGCCAATGGCAATCACGAGCTGGCTGCGTCTATCATCGTGATCACGACGCTAATGGCGGCGATCACCACCAATATCGGCATATTCATCTTGCAATGGGGCGGGTGGATCTAGATGCTGGCCGCCACAACACAACAACACTGCCTCCTGAACTAAAGGACACTTCATGCAAGACCAGAGCACGCCCGCGGGGTTGCAACGCGGGCTGAAGAATCGCCATATCCAGTTGATTGCGCTGGGCGGTGCCATCGGCACCGGCCTGTTCCTGGGGATCGCCCAAACCATCCAGTTGGCCGGCCCTTCGGTACTGCTGGGCTATGCGATCGCTGGCCTGATGGCTTTCCTGATCATGCGCCAGCTGGGTGAAATGGTGGTCGAGGAGCCGGTTGCCGGCAGCTTCAGCCACTTCGCCCATCAATACTGGAGCGAGTTCGCCGGCTTCGTCTCGGGGTGGAACTACTGGGTCGTCTACGTATTGGTTGGCATGGCCGAACTGACGGCCGTGGGTATCTACGTGCAGTACTGGTGGCCGGAGTTTCCGACCTGGGCCACGGCGGCGATCTTCTTCGTGGTGATCAACGCCATCAACCTGACCCAGGTGAAGGTCTACGGTGAGATGGAGTTCTGGTTCGCCCTGGTCAAGGTAGTGGCGATCGTCAGCATGATCGGCTTCGGCGCCTGGCTGCTGGGCAGCGGTCATGGTGGCCCGGATGCCAGCGTGGCCAACCTGTGGCAGTACGGTGGCTTCTTCCCCAATGGCATCACCGGGCTGATCATGGCGCTGGCGGTGATCATGTTCTCCTTTGGCGGCCTGGAGTTGGTGGGGATCACCGCTGCCGAGGCGGACAATCCGCGCCAGAGCATCCCCAAGGCCACCAACCAGGTGGTCTACCGCATCCTGATCTTCTATATCGGCGCGCTTGCCGTGCTGCTGGCGCTGTACCCGTGGCAGAAGGTGGTGCAGGGCGGCAGCCCGTTCGTGATGATCTTCCATGAGCTGGACAGCGACGTGGTCGCTACCGTGCTCAACGTTGTGGTGCTGACCGCCGCACTGTCGGTATACAACAGCTGCGTCTACGCCAACAGCCGCATGCTGTTCGGCCTGGCCAGCCAGGGCGATGCGCCGCGTCAGTTGCTCAAGGTCAGCCGCAGCGGTGTGCCGTTGGTGGCGCTGGGCGTTTCGGCGCTGGCGACCGGTTTGTGCGTGGTGATCAACTACCTGATGCCGGGTGAGGCGTTCGGTTTGCTGATGGCTCTGGCGGTATCGGCGCTGGTGATCAACTGGGCGAGCATCAGCATCACCCACCTGAAGTTCCGCAAGGCCAAGCTGGCGGCGGGCATCACGCCGTTCTACCGCAGTTGGGGGCATCCGCTGACCAACTATCTGTGCCTGGCGTTCATTGCACTGATCCTGGTGGTGATGTACCTCACCCCACCAGTGCGCATCTCGGTGATGCTGATTCCGCTGTGGATCGCTGCGCTGTGGGTGGCATTCCGGGTGAAGAAGGCGCGTCAGGCCAAGGGGATGAATCTCCGCTGATGCGTCGCTTTTTTCGCGGGTAAACCCGCTCCCACAGGGGCCGCGCAGCGGTGTGCCAGTGGGAGCGGGTTTACCCGCGAAGAGGCCGGTGCGACTCAGGCCTGGTAATTGTCGATCACTTCCTGTGCCGCGCGGAACGCATCGATCGCCGCCGGGACCCCTGCGTACACTGCGCAATGCAGCAGCGCCTCCCGAATCTCCTCCACCGTGCAGCCGTTGTTCAGTGCCCCGCGCACATGGCCCTTGAGCTCCTGTGGGCACTTCAGTGCGGTCAGCGCCGCCAGGGTGATCAGGCTGCGAGTCTTCAATGGCAGCCCCTCGCGGGACCAGACGCTGCCCCAGGCATGCGCGTTGACGAAGTCCTGCAGGGGCTGGGTGAATTCGGTGGCATTGCCCAGGGCGCGATCCACGAAAGCGTCCCCCATCACCTGGCGCCGAACCTGCTCACCGGCGTTCTTGTTGTCGGTCATTGCGTTTTCCTCAGTGTTGGCGGCGCCAGGCGCGAAGCGTGGTGTATAGCAGTACCACCGCCAGCACCGGCATGACGTAGAACAGCATGAGGCGCTCCAGGCGCCCGGCCAGTGGCATGCCGGTGGTGAAGGCCACCACGTGCAGACCGTAAGCCAGGTAGAGCGCGAGGAACACCAGCCCTTCGGCGCGGGTGATCCGGTAGCCGGAATAAAACACGGGCAGGCTAAGGACGGCGACCCCGAGCATCACCGGCAGGTCGAACGCCAGGGCGTTGGGTGAGATGGTCAGCGGTTCGGGCGTGGTCAAGGCGGTAAGCCCCAGCACTGCCAGGAGGTTGAACAGGTTGCTGCCGATCACCGTACCCACGGCGATCTCGCGCTCGCCACGCAGGGCGGCGATCAGCGCGGCGGCCAGTTCCGGTAGCGAAGTGCAGACCGCGACCACGGTCAGGCCGATGATCCGCTCGGACAGGCCCAGGTCGGTGGCGACCTCGACCGCCGCCTCCAGCAGCAAGTGCCCGCCGAGGCTGAGTAGCACCAGCCCGAACAGGGTCTGCAGCACCACGGTACTCCAGAAGCGGCCCGGGCTGCGGCGAGCGGCGTCGGGCGCAGGATAGGTGCGGGAATAGTGGCGGGACTGATGCCAGAGCATGCCCAGGTAGCCCAGCAGGCCCAGCAGCAACAGCGCGCCCTCGAGCCTGCCCAGTTCGCCGTTGGCCGCCAGCAGGTAGACCACTGCACTGGCCGCGATCATCAACGGGATGTCCAGGCGTACCAGTTGCCGCGAAACGCGCAGCGGGATGATCAGCGCAGCAAGCCCGAGGATCACCAGCACATTGAAGATATTGCTGCCGATCACACTGCCCACCGCCACGTCCGGCGCGCCCTGGTAGGCCGCCTGCAGGCTGACTGTCAGTTGTGGCGCGGTACTGCCGAAGGCCACCAGGCTCAGGCCGATGATCAGCGGCCGCACGTGCAGGCGCGTGGCCAGGCGCAGGGCGGCGCGTACGAGCAGTTCGGCGCCGATGACCAACAGCACCAGGCCCAGGCCCAGTTGCAGGAGGCTGAAGGTGGGGAGGGTGGCGAGGTCGAAAATGGCAGGGCTCCAGTCAGGTCAGTCGCTCAGACCTTGTACCCGGACTCGCGCCGTTCCGCTACGGAGCATGCCGATTTTTTCTGCGGCAGCGCGTGACAGGTCGATCAGTCGGCCACGGGTATGGGGGCCGCGGTCGTTGATACGCACCACCACGCTGCGCTGGTTGGACAGGTTGGTCACCAGTACTTGGCTGCCGAACGGCAGGGTGCGATGGGCGGCGGTGAGGCCGTGCTGGTTGAAGGCTTCGCCGCTGGCGGTGCGTTTACCGTGGTGGCGGGAGCCGTAGTAGGAGGCGGTGCCGGTTTCGTCGTAGCCGCGTGGGTCGATGTCATGGCTGGCACAGCCGGCCAAGGCAGAGAAAAGAGCCAGGGCGGTGAGGTTTTTTTTCAGCAAGGCAGGTGCTCTCCGGTGCTTCCATTCGCGGGCAAGTCGGAGCGCCGAACCGCCGCTCCGACTTGCCCGCGAACGAGGGCGTTCAGGTCACCCTTCGAGCTTGGCCTTGAGCAATTGGTTCACCTGCCCCGGGTTGGCCTTGCCTTTGGAAGCCTTCATCGCCTGGCCGACAAAGAAACCGAACATCTTGCCGCGCTTGGCTTCATCGGCGGCGCGGTACTGTTCGACCTGCTCGGCGTTGGCGGCCAGCACTTCATCGAGCATCTTGTCGATCGCGCCGGTGTCGGTCACCTGCTTGAGGCCCTTGCTCTCGATGATACTGTCGGCATCGCCTTCACCGGCAGCCATGGCCTCGAACACGGTCTTGGCAATCTTGCCGCTGATGGTGTTGTCGCGAATACGCTGCAGCATGCCGCCGAGCAGCTCGGCACTGACCGGCGACTGGTCGATTTCGACACCCAGCTTGTTCAGCAGGCTGCCCAGCTCGACCATGACCCAGTTGGCCGCCAGCTTGGCGTCGCCGCCGATGCTGGCCACCTGCTCGAAGTAGTCGGCCTGTTCGCGGCTGCTGGCCAGCACGTTGGCGTCGTAGGCCGACAGGCCGTACTGGCTCTGGAAGCGCTCGACCTTCTGCGTTGGCAGCTCGGGCAGCGAGGCGCGGACGGTCTCGAGGAAGCTTGGCTCGATGACCACCGGCAGCAGGTCCGGATCGGGGAAGTAGCGGTAGTCGTTGGCTTCCTCCTTGCTGCGCATGGAACGGGTCTCGTCCTTGTTCGGGTCGTACAGGCGGGTTTCCTGGACCACCTTGCCGCCGTCCTCGATCAGGTCGATCTGGCGCTGGATCTCGCTGTTGATCGCCCGTTCGATGAAGCGGAACGAGTTGACGTTCTTGATCTCGCAGCGGGTACCGAACTCGACCTGGCCTTTCGGGCGAACCGAGACGTTGCAGTCGCAACGCAGCGAGCCTTCGGCCATGTTGCCGTCGCAGATGCCCAGGTAGCGCACCAGGGCGTGGATGGCCTTGACGTAGGCCACGGCCTCTTTTGCGCTGCGCATGTCCGGCTCGGAAACGATTTCCAGCAGCGGTGTGCCAGCGCGGTTCAGGTCGATCCCGGTGGCGCCGTTGAAATCTTCGTGCAGGCTCTTGCCGGCATCTTCCTCAAGGTGTGCGCGGGTGACGCCGATGCGCTTGAGGGTGCCGTCTTCCAGGGCGATGTCCAGGTGGCCCTTGCCAACGATCGGCAGGTCCATCTGGCTGATCTGATAGCCCTTGGGCAGGTCGGGGTAGAAGTAGTTCTTGCGCGCGAACACGTTGCGCGGCCCGATCTCGGCATCGATGGCCAGGCCGAACATGCAGGCCATGCGTACGGCCTCCTGGTTCAGCACCGGCAGTACGCCGGGCATGCCCAGGTCGACCAGGCTGGCCTGGGTGTTCGGCTCGGAGCCGAAGGTGGTGGCGCTGCCGGAGAAGATCTTCGACTGGGTGGCGAGCTGGGTATGAATCTCCAGCCCGATCACAACTTCCCATTGCATGTGTGAATTCCTCAGAAGCCGTTGGGGGCGCGGGTGTGCCAGTCGGTGACTTGCTGGTAGCGGTGCGCGACGTTGAGCAGGCGGCCTTCCTGGAAGTACGGGGCCAGCAGTTGCACGCCCACCGGCAGGCCATCGACGAAGCCGGCCGGCATCGACAGGCCGGGCAGGCCCGCGAGGTTGGCGGTGATGGTGTAGACGTCCTCGAGGTAGGCGGCAACCGGGTCGGCGTTCTTCGAGTCGAGTTTCCAGGCCGGGTTCGGCGTGGTCGGGCCGAGGATGACGTCGACCTGTTCGAAGGCTGCCATGAAGTCGTTCTTGATCAGGCGACGGATCTGCTGAGCCTTGACGTAGTAGGCGTCGTAGTAGCCGGCCGACAGGGCGTAGGTGCCGACCATGATCCGGCGCTGTACTTCAACGCCGAAGCCTTCGCCACGCGAGCGCTTGTACAGGTCGGTGAGGTCTTTCGGGTCTTCGCAGCGGTAGCCGAAGCGCACGCCGTCGAAGCGCGAGAGGTTGGAGGAGGCTTCGGCCGGGGCGATCACATAGTACGCCGGGATGGCGTGCTGCATGTTCGGCAGGCTGATTTCCTTGACCACCGCGCCGAGCTTCTCCAGTTCCTTGACGCTGGCCTGGACCAGTTCGGCGATGCGCGGATCGAGGCCGGCGCCGAAGTACTCCTTCGGCAGGCCGATGCGCAGGCCCTGCAGCGAGGCGTTGAGGTTGGCGCTGTAGTCGGGTACCGATTCGTCGACGCTGGTCGAGTCCTTGGGGTCGAAACCGGCCATGCCTTGCAGCAGCAGGGCGCAGTCTTCGGCAGTGCGGGCCATCGGGCCGCCCTGGTCGAGGCTCGAGGCGTAGGCGATCATGCCCCAGCGCGAGACGCGGCCGTAGGTGGGCTTGAGGCCGGTGAGGTTGGTCAGTGCGGCTGGCTGGCGGATCGAGCCGCCGGTGTCGGTGCCGGTGGCGACCGGCAGCAGGCGCGCTGCCACGGCTGCGGCGGAGCCACCCGACGAACCGCCTGGCACGTGCTCGAGGTTCCAGGGGTTCTTCACCGCGCCGTAGTGGCTGGATTCGTTGGCCGAACCCATGGCGAATTCGTCCATGTTGGTCTTGCCGAGAGTGACCATGCCGGCTTCGGCGAGCTTGGCGACCACGGTGGCGTCGTAGGGGGCGGTGAAGCTGTCGAGCATCTTCGAGCCGCAGCTGGTGCGTACGCCCTGGGTGCAGAACAGGTCCTTGTGGGCAATCGGTGCGCCCAGCAGTGCGCCGGTTTCGCCATTGGCGCGACGGGCGTCGGCAGCGCGGGCCTGTTCCAGCGCCTGCGCTTCGGTGACGCTGATGAAGCTGTTGATCTGTGGGTCGAGCTGCTTGATGCGCGACAGCAACGCGCCGGTCAGCTCTTCGGAGGAAAACGACTTGTCGGCGAGTCCGCGGGCGATCTCGGCCAGAGTGAGTTGATGCATGGCAGGCTCTATCCCTTACTCGATGACTTTCGGAACCAGGTACAGACCGTTCTCGGTCGAGGGTGCCACCGCCTGGTAGCGATCGCGCTGGTTGCTTTCGGTCACCTGGTCGGGACGCAGGCGCTGGGTGGCTTCGAGCGGGTGGGCGAGGGGCTCGATGCCGGTGGTGTCGACGGCTTGCATCTGGTCGACCAGCCCGAGAATACTGTTCAAGGCATCGGTAATGCGTGGCAGTTCGCCTTCATTGAGGCCCAGACGGGCCAGATGGGCGATCTTTTCCACGTCACAGCGTTGAAGCGCCATGGGGATCTCCAGGAAAAACAGAAACAGAATGCTTCCGTAATGAGGAACATGCCGGGATTCTGGCGGTCATACGGCCGCGATCATCGGCTGGCGTGCTCGGAAAAACTGCCAATTTAACATATTGGCTCCTTGCCCAAAATCCCTGCCATTGTTAGAGTTTGCCGCACTTTTTTACCCACGCTTTCCCCAGGGTCACTTTCCCATGTTCAAGAAACTGCGTGGCATGTTTTCCAGCGATCTGTCCATCGACCTGGGTACTGCCAACACCCTTATTTACGTGCGTGAGCGCGGTATCGTCCTGAATGAGCCCTCGGTTGTTGCCATCCGTACCCACGGCAACCAGAAAAGCGTCGTGGCCGTCGGTACCGAAGCCAAGCGCATGCTCGGCCGCACTCCCGGCAACATCGCTGCCATTCGTCCGATGAAGGATGGCGTGATCGCCGACTTCAGCGTCTGCGAGAAGATGCTGCAGTACTTCATCAACAAAGTGCACGAAAACAGCTTCCTGCAGCCCAGCCCGCGCGTGCTGATCTGCGTACCGTGCAAGTCGACCCAGGTCGAGCGCCGTGCCATCCGTGAATCGGCGCTGGGCGCCGGTGCCCGCGAAGTGTTCCTGATCGAAGAGCCCATGGCCGCCGCCATCGGTGCCGGCCTGCCGGTCGAGGAAGCCCGCGGTTCGATGGTCGTCGACATCGGTGGTGGTACCACCGAAATCGCCCTGATCTCGCTCAACGGCGTGGTCTACGCCGAATCCGTACGTGTGGGTGGCGACCGTTTCGACGAAGCCATCGTCACCTACGTGCGCCGTAACTACGGCAGCCTGATCGGTGAATCCACCGCCGAGCGCATCAAGCAGGAAATCGGTACCGCCTACCCGGGTGGCGAAGTCCGCGAAGTCGACGTGCGCGGTCGCAACCTGGCCGAAGGCGTACCACGTGCCTTCACCCTGAATTCCAACGAAGTGCTCGAGGCGCTGCAGGAATCGCTGGCGACTATCGTCCAGGCGGTCAAGAGTGCCCTGGAGCAGTCGCCGCCGGAGCTGGCGTCCGACATCGCCGAGCGTGGCCTGGTGCTGACCGGCGGTGGCGCGCTGCTGCGTGACCTCGACAAGCTGCTGGCCCAGGAAACCGGCCTGCCGGTGATCGTTGCCGAAGACCCGCTGACCTGCGTCGCCCGTGGCGGTGGTCGTGCGCTGGAGATGATGGACAAGCACGCCATGGACCTGCTCTCCAGCGAGTGAGTCCTGGCGCTGTCCAGCCGTCGCTGAAGATCGCCTGGTTTACAGGTGGCACGCACAGTGCTACCTGTATGCGCTGTTGACGTCCGTCGGGCGTCGTTTCCGTCAATCCGCAGGCTGGTGGTTGCATTGACCTCGTGCAATGACCGCCTGAATCGTCGTCCACGAGGAACGGCCCATTAAACCGCTTTTCTCCAAGGGCCCTTCGCTGGGCGTTCGTCTGCTCGTGCTGGTGGTGATGTCGGTCGCGCTGATGGTGGTCGACTCGCGCTTTGACGTGCTCAAGCCGGTACGCAGCCAGATGGGGCTGGTGCTGATGGAATCCTATTGGGTCACCGACTTGCCGCAGCGTCTGTGGCAGGGCGTGGCCGGGCAGTTCGGCAGCCGCACCGAGCTGATCGCCGAAAACGAGAAGCTCAAGACCGAAGCCCTGCTGTTGCAGGGGCGTCTGCAGAAGCTGGCCGCGCTCACCGAGCAGAACGTGCGCCTGCGCGAATTGCTCAACTCTTCGGCGCTGGTCAATGAAAAGGTCGAAGTCGCCGAGTTGATCGGGGTCGATCCCAATCCCTTCACTCATCGCATCCTGATCAACAAGGGCGAGCGCGACGGTGTGTTCCTCGGCCAGCCGGTGCTCGATGCCCGTGGCCTGATGGGCCAGGTGGTCGAGCTGATGCCCTACACCTCGCGCGTGCTGCTGCTGACCGACACCACCCACAGCATTCCCGTGCAGGTCAACCGCAACGGCCTGCGCGCCATTGCCAGCGGCACCGGCAACCCGGAGCGCCTGGAACTGCGTCACGTGGCCGATACCGCCGACATCAAGGAAGGCGATCTGCTGGTGAGCTCCGGCATGGGGCAGCGTTTCCCGGCCGGTTATCCGGTGGCCACGGTCAACGAGGTAATTCACGACTCCGGTCAGCCGTTCGCCATCGTTCGCGCCATTCCTACCGCCGCCCTCAATCGCAGCCGGTACATGTTGCTGGTGTTCAGCGATCGACGTACGCCTGAGCAGCGTGCCACTGATGCAGCGATCGCCCAGGAAGAGGCCGACCGTCAGGACGGTGCGAGTGCCAAGCCGGCGGCCGTGCCAGCACCGGCAACTGCGCCTGCGAGCGGCGCACCGGCCCATGCGCCAGCACCTGCCGCCACCGCGCCAGCCCACGGCTCTTCCACCTCACACCCACCAGCCGCACCCGCGTCGCCTGCACAGCCCCGGAGAGAATGATGGCCAGTACCCGCAGCAGAAACGGCTGGGCCATCTGGCTGACCTTCGTCATCGGCCTGCTGCTCAGCGTCACGCCGATGCCGCAGTTCATGGAAGTGTTCCGCCCCATGTGGCTGGCCCTGTTGCTGGCGTTCTGGACCCTGGCCGTACCCAGCAAGGTCGGCATGACCACCGCCTTCGTGCTCGGCCTGGCCGAGGACGTGCTCTACGGCACCCTGCTGGGGCAGAACGCGTTGATCCTCACCTTGATCACCTTCCTGGTGCTGTCCCTGCAGCAACGCCTGCGCATGTTCCCCATGTGGCAGCAGAGCCTGGTGATCCTGGTGGTGTTCGGCATCGCCCAGTTGATCCAGCTGTGGCTCAGCGCCCTGACCGGCAATCGCCTGCCGACGCTTGCACTGGTGTGGTCGGCGGTGATCAGCGCCTTGCTCTGGCCCTGGATCAGCTTCGCCCTGCGCGGCATGCGCCGACGCCTGCATATCCACTGACGCGTCGCCACTGACACGGAGATGTCCCCATGACTCGACTGCACCTGGCCTCCGGCTCCCCACGTCGACGTGAGCTGCTGGCGCAGATTGGCGTGCCATTCACCGTGGTCAGCGCCCCCATCGACGAAACCCCGCAGGTCGGCGAAGCCGCCCAGGCCTACGTCGAGCGCCTGGCGCAAGCCAAGGCGGTGGCTGGTTTCAACCTGCTCGATGCCCCGGGCGTGGTGCTCGGCGCCGATACTGCCGTGGTGCTCGACGGCCAGATCCTTGGCAAGCCGGAAAACCGCGAGCACGCCCTGGCGATGCTGGGCGACCTGTCCAAGCGCGAGCACCAGGTGCTCACTGCCGTGGCCGTGACCGACGGCACGCGCTCCCTGAGCCTGTGCGTGGCGACCAAGGTTCGTTTCCGTACTATCTCTTTCGATGAAGCATGTCGCTACTGGGACAGCGGTGAACCGTTGGACAAGGCCGGTGGCTATGCGATCCAGGGCCTGGGCGCGGTGTTCGTCAGCGCCATCGAAGGCAGTTATTCGGCCGTGGTCGGCCTGCCCCTGAGCGAAACCGCCGAGTTGCTGGAGCAGTTCGGCATTCCCTGCTGGCAGCATGAGGATACCGTCCAACGCTAGCCAGCCGCCCGACAGCGATCCATCATTACCGAAGACCTTTGACGAGAGCCTGCCATGAGTGAAGAGATCCTGATCAACATCACGCCGATGGAGTCACGCGTGGCAGTGGTGGAGAACGGAGTGCTGCAGGAGGTGCATGTCGAGCGCACCCAGCGCCGTGGCATCGTCGGTAATATCTACAAGGGCAAGGTGGTGCGTGTGCTGCCCGGCATGCAGGCCGCCTTCATCGATATCGGTCTGGAACGTGCGGCATTCATCCACGCCTCGGAGATCTCCCAGCGTGAAGGCTCGGCGGTCGAGACCATCACCGCACTGGTCCACGAAGGCCAGGCCCTGGTGGTGCAGGTGACGAAGGACCCCATCGGCACCAAGGGCGCGCGCCTGACCACCCAGTTGTCGATCCCGTCGCGCTACCTGGTGTACATGCCGCGCAGCAGCCATGTCGGCATTTCGCTGAAAATCGAGGACGAAGCCGAGCGTGACCGTCTTAAACAGGTGGTCAGCGACTCGATGGCGCAAGAGAACATCAAGGACGCCGGTGGCTTCATCCTGCGCACCGCCGCCGAGGGCGCGCGTGCTGAAGACATCCTCCAGGACATCCGCTACCTGCGTCGCCTGTGGGAGCAGATCGGCAGCCAGATCCAGGCCTGCGGTGCGCCGACCGTGATCTACGAAGACCTCGGCCTGGCGTTGCGCACCTTGCGCGACCTGGTCAATCCGAAGATCGAGAAGATCCGCATCGACTCGCGGGAAACCTTCCAGAAGACCACGCAATTCGTGGGTGAGCTGATGCCCGAAATCGCCGACCGCCTCGAGCATTATCCCGGCGAGCGGCCGATCTTCGACCTCTATGGGGTCGAGGACGAGATCCAGCGCGCCCTGGAGCGCAAGGTGCCGCTCAAGTCCGGGGGCTACTTGGTGGTCGATCCTGCCGAGGCGATGACGACCATCGACGTCAATACCGGCGCCTTCGTCGGCCATCGCAACCTCGAAGAGACCATTTTCAAGACCAATCTCGAAGCGGCCACCGCCATTGCGCGACAGCTTCGCCTGCGCAACATCGGCGGCATCATCATCATCGACTTCATCGACATGGAAGACGAAGAGCACCGCCGCCAGGTCCTGCGCACGCTGGAAAAACAGCTCGAGCGCGACCATGCCAAGACCAATATCATCGGCATTACCGAGTTGGGCCTGGTACAGATGACCCGCAAGCGTACCCGTGAAAGCCTCGAGCAGGTGCTGTGCGAGCCCTGCCTGGCCTGCCAGGGGCGCGGCAAGCTGAAGACGCCAGAGACTATTTGTTACGAAATCTTCCGCGAAATTCTTCGTGAGGCGCGGGCTTACCAGGCAGAAGGCTACCGCGTGCTGGCCAACCAGAAGGTAGTCGATCGGCTGCTGGACGAAGAGTCAGGCAACGTCGCCGAACTGGAGGCCTTCATCGGGCGAACCATTCGCTTCCAGGTCGAGTCCATGTATTCCCAGGAACAATATGATGTGGTGCTGCTCTGACGCGTTCTGAAACCGTTCGCCCAGTGGCGAAAACACCGCTTGCGGCCATAGTTAATGGACGACTCGGAGGGCAATGGCCATGGAACGTCTGACCCGCGTTCTAGGCGCGTTGACCCGTTGGGGGCTGGGGCTGTGCGCCTTGCTCGCGGTGCTGGTGGCACTGTATGTCAGCCTCGGTCGGCAACTGGTGCCGTTGGTGGCCGAATACCGGGCCGACCTCGAAGACAAGGCCCAGCAAGCCTTGGGCTTGCCTGTGCATGTGGGGGCGCTCGAAGGGCGATGGAGTGGTCTGGCCCCGGTGCTCAGGCTGCGCGACCTGCAATTGGGCGAAGGCTCTGCAGCCTTGCGCCTGGATGACGTCAAGCTGGTGCCCGACCTGTGGGCCAGCTTGAAGGCTCGCGAAGTGCGGTTGGCGCATGTCCAGCTCGGCGGCCTGCAACTGATCCTGCATGAAGACCAGCAAGGTGCCTGGACCCTTGAAGGCCTGCCGAAGAAAGACGATGCGCCCCTCGACCCTGCCCAATTGCTGCAACGCCTCCAGCAACTGGGCCGGGTCGATGTGTTCGACAGCCAGGTTACCTTCCAGCCGTGGCGCCGTGATTCGGTCACGCTCACCTATGTCAGCCTTGGCTTGCAAGCCGGTCCGTCGCGCCAGCGCCTGGAGATGCGCGCGACCCTGCCCGACGGTCAGCCCCTGGCGGTGAACCTGCGCAGCCGCGCCACCCTCGACGCCTGGCGCGACGGACACCTGGAGGCCTATGTCAGCCTGCCGCAGAGCGATTGGGCGCGCTGGGTACCGCCAAGCCTGCTCGGGCAGTGGCGAGCCAAGACCCTGCGTGCGGGGGGCGAATTCTGGATCGACTGGAACAAAGGTCATTTGCAGCGCGCCGTCGCCCGCCTGAACGCGCCACAGCTGCGCGGCGCCTATGCCGGGCGCAAGACCGTGACTCTCGACAACCTGGCGCTGACCAGTTGGGTGCGCCGGGGCAAGGAGGGCTACGAGATCGTGGTCGATTCGTTGGCTGCGAGTATCGGTGAAACCCGCTGGGAAACACATTTGCAAGCGCGCCAGCGTCCTGGGCAGGAGGCTACCGAGGATGTGTGGCATGTCCAGGCCGATCGTCTCGACCTGACGCCGCTGACCCCGCTGATCGATGGCCTGGCACCGCTGCCGGACAACCTGATGACCGTCGTCGACGCCCTTAACGTGACCGGCACGCTGCGTAACGTCCAGCTCGACATCCGTCCCCATGCCGAAGGTGACCAGCGCCTGCAGTTCGCCGCCAATCTCGACAAGATCGGTTTCGATGCGTATCACGGAGCGCCCGCAGCCGGCAATGTCAGCGGCAGCATCAGCGGCGATCTCGGGCACGGCGAACTACGCCTGGATACCGATGCCTTCATGCTGCATCTGTACCCCATCTTCGGCAAACCCTGGCACTACCAGAAAGCCAATGCCCGCCTGACCTGGGCGCTCGACAAGGACGGCTTCACCCTCATCGCGCCCTACATCAAGGTGCTGGGCGACGAGGGCAAGATCGCCGCCGATTTTCTCATTCGCTTCAGGTTCCACGAAGAGCAGGCCGATTATATGGACCTGCGTGTCGGCCTCACCGAGGGCGATGGCCGCTACACGGCCAAGTACCTGCCGGAAGTGCTCAGCCCGGCGCTGGATGAGTGGCTTCGCAGTGCCATCGTCAAGGGTGCGGTCGACGAGGGCTATTTCCAGTACCAGGGATCGCTGAACCACAACGCCCCGGCGCATTCGCGCAGTATCAGCCTGTTCTTCAAGGTGCATGACGCAGCGCTCGATTTCCAGCCGGGCTGGCCGCAGGTGCAGCAGGTGGACGGCAATGTGTACATCGAGGATACCGGTGTGCGCATCCAGGCCAGCAAGGGTCTGCTGCTCGACACCCGGGTCAGTGATGTCAGCGTCAACATCCCCCATGTCGAGGGCGACCAGCATAGCCGCCTGTACCTGGACGGCGAGTTCGACGGCAGCCTGGGCGACGGCCTGAAGATTCTGAAAGAGGCACCGATCGGCACTGGCGAGATCTTCGCCGGCTGGGAAGGCGAGGGCCCGCTGCAGGGCAAGGTCAAGTTGGACATCCCGCTGGAGCACGGTCTGCGTCCCAAGGTGCTGGTGGATTTCTCGACTTCGGATGCTCGCCTCAAGGTGGAGCCGCCGGCACTCGATCTGAGCCGCTTGAAGGGTGACTTCACCTTCGACCTCGACAAGGGCTTGAGCGGCAAGGGCATCAGCCTCCAGGCCTTCGACAGGCCGGTGACCGCGCAGATTCTCGCCGAAGGGCAGGGTGGCCAGATTCAGACCCGGATCAACGCCACCGGCCAGGTGCCGCTCAAGTCGTTGACCGACTGGCTGCAGTTCAAGCAGGCACTCCCGGCCTCGGGCGATATCCCCTATCAACTTCAGGTCAGCCTGGGGAGCCGCGACAATCGCCTGAGCGTCAACTCGTCGCTCAAGGGGCTGACCATCGACCTGCCAGCGCCCTTCGGCAAAACGGCGGGCGAGTCACGCGACAGCAGCTTCAGCATGAACCTGCAAGGTGCCGAGCGGCGCTTTGATGCGAGCTACGCTGATGTGGCACGGTTGGCCTATGCGGCTTCGCTCGACAAGCTGGCCCAGGGACGCGGCGAGTTGGTGCTCGGCGGTGGCGAGGCGAGCGTGCCGGGCGGCCAGGGCCTGCGGGTGCGTGGGCGCCTCGAATCGCTGGACCTTGAGCCCTGGCAGCAGCAGTTGGACAAATACGCAGGTCAAGACCCAGGTGGCAGCGCACGACAGGGCCTGCAGAGCGTGGATGTGAGCATTGGCCAGTTGAAGGCATTCGGCACCGACCTCAACCAGGCAGTGGTGCGTCTGGCTCGTGTTGCCAGCGCCTGGGACCTGCGCCTGGACAGCAAGGAAGTGATCGGCAATGCGCGGATCCCGGATGCCAAGGCCGCGCCCATGGTGGTCAAACTGCAGACCTTGCGCCTGCCGCCGGCCGATCCGCAGGAGGCCCAGGCCGAAGATGCGCCTGATCCGCTGGCCACCTTCGACCCGCGCAAGGCGCCGGTCCTGGACCTGAGCATCGACAAGTTGTATCGCGGTGATGACCTGTTCGGCAGCGCCTCGGTCAAGCTGCGGCCGAATGCCCGTGGTGTGTCGCTGGACGACATCGACCTCAATCTCAAGGGCCTGCACATCGACGGCAGCGGCGGCTGGGAAGGTGTTCCTGGCAGCACCAACAGTTGGTACAAGGGGCGCCTGGACGGCAAGGACCTGGGTGACGTGCTCAAGGCCTGGGGCTTCGCGCCCACGGTCACCAGCCGCGATTTCCGCATGGATGTCGATGGTCGTTGGCCGGGTTCGCCGGCCTGGGTCAACCTCAAGCGATTCTCCGGCAGCCTCGATGCCTCGCTGCGCACCGGCCAGTTCGTCGAGGTCGAGGGTAGCGCCCAGGCGTTGCGGGTGTTCGGCCTGCTCAACTTCAACTCCATTGGTCGTCGTCTGCGCCTGGACTTCTCCGACCTGTTCGGCGAGGGGCTGGCCTATGATCGGGTCAAGGGCCTGCTGGTGGCCAGCGAGGGCGTTTATGTCACCCGTGAACCGATCGCTGTCACCGGCCCCTCCAGCAATTTCGAGCTCGATGGCACCCTCGACTTTGTGCGCGACCGTATCGATGCCAACCTGCAGGTGACCCTGCCGGTCACCAACAACCTGCCGTTGGCGGCGCTGATCGTCGGGGCACCTGCGGTCGGCGGCGCGTTGTTCCTTGTCGATCGGCTGATCGGCGATCGTGTCGCGCGCTTCGCCAGCGTGCACTATCGGGTCGAAGGTCCGGTCAAAGAGCCTAAAATCACCTTTGTGAAACCTTTCGATAAATCGCGCTAGGAGTGGTCATGAAGTCAGCAGTGATCCAGATGGTCAGCCAGGACGGCGTACTGGCCAACCTGCAGCGGGCTCACGTGCTGCTGGAGCAGGCCGCTGACAGCGGTGCACGGCTGGCGGTGCTGCCGGAGAATTTCGCGGCCATGGGGCGGCGCGATGCGGCCGCGATCGGTCGCGCCGAGGCGCTTGGCGAAGGCCCGATCCTGCCATGGTTGAAACGTGCCGCACGCGACCTCAGGTTATGGATTGTTGCCGGCACCTTGCCGTTGCCGCCGGTCGATGAGCCCGAGGCCAAGGCCCATGCCTGCTCGCTGCTGGTTGACGAGCACGGCGAGATCGCCGCGCGTTACGACAAGCTGCACCTGTTCGATGTGGACGTGGCCGACAACCGCGGTCGCTACCGCGAATCGGACGATTACGCCCATGGCGCGCAGGTGGTGGTGGCCGATACGCCGGTTGGACGCCTGGGCTTGTCGGTGTGCTACGACTTGCGCTTTCCCGAGCTCTACAGCGCCCTGCGCGCTGCCGGGGCCGAGCTGATCAGCGCCCCGTCGGCGTTCACTGCGGTGACCGGCGCGGCACATTGGGAAGTGTTGATCCGTGCCCGCGCCATCGAAACCCAGTGCTACATGCTGGCCGCCGCGCAGGGCGGTATCCATCCAGGCCCGCGGGAGACCCATGGCCATGCGGCGATCGTCGACCCTTGGGGGCGGATCGTCGCCGAACATGCGCATGGCGAAGCGATATTGCTCGCCGAGCGCGACGCTGAAGAACAAGCGTCCATACGGGCGCGCATGCCGGTCGTTTCGCACCGGCGCTTTTTCTCGCAGGACGCCTTGCGGCCTGCGCACACCTCGGAGTGACTATGAGCCAGATGTTATCCACCGTCAGCGAGCAGCTCCTGGCCCCGGGCGGACTGACCCTGGACAGCCTGCAGGCTGTGCTGGGTGAGTTGGCAGGGCCCGGCATCGACGCTGCCGACCTGTATTTCCAGGGGCAGATCTCGGAAACCTGGGCACTGGAAGACGGTATCGTCAAGGAAGGCAGTTTCAACCTCGACCAGGGTGTCGGCGTGCGTGCATTGTCTGGCGAGAAAACCGGCTTCGCCTACAGCAACGCAATCAACCTTGAAGCCCTGACGTCAGCGGCGCGCGCCGCCCGCTCGATCTCCCGCGCCGGCCAGAACGGCAAGGTGCAGGCCTTCCGCAGCCAGGACGTGACCGCCCTGTACGCACCGGGCAACCCGCTCGATGTCCTGAGCCGCGCCGAGAAAGTCGAACTGCTCAAGCGCGTCGATGCCGCCACTCGTGCCCTCGACCCGCGTATCCAGCAGGTCAGCGTGAGCATGGCGGGCGTGTGGGAGCGGATCCTGGTGGCGGCGGCCGATGGCAGCCTGGCCGCGGATGTGCGGCCGCTGGTGCGTTTCAACGTCAGCGTCATCGTCGAACACAACGGTCGCCGCGAGCGGGGCGGCCAGGGCGGGGGCGGGCGTACCGACTACCGCTACTTCACCGAAGAGCGGGTGATGGGCTATGCCCGCGAGGCGCTGCGCCAAGCGCTGGTCAACCTCGAGGCGCAACCTGCACCGGCCGGCACGCTGCCGGTAGTGCTCGGTCCGGGTTGGTCGGGCGTACTGCTGCATGAAGCGGTCGGCCACGGTCTGGAAGGTGATTTCAACCGCAAAGGCAGCTCGGCCTACAGCGGGCGGATCGGTGAGGCGGTGGCGTCGAAGCTGTGCACCATCGTCGACGACGGCACGCTGGAAGGCCGTCGCGGTTCGCTGAGCGTCGATGACGAAGGCACGCCGACCGAATGCACCACGCTGATCGAGAACGGCATCCTCAAGGGCTACATGCAGGACAAGCTCAATGCCCGCCTGATGGGTATGGCGGTGACCGGCAATGGTCGACGCGAATCCTACGCGCACCTGCCGATGCCGCGCATGACCAACACCTACATGCGTGCCGGCGAGAGTGACCCGCAGGAGATCATCGCCTCGGTGAAGAAGGGCATCTACTGTGCCAATCTCGGCGGCGGCCAGGTGGACATTACCAGTGGCAAGTTCGTGTTCTCCACCAGCGAGGCGTACTTGATCGAAGACGGCAAGATCACCGCGCCGGTCAAGGGCGCGACCCTGATCGGCAATGGGCCGGAGGCGATGAGCCGGGTGTCGATGGTCGGTAACGACCTGGCCCTGGACAGCGGAGTCGGTACCTGTGGCAAGGATGGGCAGTCGGTGCCGGTTGGCGTTGGTCAGCCGACCCTGAAGCTGGACGCGATCACCGTGGGCGGTACCGGGGCTTGATGACAAGCCCTGCCTGCAGGAGTGGCCTTGTGTCGCGCAAAGGCCGCCAGGCGGCCTCGAGATCTCGGCGACACAGACGGGGCTGCCGTGCAGCCCTTTCGCGACGCGATGCCGCGCCTACAAGCGGTCGGTGGCGGTGCTCAGCGCAGGCCGCGTTGCAGCTCGTCGAGGTCACGGATGTACTTGAACACCTTGCGCGCAGCGGCAGGCGGCTTGTTCCGCGCCTTTTCGTGCTGGGCATGGCGGATCAGCGAGCGCAGTTGCTGGCGATCGGTATCGGGGAACTCCTGGACGAAGCGCTCGAGGTCTTCGTCGTTGCCGTCGATCAACCGGTCGCGCCAGCGCTCGAGGCCGTGGAAACGTTCGTTGTACTGGCGCGTGGAGCTGTCTATCTGCTCGAGCAGCGCATGGATGGCATCCAGGTCCTGTACGCGCATCAGCTTGCCGACGAACGACATGTGGCGTTTGCGGGCACCGTGGGCGGTGTGTTTGGACGCTTCCTCCAGTGCTTTGCGCAACTCGTCGGTGAGTGGCAGGCGCGCGAGGATATCGGGCTTGAGCGTGGTGAGGCGCTCGCCGAGTTCGACCAGCGCATGCAGCTCGCGCTTGATCTGGGTTTTGCTTTTTTCGCCGTCGAAGGCGTCGTCGTATGAATCAACCATGGTGGCAGTCCGCAGGAAATCGCCGCCATGATAACCAGTCGGGGGCCGCTTTGTCCGGCCCGGTCGAAGAATGGCCCTCGCCGAACGCAGAATTTGAGTGGAGAAAACCATGAGTGCAGTCCAGAGCATAGGTCCGAAGGACCTGCCAGCGTTGCAGGAGCAGGTCGAGGCGATCGTTGCCGAAGCACGCCGCCAGGGCGCCAGTGCCTGCGAGGTGGCGGTTTCGCTGGAGCAGGGCCTGTCCACCAGCGTGCGCCAGCGCGAGGTCGAAACGGTCGAGTTCAACCGCGACCAGGGCTTTGGCATCACCCTCTACGTGGGCCAGCGCAAGGGCTCGGCCAGTACTTCGGCAAGCGGTCCGGAGGCCATTCGCGAAACAGTGGCTGCTGCATTGGCAATTGCCAAGCACACCTCAGAGGATGAGTGCTCGGGCTTGGCCGACGCGGCACTGATGGCGCGTGAAATGCCCGACCTCGACCTCTACCACGACTGGGACATCGAGCCCGAGCGTGCCATCGAGATGGCCCTGGAGTGCGAGGCGGCCGCCTTCGATGCCGACAAGCGTATTCTCAATGCCGACGGCACCACCCTCAACACGCACCAGGGCGTGCGGGTGTATGGCAACAGTCACGGCTTCATCGGTGGCTACGCCTCGACGCGCCACAGCCTGAGCTGTGTGATGATCGCCGAAGGCGAAGGGCAGATGCAGCGCGACTACTGGTACGACGTCAATCGCCAGGGCCAATTGCTGGCCGACCCGCGCAGTATTGGCCAGCGCGCTGCCCAGCGTGCCGCCAGCCGTCTGGGCGCACGTCCAGTGCCGACCTGCGAGGTGCCGGTGCTGTTCGCTGCGGAACTGGCTGGCGGGTTGTTCGGTAGCTTCCTGTCGGCGATCTCTGGCGGCAACCTTTACCGCAAGTCGTCGTTCCTTGAAGGCACCCTGGGCCAGCGTCTGTTCCCGACCTGGCTGACCCTCGACGAGCGTCCGCACATTCCACGTGCGCTGGGCAGTGCCGCGTTCGACGGCGATGGCCTGGCCACCTATGCCAAACCGTTCATCGACAAGGGCGAACTGGTCTCCTACATCCTGGGTACCTATGCCGGTCGCAAGCTCAAACTGCCCAGCACCGCCAACGCAGGCGGGGTGCATAACCTGTTCGTCACCCATGGCGTCGAAGACCAGGCTGCACTGATCCGTCGCATGGGGCGCGGCTTGCTGGTGACCGAACTGATGGGGCATGGCCTTAACATGGTAACGGGCGACTACTCCCGTGGCGCTGCGGGTTTCTGGGTGGAGAACGGTGAAATCCAGTTCCCGGTCCAGGAAGTGACCATCGCCGGCAATATGAAAGACATGTTCCAGCAGATTGTGGCGATTGGCAGCGATATTGAAACGCGCAGCAATATTCACAGCGGTTCGGTGCTGATCGAACGGATGACCGTCGCCGGTAGCTGACGGCGCACCGCTGACCCACGCTTGACGACAGACCCGGCCATCGCGCCGGGTTTTTTTTTGTTTGTGGCTCCGCCCTTGAAGTGATTTTAATTATCAATTAATAATGAATATCATTATCCAGCAACCCCGGCGATGATGTTCATGAAAACCGTCCTCCACGAATTGCCCTACCTGGAAAACTGGCGCTGGTTGAGTCGGCGCATCCGCTGTGCCCTCGAGCCGGACGAACCGCGGCTGATCGAACACTATCTGGCCGAGGGGCGCTATCTGGTCTGTTGCACCGAGACCTCGCCCTGGACCGTGGCGTTGACCTCCTTCCGTCTGCTGCTGGATACCGCCTGCGACCGCATGTTGCCCTGGCATTGGCGCTGCCAGTGCCTTGATCAGGCCTGGCGCCCGCTGCTTGACCTGCGCAACCTCGACCGTTGCGAGCAGAACGAGCGCTGGCAGCCCTATGCGATGCAACTGGCCAGTTGCGTGTTGCTGCCTTCGATTTCCCCCGATGAACTGATGCAAGGATCCGATGATGAGTAATACCCGTATCGAGCGTGACAGCATGGGCGAACTGCAGGTGCCTGCCCAGGCGCTGTATGGTGCCCAGACCCAGCGCGCGGTCGACAACTTCCCGGTCAGCGGCCAGCGCATGCCGCTGCAGTTCATTCGGGCACTGCTGTTGGCCAAGGCCGCAGCAGCCAAGGCCAACATCGCGCTGGAGCAACTGAGCGCGGAGCAGGGCGGTGCCATCGTCAAGGCGGTCGAGCAACTGCTGGCCGAGGACTTCATCCAGCATTTCCCGGTGGACGTGTTCCAGACCGGCTCCGGCACCAGCTCCAACATGAACGCCAACGAGGTGATCGCTACCCTGGCCAGCCGGGTGCTAGGTGACAAGATCAACGCCAACGACCATGTCAATTGCGGTCAGAGCAGCAACGACATCATTCCGACCACAATTCATGTCAGCGCGGCGCTGGCCTTGCACGAGCAACTGCTGCCGGCGCTGGGGCATTTGGTTCAGGTGATCGAGGCCAAGGCTGTCGAGGTTCACCGTTACGTCAAGACCGGCCGCACCCACCTGATGGATGCCATGCCGGTGCGCATGAGCCAGGTCCTGGGGGGCTGGGCGGCACAGATCAAGGGTGCTCAAGCGCATCTGGAAGCCACCTTGCCCGCCCTGCAGGCGTTGGCCCAGGGCGGCACAGCGGTCGGCACCGGGATCAATGCCCACCCGCAATTCGCCGTGGGCTTTGCCCGTGAACTGAGCGACCTGACCCGTATCCCGTTCACCCCTGGGGAAAACCTGTTCGCCCTGATCGGCTCCCAGGACACGGCCGTGGCGTTGTCCGGCCAGCTCAAGACCACCGCTGTCGCGCTGATGAAGATCGCCAACGACCTGCGCTGGATGAACTCAGGCCCCCTGGCCGGACTTGGCGAAATCGAGCTCGAGGGGCTGCAACCGGGCTCCTCGATCATGCCGGGCAAGGTCAACCCGGTGATCCCCGAGGCCACTGCGATGGTTGCCGCGCAGGTTATCGGCAACGACGCGACCATCGCCGTCGCCGGCCAGTCGGGTAATTTCGAACTCAATGTCATGCTGCCGGTGATCGCCCGCAACCTGCTGGAGAGCATCGAGCTGATGGCCAACGCCAGTCGCCTGCTGGCAGACAAGGCGATCGCCAGCTTCAAGGTCAATGAGCCGAAGCTCAAGGAGGCGCTGTCGCGCAATCCGATCCTGGTCACGGCACTGAACCCGATCATCGGCTACCTCAAGGCCGCCGAGATTGCCAAGACCGCCTACAAGCAAGGTCGCCCGATCGTGGAGGTGGCGCTGGAGCATACCGACTTGTCGCGTGATCAGCTCGAGGCCCTGCTGGATCCGGAAAAACTCACCGCTGGCGGTATCTGATCCACGGTCCTCGCCCAGGAGACACGTCATGCAGCATTGGAAACGCACTACGGAAACCGCTAATCGCCTGTTCGACCAAGGCGAACTGGTAGACGCCCGGGAGCACTACCTGCAAGCCCTGGCCCTGGCGCAGGTGCTGTTCGAGCGCTGGCATGACGTTGACGAGGCGGTAGCGGCCTTTGTCATCGCCCACCACAACCTGGCTGACCTGCACCTGCGCCTGAATCAGCCCCACGAAAGCGCCGATTACCTGTGTGCGGCCCATCAGCGGCTGCTCCAGGCCAGTCAGGAGTCGCGCCTGCCCCAGGCCCTGCGTGATGCCGCGTTGCGCCACAGCGGGCGTACCTACACCGAGCTGTTGAGCTTTATCGCCGAATACGGCCAGTACCCACGCACCGAGCGCTTGCTCAATCGCCATGCACCTGAAGCGAGCGAACTGGCTGCCCGGCCGGATGCCACCCACCGTTCACCTGCATACGGAATTCACTGACATGCCCCACACCTTGCCTGCACTGCCTTACGCCTACGATGCGCTGGAGCCGCACATCGATACCCAGACCATGGAGATTCACCACAGCAAGCACCACCAGACCTATGTGAACAACCTCAACGCCGCCATCGAAGGGACCGAGTGGGCCGAATGGCCGATCGACAAGCTGGTCGGCGCGGTCAAGCAGTTGCCCGAAAAGCTGCAAGGAGCGGTGATCAACCAGGGCGGCGGCCACGCCAACCATGCGTTGTTCTGGACCGTGATGTCACCCAAGGGCGGTGGTCAACCCCAGGGGCAGGTCGCCCAGGCCATCGATACGCAGCTCGGCGGCTTCGAGGCGTTCAAGGAGGCGTTCACCAAGGCCGCGCTGACCCGTTTCGGCAGTGGTTGGGCCTGGCTCAGCGTGACCCCGGCCAAGACGCTGGTGGTGGAGAGCAGCGGCAACCAGGACAGCCCGCTGATGCACGGCAACACACCGATCCTGGGGTTGGACGTGTGGGAGCACGCTTACTACCTGAAGTACCAGAACCGTCGTCCGGAATACATCGGTGCCTTCTACAACGTCGTCGATTGGACGGAAGTTGAGCGTCGCTACCTTGAAGCCCTGAAGTGAGTCGATCTGTCATGCGCTCCGAGGTGATGTCTGTCAGCAGTGTGCGCCTGTTCCGACTGGCGCTTGGGACTTTGCTGTTGCTTGTCGGCACCGCGCTGTTGGTGGCGCGGGGCATCGCCTGGTTGGACCTGGAGCCGCGCATGTTACGTGCGCTTGAAGGCGGTGCATTGTGCGCACTGGGCACGGCGCTGGGCGCGGTCCCGGTGCTGGTGATCCGCAACATGCCGGTGGCGGTGGCTGACACCTTGCTTGGCTTCGGTGCCGGGGTGATGTTGGCAGCCACCGCGTTCTCTCTGATCATCCCGGGCCTTGATGCGGCTCAGTCCATTGGCTTCAGCCCTTGGGGCGCCGGTGGCCTGGTCAGTGCCGGGTTGTTGTTCGGGGCGCTGTGCCTGTTCCTGGTCGACTTGAGAATCTCCGGGGTTTCGCCGGAGTCCATGGTCGGGCAAGGCAATCAGCCGGTGATCGCTGCGCGGATCTGGCTGTTCGTAGCCGCGATCATCGCGCACAACATCCCGGAAGGCATGGCCATTGGTGTTTCCGCTGGCGGCGGCATGCCAGACGCCGACAGCCTCGCCATGGGCATTGCCCTGCAGGACGTGCCGGAGGGGCTGGTGATCGCGTTGGTGTTGGCAGGGGCTGGGATGTCGCGGTTCAAGGCCTTCCTCATCGGTGCTGCATCCGGGCTGGTGGAGCCGGTAGCGGCGGTGATCTGTGCCTGGCTGGTGAATGTTGCCGAGCTGCTGCTACCGCTTGGGCTTGCGTGTGCGGCAGGAGCGATGTTGCTGGTGGTGACCCAGGAAATCATTCCCGAGTCACGCAGCAATGGCAATCATCGCCTGGCAAGCCTGGGGTTATGCATCGGCTTCTGCCTGATGATGGTGATGGACACTGCGATGTCCTGAGGTTGTCAGGCGAAGGGCGGGACGGGGCGGGAGTTTACTCGCCTTCGTCGAAATAATTGTTGATCAGCGCCACCAGGGCATCCAGTGCGTCGTTGTCCTGCTCGCCTTCGGTATGCAGGTGCACTTGGGTGCCTTTGCCCGCGGCCAGCATCATCACTGCCATGATGCTCTTGCCGTCCACCAGCTTGTCGGGGGCTCGCCCGACCCGAACCTGGCAGGGGAACTTCCCGGCCACGCCGACGAACTTGGCTGCCGCCCGGGCGTGCAGGCCCAGCTTGTTGATGATGGTGATTTCGCGGGCGGGCATCGTGGGGTGGATCCTGTGGGTTAGAGGTCGCGGTGACGGACCTGGACGTTTTTCAGGGTTTGCTGCAGCAGTTGTCCGAGGCGCTCGGTGATATAGACAGAGCGGTGGTGTCCGCCGGTGCAGCCGATGGCGATGGTGACGTAGGCGCGGTTGCTGGCGGCAAAGCGCGGTAGCCACTTCAACAGGTAGCTGGAGATGTCCTGGAACATTTCCTCGACGTCCGGTTGTGCTGCCAGGTACTCGATCACTGGCGCTTCAAGGCCAGAGTGCTCGCGCAACTCGGGTTTCCAGTAAGGGTTTGGCAGGCAGCGCACGTCGAACACCAGATCGGCGTCCACCGGCATGCCGCGTTTGAAACCGAAGGATTCGACGAGAAAAGCGGTGCCGGGTTCAGGCTGGTTGAGCAGGCGCAGCTTGATCGAGTCACGCAGCTGGTAAAGATTAAGGCTGGTGGTATCGATCTTGAGGTCGGCGAGGTCGGCGATGGGGCCGAGCAGTTCGCTTTCTACGCGGATCGCTTCGGCGAGCGAACGGTCCGCGTTGGTCAGCGGGTGGCGACGGCGGGTTTCGGAGAACCGCTTGAGCAGCGTGTCCTCGTCGGCGTCCAGGTACAGCACGTCACACTGGATGTGACGTGCGCGAGCGTCCTCGAGCAATTCGGGGAAGCGCGACAGATGGCTCGGCAGGTTGCGCGCATCGATGGACACGGCGACCTTGGGTTGCATCAGTTCGGTATTGATCAGCGCGTTTTCCGCCAACTGCGGCAGCAACCCGGCGGGCAGGTTGTCGATGCAGTAGTAGCCGTTGTCTTCCAGCACATCGAGCGCGGTGCTCTTGCCGGAGCCGGACCGGCCGCTGACGATGATCAGGCGCATGTTCAGTGCTCGTTCTGTGCGTCCAGGACTACCTGGTAGAGGGCTTCGCTGCTGTCGGCGGCACGCAGGCGATCACGGACTTCCTTGCGATCGAGCATGCTGGCGATCTGGCGCAGCAGTTCGAGGTGGGCATCGGTGGCCGCTTCCGGGACCAGCAGCACGAACAGCAGGTCCACAGGGGCGCCGTCGATGGCGTCGTAGTCGATGGGAGCGTCCAGATGCAGCAGGGCGCTGACGGGGGCAGTACAACCTTCCAGGCGGCAATGAGGAATGGCGATGCCATTACCGAAACCGGTGGAGCCCAGTTTTTCGCGAGCGATGAGCTTTTCGAAGACGTCTTGCATCGCAAGCTCAGGTACTTGCTCGGCAATCAGGTTGGCGACCTTTTCCAGGGCGCGCTTCTTGCTGCCGCCCGGCACGTTCACGAGGGAACGGCCGGGGGTCAGGATGGTTTCAAGTCGGATCATGGATGAGGGGGATCAGCGGGCAGCTGCACCTTGCAGCAGGCTTTGCTGTTTTTCCTTGTGTTTTTTCAGTTGGCGGTCGAGCTTGTCAGCCAGTGCGTCGATCGCGGCATACATGTCTTGGTGTTCTGCGTTGGCGACCACTTCGCCGCCGGGAATCTGGAGTGTCGCTTCAACCTTCTGCTGCAGCTTTTCGACTTTCATGATCACCGTTGCATTGGTGATCTTGTCGAAATGTCCTTCCACGCGGGCGAGCTTCTCGAGCACGTATTCGCGCAGTGGTTGGGTGACTTCTACATGCTGGCCACTGATGTTGACTTGCATACAGCTTCTCCTTTGTTGCCCGTGCATAAAGAGGCAGGTATTGCACCTGCCACTGAAACGCTGTGGCACATCCCGGCGCTACATCAATCGCTTGCGCTCGCTCGACGGGGCAATCCCCAGCGATTCGCGGTACTTGGCGACGGTACGGCGGGCTACCTGGATGCCTTGTGCCTCCAGTAAACCAGCGATCTTGCTGTCACTCAATGGCTTTTTCTGATTTTCCGCGGCCACCAGTTTCTTGATGATCGCGCGGATCGCCGTAGACGAGCATTCGCCGCCTTCGGCGGTGCTCACATGGCTCGAGAAAAAGTATTTCAATTCGTAGATGCCACGGGGGGTGTGCATGTACTTCTGTGTGGTGACCCGCGAAATGGTCGATTCGTGCATGCCTACCGCTTCGGCGATGTCGTGCAGCACCAGCGGTTTCATGGCTTCGTCGCCATGATCGAGGAAGCCGCGCTGATGTTCGACGATTTGCGTGGCCACTTTCATCAGCGTCTCGTTGCGGCTTTGCAGGCTCTTGATGAACCAGCGCGCTTCCTGCAGCTGGTTGCGCATGAAGGTGTTGTCGGCGCTGGTGTCGGCGCGGCGGACGAAGCCTGCATACTGCGGATTGACTCGCAGGCGAGGCACGGCCTCCTGGTTCAATTCGACCAGCCAGCGGTCGCTGTCCTTGCGTACGATGACGTCCGGGATCACGTACTCCGGCTCGCTGGATTCGATCTGCGAACCTGGGCGCGGATTGAGGCTTTGCACCAGCTCGATGACCTGGCGCAGCTCGTCTTCCTTGAGCTTCATGCGACGCATCAGCTGGCTGTAGTCGCGGCTGCCGAGCAGGTCGATGTAGTCGGTAACCAGGCGCTGGGCCTCGGCCATCCACGGCACGCTCGCCGGCAGCTGGCGCAGTTGCAGCAGCAGGCATTCGCCCAGGTTGCGGGCGCCGACGCCGGCCGGCTCGAATTGCTGAATGCGGTGCAGCACCGCTTCGACTTCATCCAGCTCGATGTCCAGCTCGGGATCGAACCCGGCGCAGATTTCCTCGAGGCTGTCTTCCAGGTAGCCCTGGTCGTTGATGCTGTCGATGAGGGTGACCGCGATCAGGCGGTCGGTGTCGGACATCGGTGCCAGGTTGAGCTGCCACAGCAGGTGGCTCTGCAGGCTTTCGCCGGCAGAGGTGCGGGTGGTGAAGTCCCACTCGTCTTCATCGTTGCTGGGCAGGCTGCTGGCGCTGGTCTGGTAGATGTCTTCCCAGGCCGTGTCGACCGGCAATTCGTTGGGGATGCGCTCGTTCCACTCGCCTTCTTCGAGGTTTTCCGTGCTGACGGTAGTTTCCTGGAAGCTGTTGTCCTGGGCTTCGGCGGCAGGTTTGCTTTCGCCGTTTTCCGCCATTGGATCGCTGTTGTCGAAGTCGTCGCCGTCTTCCTGACGTTCGAGCATCGGATTGGACTCCAGCGCTTCCTGGATTTCCTGCTGGAGGTCCAGGGTGGAGAGCTGGAGCAGACGGATGGCCTGTTGCAACTGCGGGGTCATCGTCAGTTGCTGGCCCATTTTTAGGACGAGCGATGGTTTCATGGCTGGGGCTTAATACCTTGTTCGCCGGCGCGCATGCGCCATCCACTACAGGGCGCCGGAGCGCCAAATCTTAAGCAAGTTATATGCCTGAAATTGTAGCGTTTGCCTAGAGCACTGTAACACTTAAGCCCGTTTCACCAGGCATTTCCAATGCTCCAGGCAGCTCCCGGGCGTCAGAGTCGGAACTCGTGGCCCAGGTAGACTTCCTTGACCAACTGGTTGGCCAGGATGGTCTCGGCGTCGCCTTCGGCGATCAGTTGACCATCGTTGACGATATAGGCGGTCTCGCAGATGTCGAGGGTTTCGCGCACGTTGTGGTCGGTGATCAATACGCCGATGCCCTTGGCCTTCAGATGGTGGATGATCTGTTTGATATCGCCCACGGAAATCGGGTCGACGCCGGCGAAGGGTTCGTCCAGCAGGATGAATTTCGGCGCAGTCGCCAGGGCGCGGGCAATTTCGACGCGACGGCGTTCGCCACCGGACAGGCTCATGCCGAGGTTGTCGCGGATGTGGCTGATATGGAACTCCTGCAGCAGGCTTTCCAGCTCCTTGCGCCGTCCATCGCGGTCCAGGTCCTTGCGTGTCTCGAGGATGGCCATGATGTTGTCGGCGACCGACAGCTTGCGGAAGATCGAGGCTTCCTGCGGCAGATAGCCGATGCCTGCCTGGGCCCGGCCATGCATGGGCTGATGGCTGACATCGTTGCTGTCGATGAGCACGCGGCCCTGGTCGGCCTGGACCAGCCCTACGATCATGTAGAAGCAGGTGGTCTTGCCGGCGCCGTTGGGGCCGAGCAGGCCGACGATCTGGCCGCTGTCGATCGACAGGCTGACGTCGCGGACGACCTGGCGGCCCTTGTAGCTCTTGGCCAGGTGCTGGGCTTTGAGGGTTGCCATTTACTCGGCCTTTTTCTTCGGTTGGATCACCATGTCGATACGCTGACGAGGTGCGGTCACGTTACCACCACGGCCAGCGGTCGCCACCTGGGTCTTGGTGTTGTAGACGATCTTCTCGCCTTCGGTGGTGTTGCCTTCGTTCTCGACCTTGGCGCGGTCGGTGAGGATGACGATATCCTTCTGCGCCTGGTACTGGATGGTGACGGCCCAGCCCTTCATCTTGTCGGGTTTTGCAGCGCTCTGCTGTTGCTCGAAGTAGGCCAGGTTGCCCACCGAGGTCACGACGTCGATGTCGCCGGAGGCGGCGCGAGTCATGGTCACGGTGTTGCCTTTGATCATCATCGAGCCCTGGGTGATGATCACATCGCCGGTGTAGGTGGCAACGCCCTGTTTGTCGTCCAGATGCGCGTTGTCCGCCTGGATGCGGATTGGCTGGTCACGGTCGTTCGGCAGGGCCAAGGCGCTCGCGCTTCCCAGTGCTGCGCTCAGGCTGAGCAAAAGGGGGAGGGTTTTAACGAGCCTCATACTGTCCTCTTACGTTGGACAGCAGGTCCATCCTGCCGTCTTCCAAATATGCTTTCATTCCTACACCCGTAGTCGTGCCACCGGCGCCGTCGATTCTAACGGCTTGGGCGGTCTGCGCATATTGCTTCTGCGGGAACACCGTCATGCGGCTACTGGTGATCAGGGTGTCGCGTTGTTTTTCGTCGGTGCGGGCGATCCGCACGTTGTCGATCAGTTCGACCTCGGTACCGTCCGGGTTGACCTCGGCGCGCACGCTCTGCACATGCCATGGGAAAGCTGTCCCACGGTAGATGTGCATGTCTGGCGTGGTCACCAGGGTGACTTCGCTGGCCTTCAGGTGCTCGACCTTGTCCGCGGTCATTTCGTATTGCAGCCTGCCGTCGGGCAGGTACTGTACGCTGTGGGCGTTGATCGCATAGTAGTCGATGGCGCTTTCGTCGACCTGTGCCGTGGGCTTGTCGAGGAAGCTCTCGGGGCTGATGTTCCAGTAGCCGACCGCCACCAGCAGCGCAGCGATGGCTGCCAGCAGCACGGCATTTCGAAGTTTCTTGCTGAGCATGGCGTGGCCTACAGGTAATGGGCGTTGGCAGCGTCCAGGGTACCCTGGGCCTGCATGATCAATTCACAGAACTCGCGGGCTGCGCCTTCGCCGCCGCGTGCCTGGGTGACGCCGTGGGCGTGCTCGCGGACGAAGGTCGCGGCATTGGCCACGGCCATGCCCAGGCCCACCCGGCGGATTACCGGGAGGTCGGGAAGATCGTCGCCCAGGTAGGCGACCTGCTCGTAGCTCAGGCCCAGCTCGGCGAGCAGGCCGTCCAGCACCACCAGCTTGTCTTCGCGGCCCTGGAACAGGTGTGGAATGCCCAGGTTCTTTGCCCTGCGCTCGACCACGGGGGTCTTGCGTCCACTGATGATCGCGGTGGTTACGCCCGAGGCCATGAGCATCTTGATGCCGTGGCCATCGAGGGTGTTGAAGGTCTTGAATTCGCTGCCATCCTCGAGGAAGTACAGGCGGCCGTCGGTCAGCACGCCGTCCACGTCGAAGACGGCCAGCTTGATGGCTTGGGCGCGTTGCATCAGGTCCTGGGCCATTTACATCACTCCGGCGCGCAGCAGGTCGTGCATGTTCAGGGCGCCGGTCGGACGATCCTGGTGATCGACCACTACCAGTGCGCTGATCTTGTGGTCTTCCATGATCTTCAAGGCTTCGGCGGCGAGCATTTCGGCGCGGGCGGTCTTGCCGTGAACGGTCATGACTTCGTCGATGAGCGTCTTGTGCACGTCGATGTTGCGATCCAGGCTACGACGCAGGTCGCCGTCGGTGAAGACGCCGGCCAGGCGGCCGTCGTGCTCCATGACCACGGTCATGCCCAGGCCCTTGCGCGACATTTCCAGCAAGGCGTCCTTGAGCAGTGTGCCGCGCTGCACCTGGGGCAGTTCGTCGCCTGCGTGCATGACGTTCTCGACTTTCAACAGCAGGCGGCGGCCCAGGGCGCCACCCGGATGGGAGAACGCGAAGTCCTCGGCGGTGAAGCCTCGTGCCTCGAGCAGGGCGATGGCCAGGGCATCGCCCAGGACCAGGGCGGCGGTGGTGGACGAGGTGGGTGCCAGGTTCAGCGGGCAGGCTTCCTGGGCGACGCTGGCGTCGAGGTTGACTTCTGCAGCCTGTGCCAGTGGTGAGTCGGGCTTGCCGGTCAGGCTGATCATCTGGATGCCCAGGCGCTTGATCAGCGGCAGCAGCGTGACGATCTCTGCGGTGCTGCCGGAGTTGGACAGGGCGAGGATGACATCGTCGCGGGTGATCATGCCCATGTCGCCGTGGCTGGCTTCGGCCGGGTGCACGAAGAACGACGGGGTGCCGGTGCTGGCGAGGGTGGCGGCGATCTTGTTGCCGATATGGCCGGACTTGCCCATGCCGACCACGACAACCCGCCCCTTGCTGGCCAGGATCAGCTCGCAGGCCTTGACGAAATTGCCGTCGATACGGGCCCGCAGGCCTTCTACGGCCTCGAGTTCCAGGCGCAGGGTGCGCTGGGCGGATTGGATCAGCTCGCTGGATTGGCTCATGTCGAAAAAGCAATGCCTGATGAAAAGGCGCCGATTATAGCGGCAATGTTTGAAACGCTCACCTTCGAGTTGTCGTAGGCAGTTGCAAAATTGCTGTACGGTGCCTGAACGACTCGGGGAAATGGCCTTGGGGACAACTTTGCGCGGTGCTATAGTTCGCCGCTATTCGGCCCGCCAGGGATGCGTGTGCCTTCATGATGAAGGCAGGCGTCCATGTAGACGAGGCTGCATTGCAAGGAGTCTAGATGAGTTCGGATAGCGCCTACGCGGTCGAGTTGAAGGGCGTCACCTTCAAACGCGGTTCGCGCAGCATTTTCAGCAATGTCGACATCCGTATCCCCCGCGGCAAGGTCACTGGCATCATGGGGCCTTCCGGGTGCGGCAAGACAACTCTGCTGCGCCTGATGGGCGCGCAATTGCGCCCCTCCAGTGGCGAAGTCTGGGTAGGCGGGCAGAACCTGCCGGCCCTGTCGCGCAGCGACCTGTTCGATGCGCGCAAGCAGATGGGGGTGCTGTTTCAGAGCGGTGCGCTGTTTACCGACCTGGATGTCTTCGAGAACGTGGCCTTCCCGCTGCGCGTGCACACCCAGTTGTCCGACGAGATGATTCGCGACATCGTCCTGATGAAACTGCAGGCCGTGGGCCTGCGCGGTGCCATCGATCTGATGCCGGACGAGCTGTCAGGCGGCATGAAGCGCCGTGTGGCGCTGGCCCGGGCGATTGCGCTGGATCCGCAGATTCTCATGTACGACGAGCCTTTCGTCGGCCAGGACCCTATCGCCATGGGCGTTCTGGTGCGCCTGATCCGCCTGCTCAACGACGCCCTGGGCATCACCAGTATCGTCGTCTCGCACGACCTGGCCGAGACCGCGAGCATTGCCGACTACATCTATGTGGTCGGTGATGGCCAGGTACTGGGGCAGGGCACACCGGACGAACTGATGGGGTCGGACAACCCGCGTATCCGCCAGTTCATGAAGGGCGATCCGGACGGTCCGGTGCCATTCCACTTTCCTGCGCCAGACTACCGCGCCGATCTGCTGGGGACGCGTTGATGCGCAGAAAATCCATACTCGAACGCATTCGCCTGTTCGGGCGCGCCGCCATCGACGTGCTGGCCGTGCTCGGGCGCTCGTGCCTGTTCCTCTTCCATGCCCTGGCCGGACGCGGCGGCATCGGTGGCGGCTTCCAGCTGTTGACCAAGCAGCTCTATTCGGTGGGTGTGCTGTCGCTGGCGATCATCGTGGTATCCGGCATGTTCATCGGCATGGTGCTGGCCCTGCAGGGCTATAGCATCCTCACCAAGTACGGCTCCGAGCAGGCCGTCGGCCAGATGGTCGCCTTGACGCTGCTGCGCGAGCTGGGACCGGTCGTCACGGCGCTGCTGTTCGCCGGGCGTGCGGGTTCGGCGCTGACGGCCGAGATCGGCAACATGAAGTCCACCGAGCAGCTCTCCAGCCTGGAGATGATCGGTGTCGACCCGCTCAAGTACATCGTCGCCCCGCGCCTCTGGGCCGGCTTCATCTCGCTGCCGCTGCTGGCGCTGATCTTCAGCGTGGTCGGCATCTGGGGTGGATCGTGGGTGGCCGTGGACTGGCTGGGGGTCTACGAGGGCTCGTTCTGGGCCAACATGCAGAACAGTGTTTCTTTCAGCGATGACGTGATCAACGGGCTGATCAAAAGCCTGGTGTTTGCCTTCGTCGTCACCTGGATCGCCGTATTCCAGGGGTATGACTGCGAACCCACTTCAGAGGGGATCAGCCGTGCCACCACCAGGACCGTGGTCTATGCCTCGTTGGCAGTCCTGGGTCTGGACTTTATTCTGACCGCCTTGATGTTTGGAGATTTCTGATGCAAAACCGCACCCTGGAAATCGGTGTCGGCCTGTTCCTCCTGGCCGGGATCCTGGCGCTGCTGCTGCTGGCCCTGCGTGTCAGCGGCCTGTCGGCCAGTCCGACCAGCGACACCTATAAAGTTTATGCGTACTTCGACAATATCGCCGGTTTGACTGTCAGAGCTAAAGTGACCATGGCCGGTGTGACCATCGGCAAGGTCACGGCCATCGATCTGGATCGCGACTCCTATACCGGTCGGGTCACCTTGCAGTTGGACAAGTCGGTCGACAATCTGCCGACCGATTCCACTGCTTCGATCCTGACCGCCGGGTTGCTCGGCGAGAAGTACATCGGCATCAGCGTGGGCGGTGAAGAGCAGGTGCTCAAGGATGGCAGCACCATCCACGACACCCAGTCGGCCCTGGTGCTGGAAGATCTGATTGGCAAGTTCCTGCTCAACTCCGTTGGCAAGGAACCGAAAGAAGCCCAACCAGCTAATTGAGGAGTTTCCATGATTTCGATCCTGCGACGTGGCCTGCTGGTCCTGCTGGCGGCCTTCCCCCTGATGGCCCTGGCGGCGCCGGGCCAGTCTCCGCGCGACGTGGTTCAGGGCACCACCACTGAACTGCTGTCCGACCTCAAGGCGAACAAGGCGCAGTACAAGTCCAACCCGACCGCTTTCTATGATGCGCTCAATCGCATCCTTGGCCCGGTGGTCGATGCTGACGGCATCTCCCGGAGCATCATGACCGTCAAGTACTCGCGCAAGGCCACGCCGGAGCAGATGCAGCGCTTCCAGGAGAATTTCCGCCGCAGCCTGTTCCAGTTCTACGGCAACGCACTGCTTGAATACGACAACCAGGGCATCACCGTCGATCCAGCCAAGCCGGATGATGGCCAGCGTGCTTCGGTGGGCATGAAGGTGTCTGGCAACAATGGCGCGGTATACCCGGTCCAGTACACCCTGGAAAACATCGGTGGTGAGTGGAAGGTGCGTAATGTCATCGTCAATGGCATCAATATCGGCAAGCTGTTCCGCGACCAGTTCGCCGACGCGATGAACCGTAATGGCAACAACCTCGACAAGACCATCGACGGCTGGGCTGGCGAAGTGGCCAAGGCCAAGGAAGCTGCCGACAGCTCTCCCGAGAAGACGGTCAAATGAGTGAAGCCGACATGACGATGACCGAGCCGGGTGTCTTGCGCCTGGCCGGTGTGCTGGACTATCGCAGCGGGCCGGCCCTGCGCAAGCAGGGCAAGGCCTTGATCGCCGCCAGCTGCGAGCAGCGGCTGGTGCTCGACTGCTCGGCCGTGAGCAAGTCCAGCAGCGTGGGGTTGTCATTGTTGCTGGCGTTCATGCGTGATGCCCAGGCTGCTGGCAAGGCCTGGGAAGTGCGCGGCATGCCTGCAGACATGCGTGAAATCGCCGAGGTCTACGACCTCGATGAAGTGCTGGCGGGCTGATGGCCCGTCATCAAGGGAAGGCCCCTCGGTCAGCGCGTCCTCGTATGGGCTTCGCAGGCGAGGGGCTTTTTTGTATCATGGCCGACCCGCGCGCACTGGGCGCCGATTGAGGTTGAGCATGCAGGCCTTAGAAGTTAAGAGCTTCCTTGAAGAAAAACTGCCGGGAACCCGGGTCGAAGTTGAAGGCGAAGGCTGCAACTTCCAGTTGAACGTGATCAGCGACGAGCTGGCCGGCCAGAGCCCGGTCAAGCGTCAGCAGGCGATCTATGCTCACCTGAATCCGTGGATCGCCAACGGCAGCATCCATGCGGTAACGATGAAATTTTTCAGCAGCGCAGCCTGGGCTGAGCGCACCTGAGCCAACGTTGGCGGCGAGATTGAAATGGACAAACTGATTATTACTGGCGGCGCGCGCCTCGACGGCGAGATCCGCATTTCCGGCGCGAAGAACGCCGCCCTGCCGATTCTGTCGGCCACGCTCCTGGCCGATGGCCCGGTCACCGTCGGCAACCTGCCGCACTTGCACGACATCACCACCATGATCGAGCTGTTCGGGCGCATGGGCATCGAGCCTGTGATCGACGAGAAGCTGGCGGTGGAGATCGATCCGCGCACCATCAAGACGTTGGTTGCGCCCTACGAGCTGGTCAAGACCATGCGCGCCTCGATCCTGGTACTCGGCCCGATGGTCGCCCGCTTCGGCGAGGCCGAAGTCGCCTTGCCAGGTGGCTGCGCCATCGGTTCGCGTCCGGTCGACCTGCACATCCGTGGCCTTGAAGCAATGGGCGCGAAGATCGAAGTCGAAGGTGGTTACATCAAGGCCAAGGCCCCTGAAGGCGGCCTGCGTGGTGCGCACTTCTTTTTCGACACGGTCAGCGTGACCGGTACCGAGAACATCATGATGGCTGCTGCGCTCGCCAAGGGCCGCAGCGTGCTGCAGAACGCCGCGCGCGAGCCTGAAGTGGTCGACCTGGCCAACTTCCTGATCGCCATGGGTGCGAAAATCCAGGGCGCCGGTACCGACACCATCACCATCGATGGTGTCGAGCGCCTGCACTCGGCCAGCTACCGTGTGATGCCCGACCGTATCGAGACCGGTACCTACCTCGTCGCTGCTGCTGTTACCGGCGGTCGCGTCAAGGTCAAGGACACCGATCCGACCATCCTCGAAGCCGTCCTCGAGAAGCTCAAGGAAGCTGGCGCCGACATCACGACCGGTGAAGACTGGATCGAGCTGGACATGCACGGCAAGCGGCCCAAGGCCGTCAACCTGCGTACCGCGCCGTATCCGGCATTCCCGACCGACATGCAGGCACAGTTCATCTCCCTCAACGCCATTGCCGAAGGCACGGGCGCGGTGATCGAGACGATTTTCGAAAACCGCTTCATGCACGTGTACGAGATGCACCGCATGGGCGCGCAGATCCAGGTCGAGGGCAATACCGCCATCGTCACCGGGGTCAAGGCGCTCAAGGGTGCGCCCGTGATGGCTACCGACCTGCGCGCTTCGGCGAGCCTGGTGCTGTCTGCGCTGGTCGCCGAAGGTGATACCCTGATCGACCGCATCTACCACATCGACCGTGGTTACGAGTGCATCGAGGAAAAACTGCAGATGCTGGGCGCGAAGATCCGTCGCGTACCGGGCTAGTCGCGCTCTCTGCCTGTGATCGGCACACGGACGTGCCAGCCGAATCGAACACGGCCAGGTCGATGACTTGGCCGGCTGTAGCCGCTTAAGGACCGACGTTGCAATGTTGACCATCGCGCTTTCCAAAGGCCGTATTCTCGACGATACCCTGCCGCTGCTGGCCGAGGCCGGTATCGTGCCGACCGAGAACCCGGACAAGAGCCGCAAGCTGATCATCCCCACCACGCAGGACGACGTGCGCCTGCTCATCGTGCGTGCCACCGACGTGCCGACCTACGTCGAGCATGGTGCCGCCGACCTGGGTGTGGCCGGCAAGGACGTGTTGATGGAATACGGCGGCCAAGGTCTGTACGAGCCGCTCGACCTGCAGATCGCCAAGTGCAAGTTGATGACCGCTGGCGTCGTTGGTGCACCCGAGCCCAAGGGGCGTCTGCGTGTGGCCACCAAGTTCGTCAACGTAGCCAAGCGCTATTACGCCGAACAAGGCCGCCAGGTCGACATCATCAAACTCTATGGCTCCATGGAGCTGGCCCCGCTGATCAACCTCGCCGACAAGATCATCGACGTGGTGGATACCGGCAACACCCTGCGCGCCAATGGCCTCGAGCCACAGGAGCTGATCGCCACGATCAGTTCGCGCCTGGTGGTGAACAAGGCCTCCATGAAGATGCAGCACGCCCGTATCCAGAATCTCATCGACACCCTGCGCAAGGCTGTCGAATCGCGACACCGCGGCTGACTTCTGCGCGCGACCTTCGCTGTCGCGCCCGTCTATCCGCGTCATAGCCACTTTTCTCGGGTGCCCGCGCGGATGGACTGGTAGCCTAGGGCGCCTGAGCATTCGCCAATAAAACGAGGCCCTCGTCATGACCGTGTCCACTGCAATTGCCCGTCTCAACGCTGCTGATCCGGATTTCGCGCGACATCTGGATCATCTGCTGAGCTGGGAAAGCGTGTCCGATGACGCGGTCAACCAGCGGGTGCTCGACATCATCAAGGCCGTGCGCGAGCGTGGCGATGCGGCGCTGGTGGAGTTCACCCAGCGTTTCGATGGCGTTGATGCCAAGTCCATCGATGACCTGATCCTGGGTCGCGAGCGCCTGGAACTGGCCCTGACTCGGATCTCCGCAGCCCAGCGCGAGGCGCTGGAAACTGCCGCCAACCGCGTGCGCAGCTACCACGAACGACAGAAGCAGGATTCCTGGCAGTACACCGAGGCTGATGGCACCGTGCTCGGCCAGAAAGTCACCCCGCTCGATCGCGCAGGGCTGTACGTGCCTGGCGGCAAGGCGTCGTACCCGTCATCGGTACTGATGAATGCCATCCCCGCCAAGGTGGCCGGTGTCGGTGAGGTGGTCATGGTGGTGCCGACCCCGCGTGGAGAGATCAACGAGCTGGTGCTGGCTGCGGCCTGTATCGCCGGCGTCGATCGCGTGTTCACCGTCGGTGGCGCGCAGGCAGTCGCGGCGTTGGCCTACGGCACCGAGAGCGTGCCGCAGGTCGACAAGATCGTCGGTCCCGGCAATATCTACGTAGCCACCGCCAAACGCCATGTGTTCGGCCAGGTCGGCATCGACATGATCGCCGGGCCATCGGAAATCCTCGTGGTATGCGATGGCCAGACCGACCCGGACTGGATCGCCATGGACCTGTTCTCCCAGGCCGAGCACGACGAAGATGCGCAGGCGATCCTGGTCAGCCCTGATGCGGCCTTCCTCGACCGCGTGGCGGCCAGCATCGACAAGCTGCTGCCCACCATGGAGCGCGCCGAGATTATCGAGAAGTCGATCAACGGTCGAGGCGCCCTGATCCAGGTACGTGACATGCAGCAGGCCATCGAGGTTGCCAACCGCATCGCCCCGGAACACCTCGAATTGTCGGTCGCCGACCCGCAGGCCTGGTTGCCGCAGATCCGCCATGCCGGCGCGATCTTCATGGGCCGCCACACCAGCGAGGCCCTGGGTGACTACTGTGCAGGCCCTAACCACGTGTTGCCCACATCCGGCACCGCACGGTTCTCTTCACCGCTGGGGGTGTATGACTTCCAGAAGCGTTCGTCGATCATCTTCTGCTCCGAGCAGGGCGCATCCGAGCTCGGTCACACTGCATCCGTACTGGCCCGTGGCGAGTCGCTGACCGCCCACGCCCGTAGCGCCGAATACCGCATCCTCAACGAGAAGGGGAACTGAACATGAGTCGATTCTGGAGCCCCTTCGTCAAGGACCTGGTGCCTTACGTGCCGGGTGAGCAGCCCAAGCTGGCTCGCCTGGTCAAGCTCAATACCAACGAAAACCCCTATGGGCCTTCGCCCAAGGCGTTGGAGGCCATGCGTGGCGAGTTGAGCGACAACCTGCGCCTGTACCCGGATCCGAATAGCGACCGGCTCAAGCAGGCTGTGGCTGATTACTACAAGGTCACCCCGCAGCAGGTCTTCGTCGGCAACGGTTCGGACGAAGTGCTGGCGCACATCTTCCACGGCCTGTTCCAGCACGGCGCGCCGCTGCTGTTCCCGGATATCAGCTACAGCTTCTATCCGGTGTACTGCGGCTTGTACGGTATCGACTTCGAGCAGGTGGCGCTGGACGAGCAGTTCCAGATCCGCATCGAGGACTACAACAAGCCCAATGCCGGGATCATCTTCCCCAACCCTAACGCTCCGACTGGCTGCCTGCTGCCGCTCGAGGCCATCGAGCGCTTGCTCCAGGCCAATCGCGACTCGGTGGTGGTCGTGGACGAAGCCTACATCGACTTTGGCGGCGAAACCGCCATCGCACTGGTGGACCGCTACGACAATTTGCTGGTGACCCAGACCCTGTCCAAGTCTCGCTCGCTGGCGGGTCTGCGGGTGGGGCTGGCCGTGGGGCATCCGGACCTGATCGAGGCACTGGAGCGGATCAAGAACAGCTTCAACTCCTATCCGCTCGATCGCATGGCGATCGTCGGTGCGGCGGCAGCGTTCGAAGATCGCGCTTACTTCGACGAGACCTGCCGCAAGGTCATCGACAGCCGCGAGGCGCTGGTCGAGCAGTTGACGGCGCGGGGCTTCGAGGTGCTGCCATCGGCGGCCAACTTCATCTTCGCCCGGCACCCGCAACAGGATGCGGCTGAACTGGCGGCGCGCCTGCGTGAGCAGGGGGTGATCGTGCGGCACTTCAAGCAGGCACGGATCGCGCAGTTCCTGAGGATCACCGTTGGAACGCCGGAGATGAACCAGGCGTTGATCGATGCGTTGAACGGGTAGTTCGCGTCGTTCCTGTCGCGGGGCAAGTCGGAGCGGCGATGCAGCGATCCGACTTGCCCCGCGATGCTTTTCAGCGCTATTGTTGCCACTTGTAAATTCATCCGATGACTGGACGTTAGTATGTCCCTGTTGATCAAGCGCTCCCTGGTGGAGCAAGCCGTGGACCAATTGCGCGAGCGCATTGCCCAGGGCGCGTGGGCTGTGGGGCAGCGCCTGCCCACCGAGCCGGAACTGGCCCTGGAACTGGGCATCAGCCGCAATACCGTGCGTGAAGCCATGCGTGTGCTGGCCTTCAGTGGTCTGGTAGAAGTGCGCCAGGGCGACGGCAGCTATCTGCGCACCGCCCAAGACCCCTTGCAGGCAGTGCAGGCCATCTCGCGCTGCACGGTCGAGCAGGCCCGCGAGACCCGTTGCATCCTCGAAGCCGAGGCCATCGGCCTCGCCGCCCTGCGGCGCACCGACGATGATCTGCGCGACTTGCGCGAGGCCCTGGAGCGCAGCTGTGGGCACTTTCACGGCGATCTGGACACCTATGTGGCCTGTGACCTGGTGTTCCACCAGCGTCTGGTGGACGCAGCGCACAACCCCGCACTGAGCGAGTTGTACCGCTACTTTTCCAGCGTCGTCGCTGCAGCGGTGCAGCACAACATGAGTGCGCTTCCCCGCAGTCAACGAGTGTTCGACCTGCATGTGCAGATCCTCGACGCCATCGAACAACGCGACCCGGACGCGGCCAAGCGCCTGAGCCGGGCCCTCATCGAATCTTGAGCCCGAGTGCCCCATGCCTGAACAACTGACGTCCAACCACTCCAAGCACGACCCTGAACTCGATGAGCTGCTGATCGATGCCGAGGCTGACGACGAACAGGTCCAGCAGCAGCCGGTGATGCTGCGCCGACCTTGGTTGCTGTTGCTGGGGTTGGTACTGGTCGCGTTGAACCTGCGCCCGGCGCTGTCGAGCATGGCGCCGGTGCTGGGCCAGGTGTCCGAGGGGCTGGGGCTCAATGCTTCCGCGGCAGGTTTACTGACGACCTTGCCTGTCCTGTGCCTGGGCCTGTTCGCGCCACTGGCGCCGATCCTGGCGCGTCGTTTTGGCAGCGAGCGGGTGATTCTGGGCATCCTCCTGACCCTGGCGCTGGGGATCCTGCTGCGCAGTGCACTCGGTGCGACCGGGGTATTCGTCGGCAGCCTGATCGCCGGTGCCAGCATCGGCATCATCGGCGTGCTGCTACCGGGCATCGTCAAGCGTGATTTCCCCGCTCATGCCGGCACCCTGACGGGCGTCTACACCATGGCCCTGTGCCTTGGCGCAGCGATGGCCGCGGGCAGCACCGTGCCCTTGAGCCAGTACTTCGGCGACAGTTGGGCCATGGGGCTGGGCTTCTGGCTGTTGCCCGCGCTGCTGGCGATGCTGGTGTGGGCGCCCCAGGCGCGCCAAGGGCATGGCGCGCACCAGGTGGCCTATCGGGTGCGGGGGCTGTGGCGGGATCGGTTGGCCTGGCAGGTAACGTTGTACATGGGGCTGCAGTCCTCGCTGGCCTACATCGTGTTCGGCTGGCTGCCGTCGATTCTCATCGGTCGTGGCCTGAGCCCCACGCAAGCCGGTCTGGTGCTTTCGGGGTCGGTGCTGGTGCAGCTGATCAGCTCGCTCAGTGCGCCCTGGCTGGCGACCCGCGGCAAGGATCAGCGGCTGGCGATCGTGGTGGTGATGCTGGTCACCCTCGGCGGCTTGTTCGGATGCCTGTATGCGCCAATCTCGGGGCTGTGGGGCTGGGCGGTGCTGCTGGGGCTGGGGCAAGGCGGTACTTTCGCCCTGGCCTTGACCCTGATCGTGCTGCGTTCGAAGGATTCGCACGTGGCTGCGAACTTGTCGAGCATGGCCCAGGGCGTCGGCTACACGCTGGCTTCGATGGGCCCGTTCGCGGTCGGATTGGTACATGACCTCACCGATGGCTGGGCAGCGGTTGGCTGGATCTTCGCGGTGCTGGGGCTTGGGGCGATCGTCTTCGGTCTGGGGGCCGGGCGGGCGCTGCATGTGCAGGTCGTCAGCGAGCGGGTGTGAAACCGGTGCGACGCTGGATGCATTCATGGCGCAAATGACCATGGCGCGAAGGCGGGGCGCGGATTATCGTGCAGCTTTCGATTCACTGGACGGACCTGCCCCATGAGTGACGCCAACAGCGCCCTGATCACCCGTTTTTATCAGGCCTTCCAGCGCCTGGACGCCGAGGCCATGGTGGCCTGCTACAGCGATGACATCGTTTTCAGCGATCCGGCCTTCGGTACCTTGCGCGGCCAGGACGTGGGTGACATGTGGCGGATGCTGACCACCCGCGCCAAGGACTTCTCCCTGACCTTCGACAGCGTGCACGCGGATGCACAGGGTGGTAGTGCCCATTGGGTCGCCACTTACCTGTTCAGCCAGACCGGCCGTACCGTGGTCAATGATATCCAGGCTCGTTTCGTGTTCCGTGACGGTTTGATCTGTCAGCATGACGACAGTTTCGACCTGTGGCGTTGGTCGCGCCAAGCCCTTGGTACGCCTGGTCTGATACTGGGGTGGAGCCCTCTGGTAAGAAACAAGGTCCGCCAGCAGGCCACCAAGGGCCTGCGGGCATTCCAGGCGCGCTGATCGCTTTTTCAGGACGTGGGAACCGCCTGTTCGTTACTGTGATAGCTGAACGTGGCCTTGTCATGGGCCTGCTGCGGCATGCGGATGCGGATGATCGGGATGTAGGCGCCGTAGGTCTCGTACCAGTCCTTCTGGTCCGCCTGTGCTTGCTCGAGCGCCCCCCACATGCCTTCGATGTGGAAGAACGACTGGATCGGCAGTCTGTGGGATTGGTCCTCTTCCCAGGCTTGAACGATGACTTCATTCCAAGGGAATGGTAGTTCGGAGGCGAACATTCGCTGTGCCGTCAGGCTCTGGTAGAAGGCGTCGGCCCGCTCGCTCTTGCGGACGTCACGGACATCGAATGCGCATTGGCGCTTGTAGTCCCCGGAGCGGCGGAACTCGTCGATCCAGGCCTGCGCGGTCGTGATGCCTTGCTCATGGCACAGGCGCTCGGTCGAGGTGGTTTGGCTGTTGTTGCCACAGCCTTGTTGTTCGCGAGTCCAGGTATCGCCATCGGTTGGCCAGGCGCACAGCACCTGATAGGTGATCGACCCTGCCGGGCGCTGCATGCGCGGGTACAGGGTAAAGCCGCTGCGGGCGTCGGCAGCCAGGCTTGTGATCGGCAGGTCGGTGCGCAGGTAGGAGAACGAGACGCCGCCTTTTTCCTTGTTGTTCGGGCTATGATGCCAGGTGTGATACTTGGGGGATGGTTTGGTCGCGCGGATCAGTACGCCCGAACAACCGTGGGCCGGAATGGCCGAACCCCCACAGTCAACCGGTGCAGCATCATAGTTTTCCTGCATCTGCGCAGCGGTTCGCTCGCCGAGGGACGCCTGGGCCAGGAATGGCGTTAGCAGCGCAGCTGTGGCTAGCAGCCGGAAACATTTTTTCAACATGGTAGAGCCCTGGATATGGATGGGCTCTCCAAACTAATGACACTCAGGATCCCTGTGGCGAGTGAAGATATTCCCGAACGGGAGGCCAAGCCCTGGTACGTGTACCTCGTGCGGGCGGCCAATGGCTCGCTGTATTGCGGCATCAGTGACGATCCGCAGCGACGCTTCCAGAAGCATCAGAAAGGGCAGGGCGCGCGATATTTCAAGACCAGCCCGGCGCAGGCATTGGTCTATGTCGAGCAGTGGCCGGACAAAGGCGAAGCCCTGCGTCAGGAGCGGCTGGTGAAAAAGCTGCGTAAATCGGCGAAGGAGGCGCTGGTCGCCTCCTTCGCGCAGGGTGGGGCGACGCTCGAACTCAGTCCTTGCGGCGCTTGAGCTGATCGATCAGTTGTGTCGGAAGGCCCTTGATCACCAGGGTTCCGGCTTCTTCGTCATACTCGATCTTCGAGCCCAGCAGGTGGGCCTCGAAGCTGATCGACAGACCCTCGGCACGTCCAGTGAAACGGCGGAACTGGTTCAGGGTGCGTTTGTCCGCAGGAATTTCCGGCGACAGGCCGTAGTCCTTGTTGCGGATGTGGTCGAAGAACGCCTTGGGGCGGTCTTCGTCGATCAGGCTCGACAGTTCCTCCAGGGTGATCGGCTCGCCCTGCTTGGTCTGGCTGGTGGCATAGTCAACCAGGGTCTGGGTCTTCTCGCGCGCCGCTTCCTCGGGCAGATCCTCGCTTTCGACGAAGTCGCTGAACGCCTTGAGCAGGGTTCGGGTTTCACCAGGGCCATCGACACCTTCCTGACAGCCGATGAAATCGCGGAAGTAGTCCGACACCTTCTTGCCGTTCTTACCCTTGATGAAGGAAATGTACTGCTTCGAGTGCTGATTGTTCTTCCACTCGGACAGGTTGATTCGCGCGGCCAGGTGCAGTTGCCCCAAGTCCAGGTGGCGCGACGGGGTGACGTCGAGTTCGGCGTTCACCGCCACGCCTTCGCTGTGGTGCAGCAGGGCGATGACCAGGTACTCGGTCATGCCTTGCTGATAATGGGCGAACAGCACATGACCGCCTGTGGACAGGTTCGACTCTTCCATCAGCTTCTGCAGGTGCTCGACTGCGATGCGACTGAAGGTGGTGAAGTCCTTTTCCTCTTCCTGATACTGCTTGAGCCAGCCACTGAGCGGGTAGGCGCCGGACTCTCCGTGGAAGAAGCCCCAGGCCTTGCCCTGTTTGGCGTTATAGCTGTCGTTGAGGTCGGCCAGGAGGTTCTCGATGGCGTCCGACGCCGCCAGTTCGGTGTCTCGCGCATGGAGCACGGCGGGGCTGCCGTCGGGCTTCTTGTCGATCAGGTGAACGATGCAATGACGGATTGGCATGGAATTCTCTGAAAGGATGGGCGGTGCGATACCGCGCTGCAAAGTGGCTCAGTTTACCGCAGGGCAGGGGTGATGCAGTGGCCAGATGTTGGCGGAAATGACAGTTGTTCGTTTTTTGTTCAAAAATCTGCGCTTTTCGGGCAAACCCCCGAAAAACCTCAATAAAATCACGGTCGACAGCGGATATTTCCTGGTTCCTGTGTTAGCTTTGCGCCGTCTTGCGCCCCTTGGGGTGGCGCATTGCTGGCAGCTCGCTTGCGTCGTGTCGAACCAAACGCTGATTTTCGTATCTACATACGCGATTGGCGAGGCTCGCCGGACCTTCCGTGCAGGCCCGATAACGATGAAGCACGCTGCATACCTCTGATTTGATAGGGAAGGAACACCACCATGGCATTGACCAAAGACCAACTGATTGCCGACATCGCCGAAGCCATCGACGCGCCGAAAACCACCGCGCGCAACGCTCTGGAGCAACTGGGCCAGATCGTCGCTGACCAACTGGAAAACGGCGCTGAAATCACCCTGCCAGGCATCGGCAAGCTGAAAGTCTCCGAGCGTCCTGCCCGCACTGGCCGTAACCCTTCGACTGGCGCTGCCATCGAAATCGCTGCCAAGAAAGTCGTCAAATTCGTACCAGCCAAGGTCCTGAACGACGCCATCAACAAGTAATTGTCGATGCTTCATTGAAACCGCGCCCGGCTTGTCCGGGCGCGGTTTTTTCACGCCTGCGCCTTGCCTCGCGCGGCATGCCAGGCGCTGCGCATGGCGTCGTCCTGGAAGCTCCAGGCCACCATGCGGCTCTGTTTCTGGCCCTGGCCCATCTCTACGACGCGCTGGGCTTTCACGCCCGCTTTCTTGAGCGCCGCTTCGATCCCCGGCAGGTTGCTGACCTTGGACACCAGGCTGGTGAACCACAGCACCCGCTCGCCATACTGCGCACTTTCGTTCACCAGTTGGGTGACGAAGCGGATCTCGCCCCCCTCGCACCACAGCTCGTTGTTCTGCCCGCCGAAGTTCAGCACTGGCAACTTGCGGGTGGGATCCTGCTTGCCCAGATTCTTCCATTTGCGCTGGCTGCCACGGGTGGCCTCCTCGCGCGAGCCGTGGAAGGGCGGGTTACACAGGGTCAGGTCGAAGCGCTCGTCGTCCTGCAGCAGACCGCTGAGGATGTGCTTGCGGTTGGCCTGCTGGCGCAGGGTGATGGCCTTGTTCAGGCCATTGGCCTGGACGATCGCCTTGGCCGAGGCCAGCGCCGTGGCGTCGATATCCGAGCCGAGAAAGCGCCAGCGGTAGTCGCTATGGCCGAGCAGCGGGTAGATGCAGTTGGCGCCGACGCCGACGTCCAGCGCGCGCACCTGGGCGCCGCGTGGGACCTGCCCGCCGTTGTCTTCGGCCAGCAGGTCGGCGAGCACGTGGATGTAGTCGGCGCGTCCTGGGATCGGCGGGCACAGGTAGTCCGCGGGGATGTCCCAGTGCTGGATGCCGTAATGGGCCTTTAGCAAGGCACGGTTGAACACGCGCACGGCCTCGGGGTTGGCGAAGTCGATGCTGGGTTTGCCGTGGGGGTTGGTGATGGTGAACCGGGCCAGGTCAGGATGGGCCTTGATCAGGCTGGGGAAGTCGTAGCGGCCCTGGTGGCGATTGCGCGGATGCAGGGTGGGTTTGTTCTGGGTCATGCTCGTGTCCGGTGTCGCTTGCACTGGCCAGAGGCCGCAGGGCGGCCCATTTGCGGCCAAGGCCGCTCCCTCAGGATAGTGGGCTCCTTGAGGGCAGCCCATTCCTGTGGGAGCGGCCTTGGCCGCGAACGAGGGCGAAGCCCTCGCCGGTCAGTTCAGCAATGTCAGGTTACAGCGCTGCAATCCGCGCATGCTGCTCGGTGAAGTTGGCCAGGGCCTGTTCGGACTCGGCCAGCTTGGCGCGTTCCTTCTCGATCACCGCAGGCGGTGCCTTGTCGACGAAGGCGGCGTTGGACAGCTTGCCGCCGACACGCTGGACCTCACCCTGCAGGCGCTGGATTTCCTTGTTCAGGCGTGCAAGCTCGGCGTCCTTGTCGATCAGGCCGGCCATCGGTACCAGTACCTGCAGATCGCCCACCAGTGCGGTGGCCGACAGCGGCGCTTCGTCCTGCTCGCCGAGTACGGTGAAGGTCTCGACCTTGGCCAGCTTCTTGAGCAGCGCTTCGTTTTCCTGCAGGCGACGCTGGTCGTCGGCATTGGCGTTCTTCAGGAACAGCGGCAGGGGCTTGCCCGGGCCGATGTTCATCTCGGCGCGGATGTTGCGCAGGCCGACCATCAGCTCCTTGAGCCATTCGATGTCGCCTTCGGCGCCGGCATCGATGCGGCTCTCATTGGCCACCGGCCAAGGCTGAAGCATGATGGTCTTGCCCTGGACGCCCGCCAGCGGCGCGATGCGCTGCCAGATTTCTTCGGTGATGAACGGCATGAACGGATGCGCCAGGCGCAGTACCACTTCCAGCACGCGGACCAGGGTACGGCGAGTACCGCGGGCGCGCTCGATGGGCGCATTCTCATCCCACAGTACCGGCTTGGACAGCTCCAGGTACCAGTCGCAGTACTGGTTCCAGACGAACTCGTACAGCGCCTGGCTGGCCAGGTCGAAGCGGAACTGCTCGAGCTGGCGGGTCACTTCCGCTTCGGTGCGTTGCAGTTGCGAGATGATCCAGCGATCGGCCAGTGACAACTCGTAGGCCTCGCCGTTCTGGCCGCAGTCCTCGCCTTTGTCCAGCACGTAGCGAGCAGCGTTCCAGATCTTGTTGCAGAAGTTGCGGTAGCCTTCGACGCGGCCCATGTCGAACTTGATGTCACGGCCGGTGGAGGCCAGCGAGCAGAAGGTGAAGCGCAGGGCATCGGTGCCGTAGCTGGCGATACCCTCGGGGAATTCGGCCTTGGTCTGCTTGGCGATCTTCTCGGCGAGTTTGGGCTGCATCAGGCCGCTGGTACGTTTTTCCAGCAGCGCTTCGAGCGTGATGCCGTCGACGATGTCCAGCGGGTCGAGCACGTTGCCCTTGGACTTGGACATCTTCTGGCCTTGGCCATCGCGCACCAGGCCATGCACGTACACGGTCTTGAACGGGACCTGCGGGGTGCCATCCTCGTTCTTGATCAGGTGCATGGTCAGCATGATCATCCGGGCGACCCAGAAGAAGATGATGTCGAAGCCCGTGACCAGTACGTCGGTGGAGTGGAATTTCTTCAGGAACTCGGTCTGTTCGGGCCAGCCGAGCGTGGAGAAGGTCCACAGGCCCGAGCTGAACCAGGTGTCGAGCACGTCGTCGTCCTGACGCAGGACCACATCGCTGCCCAGGCCGTGCTTGGTCCGCACTTCTTCCTCGTTGCGGCCGACATAGACCTGGCCGGCCTCGTCGTACCACGCCGGGATGCGGTGGCCCCACCACAGTTGGCGGCTGATGCACCAGTCCTGGATGTCGCGCATCCAGGAGAAGTACATGTTCTCGTACTGTTTCGGCACGAATTGGATGCGACCGTCTTCAACGGCGGCGATGGCTGGCTCGGCCAGCGGCTTGGTGGAGACGTACCACTGGTCGGTCAGCCACGGCTCGATGACTGTACCCGAGCGGTCGCCTTTCGGCACTTTCAGGGCGTGGTCATCGACGCTGACCAGCAGCCCCTGCGCGTCCAGGTCGGCAACCATTTGCTTGCGCGCCACGAAGCGGTCGAGGCCGGCGTACTGCGCAGGCAGCAAGGTGTCGAGGTTTTCGTTGACGCTGCCATCGAGGTTGAACGCCTGGACCGCGGCGAGCACGGTGGCGTTCTTGTGGAAGATGTTCAGCAGCGGCAGGTTGTGGCGCTTGCCGACTTCATAGTCGTTGAAGTCGTGGGCCGGGGTGATTTTCACGCAGCCGGTACCGAACTCGGGATCGCAGTAGTCGTCGGCGATGATCGGGATGCGGCGTCCGACCAGCGGCAGCTCGACGAACTTGCCGATCAGCGCCTGGTAGCGTTCGTCGGTCGGGTTGACGGCAACGGCGACGTCACCGAGCAGGGTTTCCGGGCGGGTGGTGGCAACGACCAGGTGGTCCTTGCCTTCGGCCGTGGTGGCCCCATCGGCCAGCGGGTAGCGCAGGTTCCACAGGTGGCCTTTCTCGTCGTGGTTTTCCACTTCGAGGTCGGAAATCGCGGTGTGCAGCTTGGTGTCCCAGTTGACCAGACGCTTGCCGCGGTAGATCAGACCATCCTCATGCAGGCGCACGAAGGCTTCCTTGACGGCTTCGGACAGGCCGTCATCCATGGTGAAGCGTTCGCGGCTCCAGTCGACCGACGAACCCAGGCGACGGATCTGGCGGCTGATGTTGCCACCGGACTGATCCTTCCACTCCCAGACCTTCTCCAGGAACTTTTCGCGGCCCAGGTCGTGGCGGTTCTGGCCTTTCGCCTCGAGCTGGCGCTCCACCAGCATCTGCGTGGCGATGCCGGCGTGGTCGGTGCCCGGCTGCCACAGGGTGTCGCGCCCCTGCATGCGGCGGAAGCGGATCAGGGCGTCCATGATCGCGTTGTTGAACCCATGACCCATGTGCAGGCTGCCGGTCACGTTCGGCGGTGGGATCATGATGGTGTAGGACTCGCCTGCACCTTGCGGGGCGAAATAGTTCTCGGACTCCCAGGTGTTGTACCAGGAAGTTTCGATGGCGTGCGGCTGGTAGGTCTTATCCATGCGCGGCGGGACCCTTAGGCATAAATACGGAAAAGCCGAAGAGTATACAACGGGCAGGGCCCAGGGGACATGGGATCGTTATATTGCACGACGATGGTGTGCTTTTCGCGGGCAAGCCCGCTCCCACAGGCACACCACAGTTCTCGAGGCTGTGGTGTGCCTGTGGGAGCGGGCTTGCCCGCGAAAAGGACGCCGCAAAAGGCGAGTGTTACTCGGAACGCTTGATCAACCGTTCCATCCGCGCTTCGAGGCGACGCTTGACCTCTGTCTCGATGTGCGGAACGAAGTCGTTGATCACATCCTGCATGATCGATTGCGCCGCAGCGCGCAGTTCGGTGTCCAGGTGCAGCAGGGTGTCCTGGCGGCGAGTCTGGGCATCTTCTTCCGGCGCGCTGGCCTGGGCAGGTTCGACGGCGGTTGTCGCGTTGCCGGTCGGCTCATCGAGCAGCAGGGGAATCTGCTCGACCGTTTCGGTCAGCAGCGGCGGCTGCAGGTCGGCGTCGCCAAGCAACTGGCGGATCGACTCGAGATCGTCGAGCAGGTGGGCGGATTGTGTCAGTGAGGAGGGTTTGTCCATCGTCGTCAAAGTCGCTGTAAGCGGTGGTCTTGCAGAGCATAGCCCTGTTCGCGGTAGAAACGGAATCGCTCGCGGGCCAACTGGCGAATGGACGCCTCTTCGACAACGATCTCTGCGACCCGCTCGAACTGGCCGACGAACCCTGGCACATCACCGCCCAGGTTGATCAGCAGGTCGCGGTGCTCGCCAGCAGTGTCGCCCAGGCCCAATGCGACCCTGGCATCGGCGTGTTGCTCGGCCAGGTCATGGGGCACGAAAGCCTCGCCCTTGAAGTGCCACAGGCGTTCATCCAGGGCGTTTCGCTGTTCGTCGTCCTGGCAATGCAGGTAGACCCGGTGGCCGAGGCGCCAGGCCTTTTCGCACAGCTTGCAGGCGAAATCCAGCCGCGCCGACAGCGAGTCGGTGGGCAGGATGTAGAAATCGACTTTGCTCATGGTCAGGTATGTTGAGCTTGAAGGTGGAGGGGCCGTGACGGCCCTGTCGCGGGGCGAGCCCGCTCCCACAGGTTCGCTGCAGTGCTGATCTGTGGGAGCGGGCTTGCCCGCGACAGGGCCGCCATGGTCTTACGCCATCAAACGCCCGCGCGATCCAGCAGGTACTGGGTCAGCAGCGGAACAGGACGGCCGGTGGCACCCTTGTCCTTGCCACCGCTGACCCATGCGGTACCGGCGATGTCCAGGTGGGCCCAGCTGTAGTTCTTGGTGAAGCGCGACAGGAAGCAGCCCGCGGTGATGGTGCCGGCTTTAGGGCCGCCGATGTTGGCGATGTCGGCGAACGGGCTGTCCAGTTGTTCCTGGTACTCGTCGAACAGCGGCAGTTGCCAGGCGCGGTCGTCGGCACGCTTGCCAGCGTCGAGCAACTGGCCGACCAGATCGTCGCTGTTGCCCATCAGGCCCGAGGTGTGGCTGCCCAGGGCGACGATGCAGGCGCCGGTGAGGGTGGCGATGTCGATCACCGCCTGCGGTTTGAAGCGCTCGGCATAGGTCAGCGTGTCGCACAGCACCAGGCGGCCTTCGGCGTCGGTGTTGAGGATCTCGACGGTCTGCCCGCTCATGGTGGTGACGATGTCGCCCGGGCGGGTTGCGCCGCCGCTGGGCATGTTCTCGGCGCAGGCCAGCAGGCACACCAGGTTGATCGGCAACTGCAGCTCGAGCACTGCACGCAGGGTGCCGAACACGCTGGCGGCGCCGCCCATGTCGTACTTCATTTCATCCATGCCGGCACCGGGTTTGAGGCTGATGCCGCCGGTATCGAAGGTGATGCCCTTCCCGACCAGCACGAACGGCTTGTCGGTCTTCTTGGTACCTTGGTATTGCATGACGATCAGGCGTGGCGGCTGATCGCTGCCCTGGCCTACGGCGTAGAACGCGCCCATGCCCAGGTCCTTGATCTTCTTCTCGTCGAGCACTTCGACCTTGACGCCCTTGTGCGCCTTGCCCAGTTCCTTGGCCTGCTCGGCGAGGAAGCTCGGGTGGCAGACGTTTGGCGGCAGGTTGCCCAGGTCGCGGGTCAGGCTCATGCCGGTGGTGATGGCGGTGGCATGCTTGACCGCACGCTCGACGTCAGCCTGGCCGGCTTTGTCGGCGAGCAGGGTGACTTTCTTCAGGGCGCGCGGTTCGGCCTTCTGGCTCTTGAAACGGTCGAACACGTAGCTGCCGTCGAGCAGGGTTTCGGCCAGCAGGCGATATTTGCCGTAATGACCGTCGCGGTTGGCCACGGCGATGTCGTCCAGGGCCAGCACGGCGTCACCGCCTGCCAGGTTGCGCAGCACCCCGGCAACGCTGGCGATCAGCTTGCGCCAGGCACGATCGCCCAGGGCTTCATCCTTGCCGCTGCCAACCAGCAGCACGCGCTCGGCCTTGAGGCCCGGCAGGCTCTGCAGCAGCAGGGTCTGGCCCGGCTTGCCGGCCAGGTCGCCGCGCTTGAGGATGGCGCTGATGGCGCCATCGGTCGCCTGATCAACGGCCTTGGCCACGGTGCCAAGCTTGCGGCCTTCGCCGACCGGCACGACCAGGGTGGCGGTTTTCACGGATGCTGCGGCTACGGTCTTTACAACCAGTTCCATGTCAGGGTCCCCGAATGATCTCTGTTGTTGGCCACTGCCGCAGGGTGAGTGCGACAGGCCTGGCCGCGTGCTTGCGTGCCAGTTGAAAAGCGGCCAGTTTGAGCCTGCCGCCGCCTTGCTGACAACCCCGGTCTATGCTTTTGCAGGGCAGCGCCTGCTTCAATGGCGGGGCTTTGTCGCACTTTTACGGTCATGACGTCCGCTGTCATGCGCCGCCAAGTGACAGGCGCGCCCAATCACAGGATAATGCGCGCACTTTTACATGGAGGTTCGCTTGAGGCGAACCGGCATAGGTCTTGGCTTTACTCAGTCATTGTCTGGCAATCCGCCCCTGACAACCCAGGAGTGTCTGGTTTGATCGTCTTTCGTTATCTGTCCCGCGAGGTCCTGGTGACCTTGAGCGCCGTCAGCGCAGTGCTGTTGGTGATCATCATGAGCGGGCGCTTCATCAAATACCTGGCCCAGGCGGCCCAGGGTGCGCTCGACCCGGGCGTGCTGTTCCTGATCATGGGCTTCCGCCTGCCGGGCTTCCTGCAACTGATCCTGCCGCTGGGCCTGTTCCTCGGTATCCTGCTGGCCTACGGGCGCCTGTATCTCGAAAGCGAGATGACCGTGCTCTCGGCCACCGGCATGAGTCAGCAGCGTCTGCTGACGCTGACGCTGGCGCCGGCTGCGCTGGTTGCGCTGGTGGTTGCCTGGCTGAGCTTGAGCCTGGCCCCCCAAGGTGTGGCCCAGGTGCAGAAGATCATCGCCCAGCAGGATGCCCTGACCGAGTTCGATACGCTCGTGCCGGGTCGTTTCCAGACCCTGCGTGACGGCACGCGCGTCACCTACACCGAGCAGATGTCCGACGACCGCGTCAACCTGGGCGGGGTGTTCATTTCCGAGAAGCGCTTCAACCAGGACAAGACCAAGGACCGCGCACCGTCGGTATTGGTGGCGGAAAAAGGCCATCAGGAGGTGCAGCCTGATGGCAACCGCTACCTGATCCTGGAAAACGGTTACCGTTACGACGGCAACCCCGGCCAGGCCGACTATCGGGCGATCAAGTACGACACCTACGGTGTACTGCTGCCCAAGCCTGAGGTGAGCGAGGAAGTCACCGAGCGTGAAGCCATCCCGACCACCGACCTGTTCGGGCATGACGGCCTGCGTGAGCGCGCCGAACTGCAATGGCGCCTGTCGCTGCCGCTGCTGGTATTCATCGTGACCCTGCTGGCCGTGCCGCTGGCCAAGGTCAACCCGCGCCAGGGCCGCTTCCTCAAGTTGCTGCCGGCGATCCTCCTGTACATGGCCTACCTGACGATGCTGATTTCCGTTCGCGGCGCCCTCGAGAAGGGCAAGTTGCCGATCTCCCTGGGCATCTGGTGGGTGCACGCGTTGTTCCTGCTCATCGGCCTGGCGCTGATGTACTGGGAGCCGCTGCGCCTGAAGATGGCCGCGCGCCGTGCGGGGGTGGCCCATGGTTAAGATCGACCGCTATATCGGCCAGAGCGTACTGCTGGCCATCCTGGCCGTGCTGGGGATCATCCTCGGCCTGGCCTCGCTGTTCGCCTTCATCGACGAGATGGGCGATTTGAGCGATACCTATACCCTGCTCGACGCCGGCAGCTACGTGCTGCTCACCGCGCCGCGTCGGCTGTATGACATGCTGCCGATGGCTGCGCTGATCGGCTGCCTGATCGGCCTGGGCAGCCTGGCCAGCAGCAGCGAGCTGACCATCATGCGTGCTGCGGGCGTGTCCATCGGTCGTATCGTCTGGGCGGTGATGAAGCCGATGCTGGTGCTGATGCTGGTCGGTCTGCTGATTGGCGAATACGTCGCACCGGTCACCGAGAACAAGGCCCAGGCCGAGCGCTCGCTGGCGCAGGGCGGTGGTGAGGCGCAAAGCTCCAAGCGCGGCATGTGGCACCGCCAGGGCGAAGAGTTCGTGCACATCAACTCGGTACAGCCCAACGGCTTGCTGCTCGGTGTGACCCGCTACCGTTTCGACGAACAACGCAAGATCGTCGCTTCCAGCTTCGCCCGCCGCGCGCTGTACCAGGATCAGCGCTGGGTGCTGCACGACGTCAGCACCACGTTCTTCCGTGGCGACCACACCGAAGTGGTGCAGGCACCGGAAGAAATCTGGGACGTGTCGGTGACGCCGGAATTGCTCAATACCGTGGTGCTGCCTCCCGAGTCGTTGTCGATCACCGGGTTGTGGGAATACATCCACTACCTGGCCGACCAGGGCCTGAACAACGCCCGTTACTGGCTGGCGTTCTGGACCAAGATCCTGCAACCCGCGGTGACCGCTGCACTGGTCCTGATGGCGATTTCCTTCATCTTCGGCCCGCTGCGCTCGGTGACCCTGGGTCAGCGCGTGTTTACCGGCGTGCTGGTGGGCTTCGTGTTCCGCATCGCCCAGGACCTGCTGGGGCCGTCAAGCCAGGTGTTCGGCTTCCCGCCGCTGTTGGCGGTGGTGATTCCAGCCGGGATCTGCGCACTGGCCGGTGTGTGGTTGTTGCGTCGGGCAGGGTGATGAGCCAGGCGTGAATGAGAAAGCCGACCCCAGGGTCGGCTTTTTTGTGGCTCGAAGTTGGCTTTATCGCAGCCCAGGGTCATTTCTTCTGCTTCGGAATCCGCACCAATTGGGTTTCCGAGTAGATGTCATGCCAGCTGCGCTTGCGCTTGTCGATCAACGACCAGATGAACCCCAGCCCCAGGCACAACCACGAAGCAATAGACACCACGAAGCGCAACAGCGCCTGCCACAAACTGATCGCGCTGCCGTCGGCATTCTGTACACGCACGCCCCACACCTGCATGCCCAGGGTCTGGCCGCCGTGGGTCCAGAACTTGGCAAAGAAGCCGAACAGGGCAAACAACAGGACGGTGGACAACAGCGGATCGCCATCGAGCGCGCCGGCGTCGGTCAGCTCACGCATGCGAGCCTCGCCGATGATCGACATCTGCACCAACTTGTAGAGACCTGCCGTGACGATCAGCAGGGCGGTGCACAGGAGGAAGTCATAGAACATTGCCGCCAGACGGCGCCCCAGGCCTGCGGGCGGGAAATCGCCCTGGGGGGTGAGAGAACGCTTGGACATGCAGGAGGGCTCCGGGTGGAAAGTCCTCATTCTATGAAATTGCAGGCACAAAAAAGCCCCTGCGCGTCAACGCAGGGGCTTTTTCACAGAAATCAGCCTTCTGCTTGTACTTCGTCAGCCTGCATGCCTTTCTGGCCCTGCACTGCAACGAAGGTGACTTTCTGGCCTTCTTTCAGGCTCTTGAAGCCGTTGCCTTGGATGGCACGGAAGTGAACGAACAGATCCGGACCGCTCTCTGGGGTGATGAAGCCGTAACCTTTCTCGTCATTGAACCACTTGACGGTACCGTTCTGACGCTCAGCCATTTTCTTATTTCCTATGAATCTTTAGATAGTGATTTCAGTTTCTTTCGCATCACAGGCGAAAGAGTACTGGGCTGGGTTGCAGGAAAGTAAGAGACGTCGAACGGGTTGTAGCAAATTGCGGCTACTGGCCCAGGTCACGAACTGTTGCGACCCATGCAAACACAGTGAGAAGACTCTACGCCAACTCCAGCGACAAAAACAAGCCCCGCACGGCGCAGGGATCAAGGCTTTTGCCGATTACCGACAAAATTGTCGGAAACGGCATGGCGCCTGGCCTGGCGCCATGTTCAAAAGTTATTGCGCAGGTTCGTAATCGAATAAGCGCGCTGTTGTGAGATTGCTTTCAACCTCGGTAGTAACGTTGCGCCACGAAAGGCATTTTGCTGACTTTCAGGGCAACTTGTTTGCCGCGCACGACCGCAAACAACGGCGTTTCCAGCGCGGCATGTTCGTTATCGACATACCCCATTGCCACGGGTGCGCCGAGGGTCGGGCCGAAACCACCGCTGCACACCTTGCCGACCGGCGTGCCGTGCGCATCGACAATCTCGGCGCCCTCGCGAACCGGCGTGCGTTCCTGTGGCAGCAGGCCCACGCGTTTGCGGCTCACGCCCTGCTGCTGTTGGGCAAATACGCGGGTGGCGCCCGGGAAACCACCGGCCCGTGCTCCGTCGGCGCGACGAACCTTGGAGATCGCCCACAACAGGCTGGCCTCGATCGGCGTAGTCTCGGTGTCCATGTCGTGGCCGTACAGGCACAGGCCGGCTTCCAGGCGCAGCGAGTCGCGGGCACCCAGGCCGATCGGCTGCACCTCAGGCTCGGCCAGCAGGCGTCGCGCCAGAGCTTCGGCAGCAGTGGCCGGTACCGAGATTTCGTAACCGTCCTCGCCGGTGTAGCCCGAGCGGCTGACGAAGCAGTCCTCACCCTGCAACTGCAACGGGCGGAACTGCATGAAGGTCATGCCGGCCACTTCCGGCGCCAGGCGTTCCAACACCTTGACCGCAGCCGGGCCCTGCAAGGCGAGCAGGGCGCGCTCCTCGAACAAAGGCTGGATCTCGCAGTGCTGGCCGATGTGCTTTTGCAGGTGAGCCAGGTCCTGATCCTTGCAGGCGGCATTGACCACCAGGAACAGTGTGTCGTCACCCAGGTTGGCCACCATCAGGTCGTCGAGGATGCCTCCTTGCTCATTGGTGAACATGGCGTAGCGCTGCATGCCCACCGGCAGGTCGATGATGTCTACTGGCACCAGGCTTTCCAAAGCCTTGGCCGCGTCGCTGCCACGCAGCACGATCTGGCCCATGTGCGACACATCGAACAGACCGGCCTGCTCGCGGGTGTGCAGGTGTTCCTTGAGCACACCCAGCGGATACTGCACGGGCATGTCGAAGCCTGCGAACGGCACCATGCGCGCGCCCAGCTCCAGGTGAAGGGCATGCAGCGGGGTCTTGAGCAACGTATCGGACATCGGTAACTCCTTGGTTTTTGTTCGGGTCAACATTCGATGATGTTGACGGCCAGACCGCCGCGGGCGGTCTCCTTGTACTTGCTTTTCATGTCGGCGCCGGTCTGGCGCATGGTGCGGATGACCTTGTCGAGCGAGACGAAGTGCTGCCCGTCACCGCGCAGGGCCATGCGCACCGCATTGATCGCCTTGACCGAGCCCATGGCGTTGCGCTCGATGCAGGGCACCTGGACCAGCCCACCGATCGGGTCGCAGGTCAGGCCCAGGTTGTGTTCCATGCCGATCTCGGCGGCGTTCTCCACCTGTTGCGGGGTGCCGCCCATGACTTCGCAGAGGGCGCCCGCCGCCATCGAGCAGGCCACCCCCACTTCGCCCTGGCAGCCGACCTCGGCGCCGGAAATCGAGGCGTTCTCCTTGTAGAGGATGCCGATGGCGGCCGCGGTGAGCAGAAAACGCACCACGCCGTCTTCGCTGGCGCCGGGAACGAAACGCATGTAGTAGTGCAGCACCGCCGGGACGATACCCGCCGCGCCGTTGGTCGGTGCGGTGACGACGCGTCCGCCATAGGCGTTTTCCTCGTTGACCGCCAAGGCGTAGAGGTTGACCCAATCGAGTACCGACAGCGCATCGCGCAGGCTGGCTTCCGGGTGTCGGCTGAGCTGGCGGTGCAAGGCAGGGGCGCGGCGCTTGACCTTGAGACCGCCCGGCAGGATGCCCTCATGGCGACAGCCCGCTTCGACGCAATCCTGCATGACCTGCCAGATGCGCAGCAGGCCGGCTCGGGTTTCCTGTTCGGGGCGCCAGGCGGCTTCGTTGGCGAGCATCACCTGGCTGAACGACAGGTGCTGCTCGACGCAATGGCCGAGCAGTTGCCTGGCCGTCGTGAAGGGGTAAGGCAGGGCGGTGTTGTCTTCGACGATGCGGTCCTGGCCGGCTGCGTCCTGGTCGACGACGAAGCCGCCGCCCACCGAGTAGTACTCGCGGCTGCGAATCTGCAACCCGGCAGCATCGAAGGCACGAAAAATCATGCCATTGGGGTGGTAGTCAAGTGGCTTGCGGATCATCGCCAGGTGCTGTTTCTCGACGAAGTCGATCCGGTGTTCGCCAAGCAGGTGCAGGTGGCCGCTGGCGCGGATTACCTGCAGGCGTTCGGGGATGGATTCGGTGTCGACGGTGTCGGGGTGTTCCCCCTCGAGCCCCAGGAGCACAGCCTTGTCGCTGCCGTGACCCTTGCCGGTCGCACCGAGCGAGCCGTAGAGCTCGGCCTTGACGCTGGTCGTGCTGGCCAGCAGGCCATCGCGGCGCAAGCCCTCGGCGAAGCGCGCGGCGGCACGCATCGGGCCGACCGTGTGCGAACTGGAGGGGCCGATGCCGATCTTGAACAGGTCGAAGACGCTCAAAGACATGATGACCTCCTGCCAGGTGGGTTGGGCAGATGCTGAACCCTGTGGGAGCGGGCTTGCCCGCGAATGCGTCGGCGTGGCCAACATCGCATTCGCGGGCAAGCCCGCTCCCACAGAGGAACACACCTTTATCAGAGGGCGGGCCAAGAAGCTATCAGACGTCCTGATAGCTCTCGATCGACGGGCAGGCGCAGACCAGGTTGCGGTCGCCGTACACGTTGTCGACCCGACCGACCGGTGGCCAGTACTTGCTCTCGACCAGGCTCGGCAGCGGATAAACCGCCTGCTCGCGGCTATAGCCGTGGGACCATTCGCCGACCAGTTCCGCCGCGGTGTGCGGGGCGTTCTTGAGCGGGTTGTCGTCCTTGTCCAGGCTGCCGTTCTCCACGGCGCGAATCTCTTCGCGAATCTGGATCATCGCATCGCAGAAACGGTCCAGTTCTTCCTTGGACTCGCTTTCGGTCGGTTCGATCATCAGCGTGCCCGCCACCGGGAACGACATGGTCGGAGCATGGAAGCCGAAGTCGATCAAACGCTTGGCCACGTCATCGACGCTGATGCCGCTGGTGTCCTTGAGCGGACGCAGGTCGAGGATGCATTCGTGGGCGACCAGGCCGTTGCCACCGGTGTACAGCACAGGATAGTGCTCTTCCAGGCGACGGGCGATGTAGTTGGCGTTGAGGATCGCCATCTGCGACGCACGCTTGAGGCCTGCGCCACCCATCATTCGAATGTACATCCAGGTGATCGGCAGGATGCTGGCGCTGCCGAACGGTGCAGCGCAGACCGCACCGGCAGTGTTTTCCAGCGCGGCATGGCCGGGCAGGAACGGCGCCAGGTGCGACTTGACGCCGATCGGGCCGACGCCCGGGCCGCCACCACCGTGGGGGATGCAGAAGGTCTTGTGCAGGTTGAGGTGCGACACGTCGCCACCGAACTTGCCCGGAGCGCACAGGCCGACCATGGCGTTCATGTTGGCGCCATCGATGTACACCTGGCCGCCGTTGTCGTGAATGATCGCGCAGATCTCGCCGATCGCTTCCTCGAACACGCCGTGGGTCGAGGGGTAGGTGATCATGATCGCGGCCAGGCGCTCGCGGTGTTCGAGGGCCTTGGCGCGCAGGTCGTCGATGTCGACGTTGCCCCGGGCGTCGCAGGCGGTGACCACCACGCGCATGCCGGCCATGTGTGCGGTGGCCGGGTTGGTACCGTGTGCCGACGACGGGATCAGGCAGATGTCGCGGTGGCTTTCGCCGCGGCTACGGTGGTAGGCGCGGATCGCCAGCAGGCCTGCGTACTCGCCCTGGGAACCGGCGTTGGGCTGCAGCGACACGGCATCGTAGCCGGTGGCGGCGCAGAGCATGGCTTCAAGCTCGGTGGTCATCTGCAGGTAGCCCTGGCTCTGGGCGGCCGGGGCGAAGGGGTGCAGGTTGCCGAACTCGGCCCAGGTGACCGGAATCATTTCGCTGGCGGCATTGAGCTTCATGGTGCACGAGCCCAGCGGGATCATGCTGCGATCCAGCGCCAGGTCCTTGTCGGCCAGGCGGCGCAGGTAGCGCATCAGTTCGGTTTCGCTGTGGTAGCGGTTGAACACCGGGTGCTCGAGGATCGCCGATTGGCGCACCAGTGCAGCTGGCAGGCGCGGGCTGTGGTTGGCGGCGAGGGTAGCGAAGTCCGGCAGCGCCTGGCCATTGGCGAACAATGCCCAGAGCGCCTCGACATCTGCCTGGGTGCTGGTTTCGTCCAGCGACAGCCCCAGATGCGCGGTGTCGACCTGGCGCAGGTTCAAGCCCTTGGCGCGCGCTTGCTCGTGCAGGTTGGCGGTGGCGGCACCGGTGGCCAGCGTCAGGGTGTCGAAGAATTCACCGGTAACGACCTTGGCGCCGAGCTTGGCCAGACCCACAGCGAGAATCGCGGTGAGGGCGTGGGTACGTTCAGCGATGCGCTTGAGGCCCGCCGGGCCATGGTAGACGGCGTACATGCTGGCAATGTTCGCCAGCAGGACCTGCGCGGTGCAGATGTTGCTGGTGGCCTTTTCGCGGCGGATGTGTTGCTCGCGGGTTTGCATGGCCAGGCGCAGGGCGGTCTTGCCGAAGCGGTCGATCGAAACGCCGACCAGGCGGCCCGGCATGTCGCGCTTGAACGCATCCCGGGTGGCGAAGTAGGCCGCGTGCGGGCCGCCGAAGCCCAGCGGTACGCCGAAGCGCTGGGCACTGCCGATGGCCACGTCGGCGTCGAATTCGCCCGGAGGGGTCAGCAGGGTCAGGGCCAGCAGGTCGGCGGCCACGGCCACCAGGGCGCCGGCGCCGTGCAGACGCTGTACCAGCTCGCGGTAGTCGAACACATCACCGTTGCTTGCCGGGTATTGCAGCAGGGCGCCGAAGAAGGCGCTGACATCGCCCAGTTCACGCTCGTCACCGACCACGACCTCGATGCCCAGCGGCTCGGCACGGGTACGCAGCACGTCAAGGGTTTGCGGGTGGCAATGCACGGAGGCGAAGAAGGCATGGCTGCCCTTGTTCTTCGACAGGCGTTTGCAGAAGGTCATGGCCTCGGCAGCGGCGGTGGCTTCGTCGAGCAGCGAGGCGTTGGCGATCGGCAGGCCGGTGAGGTCGCTGATCAGGGTCTGGAAGTTCAGCAGCGCTTCCAGGCGACCCTGGGAGATTTCCGGCTGGTAAGGGGTGTAGGCGGTGTACCACGCCGGGTTTTCCAGAAGGTTGCGCAGGATCGGCGCTGGCGTGTGGGTGTTGTAGTAGCCCTGGCCGATGAAGCTCTTGAACAGCTGGTTCTTGCCGGCGATCGCCTTGAGGGCGGCGAGGGCATCGGCCTCGCTCTGGCCGTCGGCGTCACCGAGCACGCTGGTGCCCTTGATGCTGTCGGGAATGACGGCGGCGGTCATGGCGTCGAGAGAGTCGAAGCCCAGGGTGGTCAGCATGGCCTGTTCGTCGGTGCTGCGTGGGCCGATGTGACGGGCGATGAATTCGTTGGCGGTGCCGAGGTTGATGGTCATGGTCGTGGTCCTCAGGCGTCGTCGTTGGCTTTGAGCAGGCGGTCGTAGGCATCCTGGTCGAGCAGGGCGGTCACCTCGCTCATGTCTGCAGGAACGAAGCGGAAGAACCAGCCTTCGCCCAGCGGGTCTTCGTTGACCTGCTCGGGGTTGTCGTTGAGACCTTCGTTGACCGCGACCACTTCACCGGTCAGCGGCATGTATACGCCGCTGGCAGCCTTGACCGATTCGACGGTGGAGGCTTCGGCGCCTTTTTCATACTGCTGCAGGTCCGGCAGTTGCACGAAGACCACATCGCCAAGGGCGTTCTGGGCATAGGCGGTGATACCTACGGTGACGCTGCCGTCAGCTTCGACGCGCAGCCATTCGTGATCTTCGGTGAAACGCAACTCGCTCATGGGAAATCCTCGGGAAGCAGGGCGTTGGGCGCGGTTGGTCCGCGCTCTTGAGGTTGGGTTTTCCTTAGCAAGAATGTGGCCATGTGAGTAAAAGCATTGAAATTCAATGGCTTGACTGCTTATCCAGAAAGATTTTCCCTGGCAATGGAATGAAATCAATACAGGCTGGGATGCCGGGAAAAGGATTGTCTGATCAAACCCTTGTAGATGTGGACGCAGAACGCTCCGTATCGATATCAATACGATGTATTGATATCGATACGGAGCGTTCAAGGTCATGCGCCAGTGAAAAACGGCAGCGCCAGGTACAGCTTGATCACGATGACGTTGACGATATCGATGAAGAACGCCCCCACCATGGGCACGACGAGAAAGGCGATCTGCGAAGCGCCGTAGCGCTGGGTCACGGCTTGCATGTTGGCGATGGCAGTGGGCGTGGCGCCGAGTCCGAACCCGCAATGCCCGGCTGCCAATACCGCTGCATCATAATTGCGCCCCATGACCCTGAAGGTGACGAAGATCGCGAACAGTGCCATGACCAGCGTCTGTACACCCAGCAGGATGAGGAAGGGCAGCGCCAGGGCGGCCAGGTCCCACAGTTTCAGGGACATCAGCGCCAAGGCCAGGAACAGCGATAGCGCGACGTTGCCCAACACCAGAACTTCGCGCTCGAACACCTGGTACAAGCCCCCGGCGGACAGCCCGTTCCTCAGCACGACACCTACGAACAGCACGCAGACGAACGTCGGAAGTTCGAACGGTGTGCCGCGCAACAGGCTGTTCAACAGAGTGCCTGTCAATAGGCTGATCGAGATCAGCGCCAGGCTTTCGATCATCGAAAACGGGGTTATCAGGCGTTCCTTGTTGGGCTGTTCGAAGCCTTTCGGCACGCGCGGCGTTTCCGGTTCCAGCCCTGGGGGCTGGACGCGGCTGACCAGCAACCGTGCTACAGGGCCACCGATCAGCCCGCCCAGCACCAGGCCGAAGGTGGCAGAGGCCAGGGCCAGTTCGCTGGCCGAAGCCAGTCCGTACTGAGTGCTGAAGGTCGAGCCCCAGGCAGCGCCGGTGCCATGACCACCGGATAGAGAAATCGAGCCCGCCAGTAGCCCCATGAGCGGATCGAGGCCCAGTAGCTGGGCGAGGCTGATGCCGATGGCGTTCTGCACCAGCAGGAATCCGGTGACGACCAGCAGGAACAAGCCGACGCTGCGCCCACCTCGTTTCAGGCTGCCGATATCGGCGCTCAGCCCGATTGTGGCGAAGAACGCCAGCATCAATGGCGCTTGCAGGGTGGTATCGAACTGGATGTGCACGCCAACCGCGCGCAACGCCACCAGCACCAGCGCGACCACCAGGCCGCCAGCTACCGGTTCGGGAATGTTGTAGGTGCGTAGAAATCCGACGCGGGCGACAAGACAACGTCCAAGTAGAAGTACCAGTGAAGCGGCCACGAGAGTGCCGTAGAAGTCGAGCTCGAGCATTGAAAACCTACTCATTGTCACTTTGAAAGAGGTGCTCCTGGGCACTCTTTCGAGCGTGCGCAGGGCCTTTCGAAGAGGCACCCGGAGCACGCGTGCGGTCAAACGGCCGACATTCTAAGTGGCACGCGCCTGGGGCGAGGCGTAGGGAAATTCTGAAGATGCCGAGCTGCTCGGGCGCTGATGGGCCTTAGTTTCTGCTTGGAATCCCGTATTTGCGCAGCCGCTGCGCAATCGCGGTATGCGACGTCTGCAGCCTTCCCGCCAGCTGCCGAGTCGAAGGGTAGCTTGCATACAGGCGCTGCAGCAGCTCGCGCTCGAAGTCGCCCACTGCCTGCTCCAGGCTGCTCACCTCGCCATCCTGGCCACGTGCCACCGAGGTACCGGCGATATCCAGGTCACCGATATCCACCAGGTTGCTCTCGCAAATTGCCGCCGCGCGGAAGATCACGTTCTGCAACTGGCGCACGTTGCCTGGCCAGGGGTTGGCCAGCAGTGCCGGATGGGTGGCTGGGGTCAGGCGGCACGGAGGGCGCTGGATCTGCGTGCAGGCCTGCTGCATGAAGAAGTGCGCCAGCGACAGGATGTCCTGGCCGCGTTCGCGCAGCGGCGGGACCTGCAGGTTGAGCACGTTCAGGCGGTAGAACAGGTCTTCGCGGAAAGTGCCTTCGGCGACCATGCGTTCGAGGTCGCGGTGGGTGGCGCTGATGATACGCACGTCCACCTTCACCTCACGGTCGCCACCGACCCGGCGAAAGCTGCCGTCGCTGAGAAAGCGCAGCAGCTTGGCCTGCAGGTAGGGCGACATCTCGCCGATCTCGTCGAGAAACACCGTGCCCTGGTTGGCCAGTTCCATCAGCCCTGGCTTGCCGCCACGTTGTGCGCCGGTGAAGGCGCCCGGGGCATAGCCGAACAGTTCGCTCTCGGCCAGGCTTTCGGGTAGCGCGGCGCAGTTCAGTGCGAGGAAAGGTGCTGCGTGACGACTGCTGATGGTGTGGCAGGCGCGGGCCACCAGCTCCTTGCCGGTGCCGGTCTCGCCGTGCACCAGCAAGGGCGCATCGAGTGTGGCGACGCGCAGGGCGCGGGCCTTGAGGGTGCGGATCGCCGGGGAGTCGCCGAGCAGGGCATCGAAGCCTTCGGCGTGATCATGGTGCAGCGCCGAGAGACGTTCGCCCATGCGATTGGGCGGATACAGGGTGAGCAGGCCGCCGGCATTGGTGATCGGCGTTGCATCCAGCAGCAGGCTCTGGCCATTGAGCTGCATCTCGCGCATCGGCAAGTGGAAGTTGTTGTCGAGCAAGGCCTGGAGCAGCCCGCTGTCGCCAAACAGCTCGCCCACCGAGCGACCGGCCGATTCGCGTCCGCACAGGGCGATCAGCGCCGGGTTGGCCAGCAGCACCTTGCCAGCGCTGTCCACCGCCAGCACCGGGTCGCTCATGGCCGCGAGCAGGGCGTCGAGTTGCAAGTGTCGGCGCTGGCCGGGGAGGATATCGACCACTTCCACCGACTGCACGCCGCGCACCTCGAACAGCGCGTCGTGCAACTCTTCGAGCACGGCGGGGCTGAGCGTGGGAGCGTCGATGTAGACGTTCGGTGGCACCATCTCCACGGCATCGAGGTTGAGGTTGCGGGCACCGAGCAGGGCCAGGACTTCCTGGGTGATGCCGACGCGGTCGATGAAGCTGACGTGGATGCGCATGGGGGCAACGGGCGTGGGGGAAAGGGCGCAGTATGCCATTGGCCAGGGGGAAGGCCCAATCGCGGCGCAAGTCGGTGCGCCGAACCGCCGCTTGCACAGGTATTCCAGCGTGCCTGTGCGAGCGGGCCTGCTCGGCGGTGGCGGTATCAGGTATTACCCAGGTGTTCAGGCTTGATCGGATCCCCGGACTTCACGTCCAGCTTCTGGCGGATGTCGTCGAACATATGGTCGTAGAGCTTGTGCGGCGAGCCCAGGTTTTCGAATTTCTTCGGCGCCGGCAGGTACGACTGGGCCTTGCGGCTCAACTGCATGAGAAAGCTCGGCAGCACCTGGTCCCTGGCCAGGAAGAACTTCTCGTCGACAGACTTGCCTTCGATGCTGCCATGCATGCGGAACTGGATACCGCGGCCTTCCGTGGGATCCTGGGTGGCTTCGTACTCGATGTTGAGGTCGTAGCTGTGGTCGGTCTCGTTCAGCGCCGTGCGCTCGATATGAACATGACCAGGATGGTACTGGGCCATGATGGCGTCCTCCGGAAGGTTGAAAATGGCCGGCGCCGTGCACCGGCCAACTGCACTCAACGGTAGCTGATACCTGGCTTGGCGGTCGACACCCGCGTACCGGCAGTGCCCTTGACGATCTCTTCGATGTTTTCCAGCGAGCTGATCACCGCGACCTTGCCCGTGTGGCGGGCGAAATCGCAGGCGGCCTGCACCTTCGGCCCCATCGAACCCGCTGCGAAGCCGAGTTTTTCCAGCTCGTCAGGATGCGCCTGGGCAATGGCTTTTTGCGTCGGCTTGCCGAAATCGATGTAGGCGGCATCGACATCGGTGGCGATGATCAGCAGGTCGGCGTCCAGTTGCTCGGCCAGCAGCGCCGAGCACAGGTCCTTGTCGATCACCGCCTCGATGCCTTTGAGCTTGCGGTTTTCGTCGTACATCGTGGGGATGCCGCCGCCGCCGGCGCAGATGACGATGCTGCTTTTTTCCAGCAGCCACTTGATCGGGCGGATCTCGAAGATGCGCTTGGGTTTGGGGCTGGCGACCACACGGCGGTACTTGTCGCCGTCGGCCTTGACCACCCAGCCTTTCTCCTTGGCCAGGCGCTCGGCCTCGTCCTTGGCGTAGACCGGGCCGATAAACTTGGTCGGATCCTTGAAGGCCGGGTCGTTGGCGTCGACCTCGACTTGCGTCAGCAGGGTGGCGAAGGGCACCTCGAAGTCGAGCAGGTTGCCCAGCTCCTGTTCGATCATGTACCCGATCATGCCTTCGGTCTCGGCACCGAGCACGTCCAGCGGGTAGGCTTCGTCGGGTTTGTAGGCCTGGCCCTGGAGCGACAGCAGGCCGACCTGCGGGCCATTGCCGTGGGCGATGACCAGTTCGTTGTCGGGGTGGATCTTGGCGATCTGCTCGGTGGCAGTGCGGATATTGCTGCGCTGGTTGTCGGCGGTCATTGGCTCGCCGCGGCGCAGGAGGGCGTTGCCGCCCAATGCAACAACGATACGCATGGGGAATGTCCTTCAGAAAATGTTCAAGGGTCGGGCAAGGCCTGTGGGAGCGGGTTTACCCGCGAAGCCAGCGACGCGGTGCATGGCACCGGCTATGCCGGTGTTCGCGGGTAAACCCGCTCCCACAAAAGCCCGCCCCTGCAGGGGTTGCCGTCAGAGATCAGCCAGGGTCGACACCAGGATCGCCTTGATCGTGTGCATGCGGTTCTCCGCTTGCTCGAAGGCGATGCACGCTGGCGACTCGAACACGTCATCGGTCACTTCGATGCCGTTGGCCAGGTGCGGGTATTTCTCGGCGATCTGCTTGCCGACCTTGGTCTCGGAGTTGTGGAACGCCGGCAGGCAGTGCATGAACTTGCTGCGCGGGTTACCGGTGGCTTTCATCAGTTCCTTGTTCACCTGATAGGGCAGCAGTTGTTCGATGCGCTCGCCCCAGGCATCCACAGGTTCTCCCATCGACACCCAGACGTCGGTATGGACGAAGTCGACGCCCTTGACCGCCGCCTTCGGGTCTTCGGTGAGGGTGATGCGCGCGCCGCTTTCCTCGGCGTACTGCTTGCAGCGCTGCACCAGGTCGTCGTGCGGCCACAGCGCCTTGGGCGCAGCGATGCGCACGTCCATGCCGAGCTTGGCACCGATCAGCAGCAGCGAGTTGCCCATGTTGTTGCGCGCATCGCCCAGGTAGGCATAGCTGATGTCGTGCAGCGGCTTGTCGCTGTGTTCGCGCATGGTCAGCACATCGGCGATCATCTGCGTCGGGTGGTACTCGTCGGTCAGGCCGTTGAACACCGGCACGCCGGCGAACTTGGCCAGTTCTTCGACGATTTCCTGCTTGAAGCCGCGGTACTCGATGGCGTCGTACATGCGCCCGAGCACGCGGGCGGTGTCCTTCATGCTCTCCTTGTGGCCGATCTGCGAGGAGTTGGGGTCGATGTAGGTGACGTTGGCGCCCTGGTCGTAGGCGGCGACTTCGAAGGCGCAGCGGGTGCGGGTCGAGGTCTTCTCGAAGATCAGGGCGATGTTGTTGCCCTTCAGGTGCTGCTGCTCGGTGCCGGTGTACTTGGCGCGCTTGAGATCGCGGGAGAGGTCCAGCAGGTAGCGCAGCTCACGGGTCGTGTGGTGCTCGAGGCTGAGCAGGTTGCGATTGTGGATGTTGAACGCCATGACAGTGTCTCCTTGAATGCGGTGAGTGCCCGGCCCACGCCTCGTAAGCGTGGGCCGGATTGAGGGCGTTAGTAGTCGATAGGGTCGCGCACGATCGGGCAGGTCATGCAGTGGCCGCCGCCGCGGCCTCGGCCCAGTTCACCGGCGCTGATGGTGATGACCTCGATCCCGGCCTTGCGCAGCAATGTGTTGGTGTAGGTGTTGCGGTCGTAGCCGATGACCACGCCTGGCTCCAGGGCCACCACGTTGTTGCCGTCATCCCATTGCTCGCGTTCGGCGGCGAAGCTGTTGCCGCCGGTCTCGACCACGCGCAGCTTCACCCCGAGCTGCTCGCCGACCACCTCGATGAACGACTTGTTTTCACGGCGCACATCCATGCCGTAGGGCTTGCTTTCGTCGGGGCGGATGATGAACGGGACGATCTCGCGTACCACTTCCGGGAAGACCGTGACCAGGTCGCGGTCGCAGAAGCTGAACACGGTGTCCAGGTGCATCGCGGCACGCGACTTGGGCAGGCCGGCGACGATGACCTTTTCCACTGCGCCCTTGGCGAACAGGTTCTGCGCCAGTTGGCCGATGGCCTGGCGCGAGGTGCGCTCGCCCATGCCGATGAGCACGATGCCCTTGCCGATCGGCATGACGTCGCCGCCTTCCAGGGTGGCGCTGCCGTGCTCCTTGTCAGGGTCGCCGTACCAGACCTGGAAGTCGGCGCCGGTGAATTCCTTGTGGAACTTGTACACGGCAGTGGTCAGCAAGGTTTCCTGGCGTCGTGCCGGCCAGTACATCGGGTTCAGCGTGACGCCGCCGTAGATCCAGCAGGTGGTGTCGCGGGTGAACTGGGTGTTGGGCAGGGGCGGCAGGATGAAGCTGGAGTGGCCGAGGTAGTCGTTGTACATCTTCACCACATCGGCGCCTTCGCTCTGCGGCAGGTCCTGGCCGGCCACGCCGCCGATCAGGAACTCGGCCAGGTGGCGCGGATCGAGGCCTTCGAGCCAGCTGCGCACTTCATTGGTCAGGCCAACGCCGACGGTATTGGGGGTGATCTTGCGATCGAGGATCCAGGCCAGAGCCTCCTTGTTCTGCACGATGTCGGTCAGCAGGTTGTGCATTTCCAGCACATCGACGCCGCGCTCGCGCATCTTGGTGACGAAGTCGAAATGGTCACGCTTGGCCTGGTCGACCCAGATCACATCGTCGAAGAGCAGTTCATCGCAGTTGCTGGGGGTCAGTCGCTTGTGCGCCAGTCCCGGGGCGCAGACCATCACCTTGCGTAGCTTGCCGGCTTCGGAGTGCACGCCGTATTTCTGTTTTTCCGTGGACATGATGATTCCTCCAATCATACGAAGACGTGGTCAAAGGGTCAGGAAGCCGTCGTACAGCCCGTAGGCCGCCACCAGGGCGCCGACGATCACAGCGGCGAAGATCAGTTTTTCCACGTTGGTGAAAATCGGTTGGCCGACCTCGCGCTTGGCCTTGGCGAACAGGATCGCGCCAGGGGCGTAGAGCAGGGCCGACAGCAGCAGGTACTTCACGCCTCCGGCATACAGCAGCCAGATCGCGTACAACAGGGCGATACCGCCGATGATCAGGTCCTTCTTGCGTTCGGCGAGGGCCTGTTCGTAGGTTTCGCTGCGCACCGCCAGCAGTACTGCGTAGGCCGCCGACCACAGGTAGGGCACCAGGATCATCGAGGTGGCGAGGTAGATCAGCGACAGGTAGGTGCTGTTGGAGAACAGGGTGATGACCAGGAAGATCTGCACCATGGCATTGGTCAGCCACAGGGCGTTGGCCGGCACCTGGTTGGCGTTCTCGCGGCGCAGGAACTCGGGCATGGTGTGGTCCTTGGCGGCGGCGAACATGATCTCTGCGCACAGCAGCACCCATGACAGCAGTGCCCCCAGCAGCGAGATGATCAGGCCGACGCTGATCAGCACCGCGCCCCAGTGACCGACCACATGCTCCAGCACCGCGGCCATCGACGGGTTCTGCAGCTTGGCCAGCTCCGGCTGGGTCATCACGCCCATCGACAGCACGTTGACCAGCACCAGGAACAGCAGCACGGTGATGAAACCGATGACCGTGGCCTTGCCCACGTCGGAGCGTTTTTCCGCCCGCGAGGAGAAGATGCTTGCGCCCTCGATGCCGATGAACACCCACACGGTGACCAGCATCATGTTGCGCACCTGATCCATCACGCTGCCGAGGTCGGGCGAGCCCAGGCCCCAGATGTCGGCGGTGAACACATCGAGTTTGAAGGCGAACAGGCAGATCAGTGCGAACAGCGCCAGTGGCACGACTTTGGCCACGGTGGTGACCAGGTTGATGAACGCCGCCTCCTTGATGCCGCGCAGGACCAGGAAGTGCACACCCCACAGCAGCAGCGATGCGCCGATCACTGCCGCCGGAGTATTGCCTTCACCGAAGACCGGGAAGAAGTACCCCAGGGTGCTGAACAGCAGGACGAAGTAGCCGACGTTGCCCAGCCAGGCACTGATCCAGTAGCCCCAGGCTGACGAGAAGCCCATGTAGTCGCCAAAGCCGGCCTTGGCATAGGCGTACACGCCACCATCGAGGTCGGGTTTGCGGTTGGCCAGGGTCTGGAACACGAAGGCCAGGGTGAGCATGCCGACGGCGGTGATGGCCCAGCCGATCAGCACGGCACCGACGCCTGCGCTGGCGGCCATGTTTTGCGGCAGGGAGAAGATCCCGCCACCAATCATCGAGCCCACGACAAGTGCAACTAATGCGCCGAGTTTAAGTTTTCCGGGAGAATCAGACATTTAACAACTCCATGCCAGGAGAAAGTTGACGACAGAATAAATCCCGCGCTGTAGTCATTCGCTGATGTGGATCAGTTCATGGCGCGACAGCGTGAGAAAATTCTTGCTCGGGTCTCCTGGAGAGTGCCGACGGCTTTGCTGCAAGCCTTGTGCGCTGGCACCTCCATGTACTTCTAGAGCAAACGCTCTGTTTGGCTCGCGAAATCTGAAGCTAGTCGTTTTTAGCGGTTTCGCAAATTTTTCACGTGTCATTCGACAGGGCGTCGCGAATTTGCGAGTTGCTCGACAATGTCCGTATTGACGGCGGTTGTCATATAGACAAATGCGTTATGAGTGCTATAGCTTTAATGGCGTTGATTAATAAACAAGCTGTAACATTTATATGTAATGGCCGTTATGTTTCATACAGGCGACAGGCGTAAGGGAGCTGCAGATGGGCGAACCGGTACATAAGCTTCGCCTGGGGGCGCTGATCGCCCTGGTGGTCGGTTCGATGATCGGCGGCGGGATCTTTTCATTGCCGCAGAACATGGCCGCCCGTGCCGATGTTGGCGCAGTACTGATCGGCTGGAGCATCACTGCGGTCGGCATGCTGGCGCTGGCCTTCGTGTTCCAGACCCTGGCCAACCGCAAGCCCGACCTGGATTCGGGCGTCTACGCCTACGCCAAGGCCGGCTTTGGCGACTACATGGGCTTCTCGTCGGCCTGGGGCTACTGGATCAGTGCCTGGCTGGGCAACGTCGGCTATTTCGTGCTGTTGTTCAGCACCCTGGGTTTCTACTTTCCCGTATTCGGTGAGGGCAATACGCCGATAGCCATCGGCTGCGCTTCGCTGTTGCTGTGGGCAGTGCATTTTCTGGTGCTGCGTGGCATCAAGGAAGCGACCTTCATCAACCAGGTCACCACGGTGGCCAAGGTCGTACCGCTGCTGATCTTCATCGTCATCGCGGCCTTCGCCTTCCGCGCGGATATCTTCACCCGCGATATCTGGGGGCTGGGCAACCCGAAGTTCGGCAGCGTCCTGGAGCAGGTGCGCAACATGATGCTGGTGACGGTGTTCGTGTTCATCGGCATCGAGGGCGCCAGTGTCTATTCCGGGCGTGCGCTGCACCGTTCGGATGTCGGCAAGGCCACGGTGATCGGCTTTCTCGGGGTGCTGGCGTTACTGGTGCTGGTCAACGTGCTGTCGCTGGGGGTGATGACCCAGCCTGAACTGGCGGGGTTGCAGAACCCGTCGCTGGCGTCGGTGCTGGAACATATCGTCGGGCCCTGGGGGGCGATGCTGATCAGCATCGGGTTGGCGGTTTCGTTGCTTGGGGCGCTGCTGTCATGGGCCTTGCTGTGTGCCGAGATTCTCTTCGCCACCGCTCGCGACAAGACCATGCCGCGTTTTCTGGCCAGGGAAAATGCCAATCATGTACCGGCCAATGCACTGTGGCTGACCAACAGCATGATCCAGGGGTTCCTGCTGATCACCCTGTTCTCGGCTGGCACCTATACCAGCCTGATCTACCTGGCGTCGTCGATGATCCTGGTGCCGTACTTCTGGTCGGCGGCCTATGCCGTGCTGCTGGCCTGGCGGGGCGATAGCTATGCCGGGCAGGCGGGGCTGCGGCGCAAGGATCTGGCCGTGGCGCTGCTGGCGCTGTTGTATGCGGTGTGGCTGCTGTATGCCGGGGGGCTCAAGTACCTGTTGCTGTCGGCCCTGCTCTATGCCCCGGGAGTGATCCTGTTCGCCCGGGCCAGGCACGAGCAGGGGCAGGCATTGTTCAGCCATTGGGAGAAGCTGATATTCGCGGCGGTACTCGTGGGCGCAGGAGTAGCGGCTTATGCGCTGTACTCGGGGGCGCTGAGTTTGTAAGTGGGTGGCGGTTGTTGCGACCTCATCGCGCGACAAGTCGCAGCGATGAGGCCACAACCGTCACCAACGCGCTTGAGCCGAACCCAGCTCGCAAGCCCCACGTGCCCAGTGCATCGACGCCTGCCCCACCTTCAACGGCCCCTTGATCCTTTGCGCGGGCCCCCAGGGCGTCTGCTCCAGATGCGGGTCGAGATCCTCCGGCGTTTCTGCTGCCAGGGGCAAGTCATCCGCCATCGTTCCATGCTCCACCAACAGCTTGGCGGTGCGAGCCAAGGACAGCCGTGCCCGGTAACCGGCGCCATGAGCCAGGCGCTGCTCCAGCCCGCGGATCGCTTCGGCTGCCATCAGGTACCCGGTTGCATGGTCGAGCGCCTGCACTGGCAAAGGTACAGGTCTGTCCGTTTGTTGCCAGCGCATGCCTTCGCGGGCGATGCCGCTGCTCATCTGCACCAGGCTGTCGAAGCCGCGGCGTGCTTGCCAGGGGCCGCTCCAGCCGTAGGCGTTGAGGCTTACATCGATCAGGCCTGGGTTGAGCTGGCGCCTGTGCTGCGCGCCAAAACCCAGATGCTCCAGTGCATCGGCGCGATAGCCATGCAGGAGAATGTCGGCCTCCCCCAGCAGCCGTTCGAACACCTCGCGGTCAGGCGTCGCACGCAAATCCAGGCGCGCACAGCGCTTGCCCAGGGTGACTTCGGCGACCACCGCCGGCTCATCCCAACCGAATGGGTCGATGTGCAGCACTTCGGCGCCGAAGGCGGCCAGCAAGCGGCTGGCGGTGGGGCCAGCGAGGATACGCGTCAGATCCAGCACCTTGATACCGGCCAGCGGACGTGTTTCACAGCCTTGCCAGGCCAATGGCGCTGCCGCGTCGAACTGCTCGCGCAGCACCAAGGGCTCCTTGTTCACTGCCTGCCCCTGCGGGTGTTCGCACCATTGCGCCCAACTGCGCATCTTCGCCGCACAGCCTCCGGCTTCGACCACGGCGCTTTCCAGCGCCTCACCGTCCCAGCGCAGGACCTGGGCCGCGACCGCCTGGCGATCGGCGGGGCTACCCAGCACGCCGAGTGCGGCCTGACGATGATGGGGGGCGTTGGTGTGCAGGCGAATCCAGCCATCGCGGGTGGGATAGTCACCGGCGACGGCGTCCCACAGGGGAGGGGGCTGCCAGCCATGTGGGCGCAGGCTGGTGGCGAACCAGAACGAGGCCAGGCGCCGATCGATGCTGACCAGCGGGCAGTTGTCGGTCTGGCGCTGCAGCAGGCTGGCCAGTGCCAGCCCGGCAGCGGCCATGCTCGCGGCGGCCAGGTCGGTGACGGCAAACGTCGAGGGCAGCCCACCAACGCCGTGCCAGCGCAGGGCGGCGTGGTCGAGGTCAAGTTCACGGACGATGGTGTCGAGCAACTGGGGCATGCAGGATCCTCCTTGGTGGATCCTATTGCAGTACATCCCGCGCTGGGATGCAAATGCTCAGCGTTGCAGTTGGGCGGGCAGTGGCGCGGTGGGTTGTTCGGGGCGCGACCAGATCCACAGGTTGCCCAGGGTCATGCCGGCGATGGCAAGAAACACTGGCCAGTGGTGCTCGAGCATGGTGAGCATCAACCCTGCGCACAGCAGCATGCTGATGGTCGCGCTGACCTTGGCGCGGCGCTGGATCACCTTGCCGTTGCGCCAGTTCCACAGGATCGGTCCGAACAGCCGGTGGTTTTCCAGCCAGGCGGACAGGCGCGGAGAGCTGCGGGTTGCGGCCCAGGCGGCCAGGAGGATGAACTCGGTGGTGGGCAGGCCGGGAATGACGATGGCGACCAGACCTATCCCGAGGCTGACATAAGCCAGGATCGCATACAGCAGGCGGGACAGTCGGGAGCGGGCAAGTCGGGTCATGGTCTCACTGCAAAGCGGTCCGGCCACCCGAATGGTGGCCGGCAGGTGCGTCTCAGGCCAGCGCCGCATCCGTGGCGTAGGCGTGCTTGAGCAGCTCGGTGAAGCGCTCGAAGGCCGCGACTGCGCCACGCTCGGCGGCAGCGTCCTCTTCGGCCGACAGTTCCAGGCTGTCGAGGATGCGCGTGAACTGTTTCCAGCCCTCTGCACGACCACCGGCGGGCTCGCCCAGGTGACGGGCGCCGAAGCTGTCGGACAGGTCCAGGGCCACGGCACGCTTGATCAGGAACGCGGCGCCCAGTTTGGAGCCTTCGGAGACGAAGATCCAGCCCAGGGCTTCGCCCAGGCTTGGTTTGACCAGGGCGCCTGCGACCGGGGCCGGTACTTCGGTGTTCAGGTCGGCCAGGTCCAGGCGCGCCTGTTCGGCCCGGCAACGCTCGGCCAGGTCAGGGACGATGGCGATCAGTGCCGGGTCGGTGTACAGCGCCTGCAGTTCGGACTGGAACAGGTACTGGGCGACGACGAAGCGGGCGAAGCTCTCGCGGCTGTCGAACGGCGCGTGCGACTTGACCAGAGCGTCCAGCTCGGTGTGCGGTGCGTGAGTGACCTGGTTCAGGCGTTGCGAGCGCAGGGCGGCGCGCTCGGAGGTGTGGCTGGTCATGGGGGCATCCTTGGGAAATGGGGCTGTCTAGGTACAAGACGAAAGAGAAGACGCAGGACAGTAAAAAAACCTCACCTGGGAGTGGGAGGCATTTGTGTTCGGGAGGAGGTTGCGGGAGCGGCACAAGGCCGCCCCCGCGGGTACCGGGATCAGATATCCCAGACCACATTGATGGCGAAGTTGCGTCCCGGCATGGTCAGGCGGTCGAGGTTGGCCGGCTGGGTCACCGCCGCCTCGCCAAGGCCGTCGTAGCCGCGCACGTCATCCCACTGCCAGTACTTCTTGTCGGTGAGGTTGTAGAGGCCTGCGTTGACGGTCACATCCTCGGTCACCTTGTAGAAACCGGTCAGGTCGAGCACGCCGTAGCCCGGCGTGCGGAACTGCGAGCTGGCGCCATCCGGGGCGAAGAAGGTGCTGTCGTCGACGCGGGTCTTGCGCTTGACCAGTGTCCAGCTGAGCAGGCCGCCGTAGTTCTGCTGCTCGTAGCCCAGGCCCATCACCGCGGTCAGCGGGTTGACGCTGTTCAGCGGCTGGCCATTGTCGTCGTTGCGGCCATGGGCATAGGCCAGCGAGCCTTGGGTGTAGAGGCCTTGCGGCGCGCCGAAGTGATCGAGGTTCAGGCGGCCCTTGAACTCGGCACCCTTGATGGTCGCGTGCTTGATGTTGTTGGCCTGGAAGGTCGAGCCCAGGTTGGCCGACTGCACGGCGTCTTCGTTGATGAAGTCGCGGTACTTGTTGTAGAACACCGCCACGTCGAAGTTGCCGGCCTCGAAGTTGCCGCGCACGCCCGTCTCGTAGCTCTTGCTCTTTTCAGGCTCGAGGTTGGGGTTGGGTTCGACGCTGTAGCCCAGGGTCGGGTTGTCGAAGCGCCCGTACATGGCCTTTGCGGTCGGGGTACGGAAACCCTCGGCGTACTGGCCGTACCAGGTGTAGTTGTCGTTGAAGGCATAGGTGACGCCGAACTTGGGCGAGACGCGGTGCCATTTCTTGTCGCCGTCATCGACGCTGGACGGCGCTGCGCCGGTGCCCTGGATGCCACGCAGGAATTCTGCGGTCATCTTCGGTTCCATGCGGGTGTAGTCGTAACGCGCACCCGGCAGGAAGGTCCAGTTGTTCCAGCGGATCTCGTCCTGGGCGAACAGGCTGTAGGTGTTGATGGTCGGGTCCGGGAAGTCGCTGACCAGCGCCTGGCTATCGCTCACGCTGTTCTGGCCGATGGCGCGGCAGGTGCCACCGATGTTCAGGCAGGTGCCGGTGCCGCTGCGCGAGCCGGTGACCTTTTCGTGCTTGAGGGTGGTGCCGTAGGTGAGCAGGTGATCGGTCTCACCGATGCTGAAGGCCTTGTCGAACTGACCATCGAACACCCATTGGCGATCCTTGTAGGTGGTCTGGCGATCACGGAACACCTGGCGACCGGAGGCGAAATAGAGTTCGTCGGTGCGCTGGTCGGTCTTGGCGATCTGGTAGTTGAGGCTCCACTTCACGTGGTCTGCGACCAGGCTGTCGAGGCCGAATTCGTGGTTGATGCCGAAGCGCTCGCGGGTGACGGTGTCATTGCCTTCACGCATCCGATACATGTTCGACGCACCACGGCCAGGGATGAACGGGCCGCCCACCGCGCTGAGGATGTTCTGGTCGCGGTCGTCCTTGTAGTGCTCGTAGGTGAAGCCCAGGCGCGCGTCGTCTGCGTAGTTCCAGCCCAGCTTGGCCAGTACGTTGGTGGTGCGCACGTCTTCCGGGTTGGCTTCGGTGCGGCCAAGGCCGGTGCCGCCGTGGCCACCGTAGGATTCGGTCTCGTGGCCGTTGCGCTGGCTCAGGTGCAGCAGGCCGTCGAAGTCGCCCTGGCGGCCAGCGACGGTGGCGGAGGTCAGCCAGCTTTCGTCGGCCGAGCTGTAGCCGGTCTTCAGGCGCGCGCCCACGTCCTTGCCAGGCTTGATGATGTCGTCCGGGTCGAGGGTGTAGTAGCTCACCGCGCCGCCGATGGCGTTGCTGCCGTACAGCACCGAGGCCGGACCACGCAGGATCTCGACGCGCTTGACGATTTCGGGGTCGACGTAGTTGCGCTGGGTCTGGGCGTAGGGGCCGTAGAAGAAGCTGTCGGGGATCGATACGCCATCGACCTGGGTGAGGATTCGCTCTCCGTCGATGCCACGGATGTTGTAGCCGTTCAGGCCGCTGCGCTGGCCGACACCGCCAACCGAGACACCCGGCTCGTAGCGCACCAGTTGCTTGATGTCGTTGACGTTCTGGCGGTCCAGTTGCTCGCGGGTCTGCACACTGACGGTGCTCGGTACCTGACTCACGTCCTGGGCGCTGCGGGTGGCGCTGACGGTCAGCTGTTGCAGGGCAATGGCGTTGCCTGCGGTCTGGCGCTCGAGCACGACGTTGCCGTTGCCGATCTTGCGAAAGCCCAGGCCTGTGCCGTGCAGCAGTTTCTGCAGTGCCGCTTCCGGCGCCAGTGCCCCTTGCACGCCCGGCGAAGCCACGCCCTCGGCCAGATCGGCGGAGAAGCCGACCTGCCAGCCGGTGACTTCACTGAACGCGTTGATCGCCGAGACCAGTGGTTGCTGGGCGATGGCGAAGCGATAGTCGCCCATCCGCGGGCTGGCGGCCTGCGCCGGCTCTGCTGCCAGCGCCGGCAGGCTGCAGGCGCCGCTGGCCAGCAGGGCCAGGGTCAGCAGGGACAGTTGTCCCATGCGTCGGGAAGAGGGGGAAGGGCGGGTTGGACCTGAGGACATCGGAAGCGCTCCCTGTCGCGCGAACTGTTATAGGTGAGTGCAGTTCTTGTTTTCGAACAAGAATCAATTGCATTGGCTATAACGAGACGGGCGTGGGATGGGAGTCGCGTAAAAATAATTGGTGGGAGCAACTGTCTTGCTCAAAAATCTCAGGTCTGCCCACTCCCTGTGGGAGCGGCGCCACTCAGTTGAGAATCACCACCGCCGGGTATTCGTGCAACTGCGCCGAGGTGATATGGGCCAGGGCTCGCAGGGTCTCCAGAGGCTGGTCCAGGCGGTAGTTGCCGGTAACGGCCACCTGTTCCAGATGGTCGTTGCGGTTGATGATCCAGCCCGGGTAGTAGCGGCGCAGTTCGGCGAGCACCTGGCTCAACGGGCAGTTCTCGAACACCAGGCGGCCATCGATCCAGGCCAGTTCCTTGTGCAGGTCGGCGCGCTGGCGCTGACCGAAACCGTCTGGCCCGACGCTGATGCTGTCTCCGGCGCTCAGGCGGATGCGCTGGTCGCTGGCGGCCTGCAGGTCGACGTCGCCGCGCTGCACACGTACCTGCGCCTGGCCATCGAGGTAGCGTACGGCGAAGTTGGTGTCGCGCACCTGTGCACGCAAGGGGCCGGCCTGGACTTCAAGCGGTGGCTGGTTGCCGCCGGGCACTTCGAAATAGGCCTCGCCCTGCAACAGCCGTGCAACCTGGCGCCCGTCGCGCTGGTCGCTGGCAAAGGCCGAGTTGGTGTTGAGCAGCACCTTGGCGCCATCGTCCAGCTGCAGGCGCTGGCGTTCGCCGACCACGGTCAGGTGATCGGCCTGCAGGCGCACCGGCAGGTTGCCGAAGGTGAACAGCCCGACCAGCAGCACGGCTGCGGTGGCCAGTGGTTTCCAGTGGCGGCGCAGGCGTCCGCGCAGCGAGGTGCGGCGCTGTTGGTGCAGATCGCCCGCCAGATGGCGCAGGGCGGCGCCATTCCACAGCGCCTCGGCTTCGACATAGGCTTCGGCGTTCTGTTCGGCAGCGCCCAGCCAGGCTTCGAAGTCCTGGGTGTCCTGCTCGGTGGGGCATTGCAGGCGGATCAACCAGTCCTGCGCTTCGTCCATGGCACGGGCGCGGGCATCTGGCTCGGCGGGCGATGGGCGAGGGGCAGGGTTGCTCACGGGGGATCCTTGCATGGCGTTTTTTGCAGATGATCGGCGCTGTGGACAGGCATGGCAAGAGCCAGGACCTGCCCAGGTGGCGAGCGGTCGCTCACTTGAGGCGATCGGCTACACCCATGCAGATCGCCATGATCAGCTTCAGTTCCTTCTGCACGGTGCTGGCCGAGACCTGCAACTGCTCGGCGATTTCCAGGTAGCTGGCACCGTGCAGGCGGCTGAGGATGAAGATGCGCTGCTGGCGTGCGGTGAGCTGGCCGAGGCTGACGCTAAGGCGCTTGAGCAGTTGCTCGGCATGCACCGCATCCTCGCTGTTGCCCAGCGGCGCGGCGACATTGTGCAGCACCTGCTCGGGCACGTCGTCGACCAGTGTGCGTGACTGCACGCGACGCGCGCGCAAGTGGTCGAGGGCAAGGTTGCGGGCGGTCTGGAACACGAAGGGTTCGAGGTGTTCGATAGGCCGCTCGCCCAGCGCACGGGTAACCCGCAGGTAGGTTTCCTGCAGCAGGTCTTCCGCCGTGCTGGGGTTGCCGACCATGCGCTGCAAGGTGCGCAGCAGGGTGAGGCGCTGGGTGAGGAAGACAGAGTTGAACCGGGACTGACTCACGGGGAAACCTGGCCGATGAGGGGTGAATGATAATGCTTATCATCCATGCGTCAGGTCAAGCAGAGAAATGTCATGAAGGGGTAAAGGTGGGGCCGCCAGGCAGCCCCAAGGCCTTTTCATTGTGCCCGGGACAGCGCCAGGCAGTTGTCCAGCATGCGGTTGGAGAAGCCCCACTCGTTGTCGTACCAGGCCAGCACCTTGAGCATGCGGCCGTTGGCGCGGGTGTGGTTGGCATCGAAGATCGACGACAGCGGGTTGTGGTTGAAGTCGCACGAGACCAGCGGCAGGCTGTTGTAGCCGAGCACGCGCGAATGGCGGCTGGCTTCGAGGAACAAGCGGTTGACCTCGTCGGCACTGGCTTCGCGCTTGAGGTTGACGGTCAGGTCGACCAGCGACACGTTGATCACCGGCACCCGTACCGCCATGCCGGTGAGCTTGCCGGCCAGTTCCGGCAGCACCAGGCCCACGGCTTCGGCGGCGCCAGTCTTGCTCGGGATCATCGATTGGGTGGCCGAGCGGGCCCGGTAGGGGTCGCTGTGGTAGACGTCGGTCAGCACCTGGTCGTTGGTGTAGGCGTGGATGGTGGTCATCAGCCCCTGCTCGATGCCGAACTCACGCTGCAGCACCTGGGCGATCGGCGCCAGGCAGTTGGTGGTGCACGAGGCGTTGGAGATGACTTGGTGCGAGGCGCGCAGCACGTCGTGGTTGACGCCATACACCACGGTAGCATCGGCGCCCTTGGCCGGCGCCGAGATGATCACCTTGCCGGCGCCAGCGGTGATATGGGCCGCCGCCTTGGCGCGGTCGGTGAACAGCCCGGTGCATTCGAACACCACATCGATGGCTTCGGCTTTCCAGGGCAGTTCGGCGGGGTTGCGGATGGCGCTGACGGCGATGCGATCGCCGTTGACCGTCAGGCTTTCATGATCGGCCTCGACGGTGGCATCGAAGGTGCCATGTACGCTGTCGTACTTGAGCAGGTGGGCATTCATCGCGCTGTCGCCCAGGTCGTTGATGGCGACGACCTGCAGGTCCTGGCGGTAGCCTTGGGTATAGAGTGCGCGCAGGACGTTGCGTCCGATGCGGCCGAATCCGTTGATCGCGATGCGAAGGGTCATTGGCATTACCTCTGGCAGTTCGGGTGAAGCCTGTGGCACAAAATGGGATGAGGCTTCACTGAAACGGTTTTGTTATTGGAATTACAAGATTATTCACTCCAAGATAGAAAACAAGCATTTTTAGTGGCAATATTTTGGTAAACCTACAACGAGTGATCGAGCCTTCCACGCCAACGACCTTTCCGGCCCCTGCCTTGAGCCTAGGTCGCAATCGTTTGGAGTGGAAATGCCGGTTCAGGTCGCCCTTACACATAGCCTGGAGTCCAGTACATGCATCCGCGCATCCTTGAGGTCACCGCAAGGCTGACCGAACGCAGCCGTGCCACCCGTGAACGCTACCTTGAGCTCATTCGCGGCGCGGCCAGCGACGGCCCGATGCGCGCCAGCCTGCAGTGCGCCAACTTCGCCCACGGCGTGGCCGGTTGCGGCAGCCAGGACAAGCACAGCCTGCGGATGATGAACGCTGCCAACGTGGCCATCGTCTCTGCCTACAACGACATGCTCTCGGCGCACCAGCCGTACCAGCACTTCCCCGAACAGATCAAACAGGCGCTGCGCGATATCGGCTCGGTCGGCCAGTTCGCCGGTGGCGTACCGGCCATGTGCGATGGCGTGACCCAGGGTGAACCTGGCATGGAGCTGGCGATCGCCAGCCGCGAAGTGATCGCCATGTCCACGGCCATCGCCCTGTCGCACAACATGTTCGATGCCGCGCTGATGCTGGGCATCTGCGACAAGATCGTGCCCGGCCTGATGATGGGTGCGTTGCGCTTCGGCCACCTGCCGACCATCTTCGTGCCTGGCGGGCCGATGCCTTCGGGCATCTCCAACAAGGAAAAGGCCGACGTGCGCCAGCGCTACGCCGAGGGCAAGGCCAGCCGCGAGGAGTTGCTGGAGTCGGAGATGAAGTCCTACCACAGCCCCGGCACCTGCACCTTCTACGGCACCGCCAACACCAACCAGCTGGTGATGGAAGTCATGGGCCTGCACCTGCCGGGCGCCTCGTTCGTCAACCCCTACACCCCATTGCGCGATGCGCTGACCGCCGAGGCGGCGCAGCAGGTCACGCGCATGACCAAGGCCAGCGGCAGCTTCATGCCGTTGGGCGAGATCGTCGACGAGAAGGCGCTGGTCAACTCCATCGTCGCTCTGCACGCCACCGGCGGCTCGACCAACCACACCCTGCATATCCCGGCGATTGCCCAGGCTGCCGGGATCCAGCTGACCTGGCAGGACATGGCCGACCTCTCCGAGGTGGTGCCGACGCTGTCTCACGTCTATCCCAACGGCAAGGCCGACATCAACCACTTCCAGGCCGCAGGCGGCATGAGCTTCCTGATCCGCGAACTGCTCGACGCCGGGCTGCTGCACGAGGACGTCAATACCGTGGCCGGCCAAGGTCTGCGCCGCTACACCCAGGAACCGTTCCTCGACGACGGCAAGCTGGTGTGGCGCGAAGGGCCGCAGCACAGCCTGGACGAAAGCATCCTGCGCCCGGTCGCCCGGCCATTCTCGGCCGAGGGCGGGTTGCGGGTGATGGAAGGCAACCTGGGGCGCGGGGTGATGAAAGTCTCTGCCGTGGCGCCGGAACATCAGGTGGTCGAGGCTCCGGCGCGAGTCTTCCACGATCAGCAGTCGCTGGCCGATGCCTTCAAGGCTGGCGAGTTGGAGCGCGATTTCGTCGCCGTGGTGCGCTTCCAGGGCCCGCGCTGCAACGGCATGCCCGAGCTGCACAAGCTCACGCCGTTCCTCGGTGTGCTGCAGGACCGCGGCTACAAGGTCGCGCTGGTCACCGACGGACGCATGTCCGGTGCTTCGGGCAAGATCCCGGCGGCGATCCACGTGTGCCCCGAAGCCTATGACGGCGGCCCGCTGGCACGGGTGCGCGATGGTGATATCGTGCGCGTCGACGGTGTCGAAGGCACGCTGCAACTGATGGTGTCGGCCGAGGAACTGGCCAGTCGCGATCAGCCTGATGCACCCCAGGGTAATGACCTGGGGTGCGGGCGCGAGCTGTTCGGCTTCATGCGCGTCGCGTTCAGCCCGGCAGAGCAGGGCGCCAGCGCCTTTACCTCTGCCCTGGAGCGTTTCAAATGAAGGCCTCGCTGGTCGGTGACATCGGCGGTACCAACGCCCGCTTTGCCCTGTGGCGTGACAATGACCTGCACGCGGTGCAGGTGCTGGCGACGGCGGACTATTCCAGCCCCGAGCAGGCTATCGAGGCCTATCTCAAGGACCAGGGCCTCGAACGTGGCGACGTCTCGGACGTGTGCCTGTCGGTGGCAGGCCCTGTCGATGGCGACGAATTTCGCTTCACCAACAATCATTGGCGCCTGAGCCGCTCGACCTTCTGCAAGGTGCTGCAGGTCGAGCGCCTGGCGCTGATCAATGACTTTTCCGCCATGGCGCTGGGCATGACCCGCCTCAAGCCTGGCGAGTTCGTCGAGGTGTGCCCCGGTCAGGCGGACGCCGCGCGCCCGGCGCTGGTCATCGGTGCGGGCACCGGCCTTGGTGTTGGCACCTTGCTGAGCCTTGGCGAGCAGCACTGGATGGCGCTACCGGGCGAGGGCGGGCATGTCGACCTGCCGGTGGGCAATGCCCGTGAGGCGGCGATCCACCAGCAGATCCACAGCCAGATCGGCCATGTCAGCGCCGAGACCGTTCTCAGTGGTGGTGGGCTGGTGCGGCTGTACCAGGCGATCTGTGCGCTGGATGGCGCTACACCCCGTCACAAGACCCCTGCGCAGATCACCGATGCTGCGCTGGGCGGCGAACCGCAGGCCCTGGCGGTGATCGAACAGTTCTCACGCTTTCTCGGGCGTGTAGCGGGTAACAATGTGCTGACCCTGGGCGCGCGCGGTGGGGTCTATATTGTTGGCGGTGTGGTGCCGCGCTTCGCCGAGCTGTTCCTGCGCAGCGGGTTCGCGGCAAGCTTTGCCGACAAGGGCTGCATGAGCGGCTACTTCCCGGGTGTGCCGGTGTGGCTGGTGACGGCGGAGTTTTCCGGGTTGCTTGGAGCCGGTGTGGCCTTGCAGCAGATGCTGGACCACTGAAGGTCGGTTGTGCTGCCATTCGCGGACAAGCCCGTTTCCACAAGGCACTGTGGGAGCGGGCTTGCCCGCGAATGGCCTCGACACCGATAGAATGTCGCCACAACAGGCATCAAGACCTGTAACGACCAAAGGGAATTCATTGTGAGCACTGCCGGTAAAACCATCCTGATGGTCGACGACGATCAGGACATTCGCGAGTTGCTGCAGACCTACCTCAGCCGCTCCGGCCTCCAGGTCCATGCCGAACCCGACGGCCAGGGCTTTCGCCGCGCGCTGGATGCCGGCAACTACGACCTGGTGATCCTCGACGTGATGCTGCCTGACGAGGACGGCTTCAGCCTGTGTCGCTGGGTGCGTCAGCATCCGCGTCAGTCGCGGGTGCCGATCATCATGCTCACCGCCAGCTCCGATGAAGCCGACCGTGTCATCGGCCTGGAACTGGGCGCCGACGATTACCTGGGCAAACCTTTCAGCCCGCGCGAACTGCAGGCGCGAATCAAGGCCCTGCTGCGTCGCTGCGACTTCACCACGGCCACCCCTGCCAGCGCGGTGCTTACCTTCGAAGATTGGCGCCTGGATACGGTCAGCCATCGTCTGTTCCACCGCGATGGCGAAGAAGTGATTCTCTCCGGTGCCGACTTCGCCCTGCTCAAGCTGTTTCTCGACCATCCCCAGCAGATCCTCGACCGCGACACCATTGGCAATGCCACCCGCGGGCGTGAGCCGATGCCGCTGGACCGCATCGTCGACATGGCGGTGAGCCGCCTGCGCCAGCGCCTGCGTGATACCGACAAGCCGCCGCGGCTGATCCGCACCGTGCGCGGCAGCGGCTACCTGCTTGCCGCGAATGTCAGCTGTGCCGGCTGAGCAGGCTGTCGAGCGCCGCTGGCGCCTGCTGCCGCGCTCGTTGCTCGGGCGCATGCTGCTGCTCACCTTGCTGGTGGTGCTGATCGCCCAGGGGCTGTCGAGCGTGATCTGGGTCGCCCAGCTGCGGGCCAGCCAGTTGCAGGGCCTGCGCGCCAGCGCCAGCAGCCTTGCGCACTCGATGAGCGCCAGCGTCAGCTACTTCCGCTCCCTGCCGGTGGCCTACCGGCCGATGGTGCTCGACCAGCTGCGCAGCATGGGCGGTACGCGCTTTTTCGTCTCGCTCAACGAAAAGCCGCTGGACATGCCGGTGCTGCCCATCACCCCGCGCAAGCAAGCGGTGATCGAGGTGTTCCAGCAGGTGCTGCACGAACGCCTGGGCCAGCAGATGGAAATCTCCGTCGAGTTCGTTAGCCCCGACGACCTGCGCATCTTCAACAGCGGCCTGAAGCTCGACGAGCTGCCGCGTTCCTGGGCCCACTACGCGTTGACCCTCGAACCGCTCAATCCGCCGGTGCTGGTCACCCAGATCCGCCTGGACGAAGGCGAGTGGCTGTACATCGCCTCGCTGCTGCCCGAGCCCTATACCGGTCTTGAACCCGAGCGTCTGCCGCGCCAGCAGATCGGCTTCATCGCCCTGACCACCCTGTTGCTGCTGTTGTTCATCGGCTTGCTGGTGCACTGGCAGAGCTGGCCGCTCAAGCGCCTGGCGCGGGCAGCGCGGGAGATGTCACTGGGGGCCGACGTGCCGCCGGTGGCCGAAGGTGGCGGCAGCGAGGTGGTCGAGGTAGGGCGCGCGTTCAATGCCATGCGTGAGCGTATCAGCCGCTACCTGACCGAACGCTCGCAGCTGTTCAGCGCCATCTCCCACGACCTGCGCACGCCGATCACCCGCCTGCGCCTGCGGGTGGAACTGCTCGAAGACGAGCACCTGCAAGCCAAGTTCAGCCGCGATCTCGACGAGCTGGAGCTGCTGGTCAAGGGCGCTTTGCAGTGCGTGAAAGATACCGACATCCACGAGAACATCGAACCGATCGACCTCAACCAGGTGCTGGAAATCCTCGCCGAACCCTACCTGCGTGATGGTCGAATCACGGTCGAAGGGCGTGTGCTGGCGCCTTATCCGGGCAAGCCACTGGCCTTGCGGCGCTGCATCGGCAACCTGATCGATAACGCCATCAAGTACGGCGAGCGTGCGCACCTGCGCATCATCGACAACGCCGAGGCCTTCGTGCTGCAGGTCGACGACCAGGGCCCCGGCGTGCCGGAGCAGCGTCTGGAGCAGGTGTTCGAGCCGCATTTTCGTCTGGCGGGGCAGCAGCAGGGGTATGGGCTGGGGCTGGGGATTGCGCGTAACATCGCCCACAGCCATGGCGGTGAGGTGAGTTTGTTGAACCTGCGTGAGGGTGGGTTGCGTGTGACCTTGTTCCTGCCCCGGAATATCGATTGATTGGGCCAGCCCTATCGCGGGACAAGCCCGCTACCACAGGGAGCTGTGGGAGCGGGCTTGTCCCGCGATGAGGCCACTGAAATTGTCACGGTACGGTGACATTCACACAGGCCTTCGTGACATGCCCGCCGGGACGGCTGGCTAGAATTCGCTGACGACAGGCACCCGGCCTGTCCCTGGCAAGGATTGAGCAGGTGATGGACAGCGTCGATTTCCCTTTCTGCAGTTGGCTCGACTCCCCGGTTCACAACGCCTGGCTGGTCGCCGAGGGCCAGCGCCTGGTGACCTTCGCCAAGGCCTCGCGCCTGCCTGGCGGTTTTGGCAGCCTCGATGCCCAGGGCCGACTGCCCGACGGCGCAATCGCCGAAACCCTGCACACTGCGCGCATGACCCATTGCTTCGCCATGGCGCATGTGCAGGGCATCCCTGGCTGCCTGCCGCTGGTGGAGCACGGTGTCGCGGCACTGCTCGCAGGATCGCTGCGCGATGCGCGGCATGATGGCTGGTTCGCCCGCGCCGATGGCGAGGGCGATACCGGCAAGACCGCCTACCTGCATGCCTTCGTCACCTTGGCCGCCAGTTCCGCGGTGGTCGCCGGCGCACCTGGCGCCGAGCAGTTGCTCGGGGCGGCCGTCGCGGTCATCGAGACGCGCTTCTGGAGCGAGGAAGAGGGCGCCCTGCGCGAGTCCTTCGCCCATGACTGGACGCAGCCGGAAGCCTACCGTGGCGCCAACAGCAACATGCACGCCACCGAGGCCTTCCTCGCCCTGGCCGATGTCACCGGCCACACGCACTGGCTCGACCGCGCCCTGCGCATCGTCGAGCGGATCATCCATACCCATGCCGCGGCTAACGGCTTCGGTGTCATCGAGCATTTCGACGTGCAGTGGCAGGCACTGCACGACTACAACCACGACAACCCCACCGACGGTTTTCGCCCCTACGGCACCACACCCGGCCATGCCTTCGAGTGGGCACGCTTGGTTCTCCACCTGGAAGCCGCGCGCCAGCGCGCCGGTCTGCCCGCCCCGCAGTGGCTGCTGGACGACGCGCGGGGGCTGTTCGCCAATGCCTGCCGTCACGCCTGGCACGCTGATGGCGCGCCGGGCATCGTCTACACCCTCGATTGGCAGAACCGGCCAGTAGTGCGGGCGCGCCTGCACTGGACCCACGCCGAAGCCTGTGCGACGGCTGCAGCGTTGCTGCGTCGTACCGGGGAAGGTGAATACGAGCAGTGGTACCGGCGTTTCTGGGACTTCATCGACAGCCATTTCATCGATCCCGTCCACGGCAGCTGGCACCATGAGCTGGACCCGCAGAACCGCCCTGGCGCAAGCATCTGGGGCGGCAAGCCCGATCTTTACCACGCCTACCAGGCGGTGCTCCTGCCGCGCCTGCCGTTGGCACCCAGCCTGGCCACTGCGCTGGCCCTGGGCAATGTAACCAAGTGATGACATTCGCGCATCGCTTCGTTACCTGCCCTGGTCTGCGCGCTCATTAGACTCCATGCAACGCAAGCGAACGACTTGCACCGCATAACAACAAGAAAGGTATACCGATGAATTCCACTCTGCGTCTCGCCGCCGCTATTTCCCTCGCCTCGCTCATGCCCCTCAGCGCCTTCGCCGCCGAATCCAAAGGCAGCGTCGAGGTGGTGCACTGGTGGACCTCCGGCGGCGAGAAAGCTGCTGTCGACGTCCTCAAGGCCCAGGTCGAGAAAGACGGCTTCACCTGGAAGGACGGCGCTGTGGCCGGTGGCGGTGGTTCCACCGCGATGACCGTGCTCAAGAGTCGCGCCGTCGCCGGCAACCCGCCAGGCGTCGCCCAGATCAAGGGCCCCGATATCCAGGACTGGGCCGCCACCGGCCTGCTCGACAGCGATGTGCTCAAGGACGTCGCCAAGCAGGAGAAGTGGGACAGCCTGCTCGACAAGAAAGTCGCCGACACCGTCAAGTACGAAGGTGACTACGTCGCCGTGCCGGTGAACATCCACCGCATCAACTGGCTGTGGATCAACCCCGAGGTGTTCAAGAAGGCCGGTATCGACAAGGCGCCGACCACCCTCGACGAATTCTATGCCGCAGCCGACAAGCTCAAGGCCGCAGGCTTCATTCCCCTGGCCCACGGTGGCCAGCCATGGCAGGACAGCACCGTGTTCGAGAACGTGGTGCTCGCGGTGATGGGCGTGGAGGGCTACAAGAAGGCCCTGGTCGACCTCGACGAAAAAGCCCTGACCGGCCCGGAGATGGTCAAGGCGCTGACCGAGCTCAAGAAGGTCGCCACCTACATGGACCCTGACGGCAAGGGCCAGGACTGGAACCTCGAGGCCGCGAAGGTCATCAACGGCAAGGCCGGCATGCAGATCATGGGCGACTGGGCCAAGAGCGAGTGGACCCTGGCCAAGAAGACCGCGGGCAAGGACTACCAGTGCGTACCCTTCCCTGGCACCGAAAAGGGCTTCCTGTACAACATCGACTCGCTGGCGGTGTTCAAGCAGAAGAACGAAGGCACCACCGCAGGTCAGCAGGACATCGCCAAGCGTGTACTGGGTGAAGACTTCCAGAAGACCTTCAGCATCAACAAGGGCTCGATCCCGGTGCGCAACGACATGCTGGCCGACATGAGCAAGTATGGCTTCGACAGTTGCGCCCAGACCGCTGCCAAGGACTTCCTGGCAGACGCCAAGTCGGGTGGCCTGCAACCGAGCATGGCGCACAACATGGCGACCACGCTCGCCGTGCAGGGGGCGTTCTTCGATGTGGTGACCAACTACATCAACGATCCGAAGGCCGATCCGGCCGATGCGGCGAAGAAGCTCAACGCAGCGGTCAAGGCTGCCCAATGACCGATCGCCGAGATCGGTGAGATCTCTGTGGGAGCGGGCTCGCCCGCGAACACCGGCATAGCCGGTGGCAGGCACTGCGGTGTCTGCTTCGCGGGCAAGCCCGCTCCCACAGGGTGATGTGCTGTTACTTCATCCGGGTATCCCACTCATGACTACGACCACCGCCCAACTGCGGGCCTCACCCCTGGACGCGCTCCAGCGCTGGCTACCGAAACTGGTACTGGCGCCGAGCATGTTCATCGTGCTGGTGGGCTTCTACGGCTACATCCTCTGGACCTTCGTCCTGTCGTTCACCACCTCGACCTTCCTGCCCACCTACAAATGGGCGGGCCTGGCCCAGTACGCGCGGCTGTTCGACAACGACCGCTGGTGGGTAGCGAGCAAGAACCTGCTGGTCTTCGGCGGGATGTTCATCGGCATCACCCTGGTGATCGGCGTGCTGCTGGCGGTGTTCCTCGACCAGCGCATCCGCCGCGAAGGGGTAATCCGCACCATCTACCTGTACCCCATGGCACTGTCGATGATCGTGACCGGTACCGCCTGGAAGTGGCTGCTCAACCCCGGCATGGGCCTGGACAAGCTGCTGCGCGACTGGGGCTGGGAGGGTTTTCGCCTCGACTGGCTGATCGATCCGGACCGGGTCGTCTACTGCCTGGTGATCGCCGCGGTATGGCAGGCCTCGGGCTTCATCATGGCGATGTTCCTTGCCGGGCTGCGCGGTGTCGACCAGTCGATCATCCGTGCTGCGCAAATCGACGGCGCGAGCATGCCGCGCATCTACTGGACCGTGGTGCTGCCAAGCCTGCGCCCGGTGTTCTTCAGCTCGCTGATGATCCTCTCGCACATCGCCATCAAGAGCTTCGACCTGGTGGCCGCGATGACCGCCGGTGGCCCTGGCTATTCCTCGGACCTGCCAGCGATGTTCATGTATTCGTTCACCTTCAGCCGCGGGCAGATGGGCATGGGTTCTGCCAGCGCGATCCTGATGCTCGGTGCGATCCTCGCGATCCTCGTGCCTTACCTGTATTCCGAGCTGAGGACCAAACGCAATGACCACTAACCTCGACAAACCGGCCCTCAGCCTGGGCCGCATCGCCATCCACGCGGTGCTGCTGCTGGCGGTGCTGCTCTACCTGGTGCCGCTGGTAGTGATGCTGCTGACCAGCTTCAAGACCCCGGAAGACATCAGCACCGGCAACCTGTTGAGCTGGCCCGAGCTGTTCACCACGATTGGCTGGGTCAAGGCCTGGGCCACGGTCAGCGGCTACTTCTGGAACTCGATCCTGATCACCGTGCCGGCGGTGCTGATCTCCACGGCCATCGGCGCGCTGAACGGCTACGTGCTGTCGATGTGGCGCTTCCGTGGCTCGCAACTGTTCTTCGGTCTGCTGCTGTTCGGCTGCTTCCTGCCATTCCAGACCGTGCTGCTGCCGGCCTCGTTCACCCTTGGCAAGCTGGGACTTGCCAGCACCACCTCGGGGCTGGTGCTGGTGCACGTGGTCTATGGCCTGGCCTTCACCACGCTGTTCTTCCGCAACTACTACGTGAGCATTCCCGAGGCACTGGTCAAGGCTGCACGCCTGGATGGTGCCGGGTTCTTCACCATCTTCCGCCGCATCATCCTGCCGATGTCGACGCCGATCATCATGGTCTGCCTGATCTGGCAGTTCACCCAGATCTGGAACGACTTCCTGTTCGGCGTGGTGTTCTCCAGCGGCGATTCGCAACCGATCACCGTGGCCCTGAACAACCTGGTCAACACCAGCACCGGTGCCAAGGAATACAACGTCGACATGGCCGCGGCAATGATCGCCGCACTGCCAACCCTGCTGGTCTATGTGGTCGCAGGCAAGTATTTCGTGCGTGGGCTGACCGCCGGCGCAGTCAAGGGGTAAGTCATGGCAACGCTCGAACTTCGCAATGTAAACAAGACCTACGGCACCGGCTTGCCGGACACCCTCAAGGATATCCAGCTGGCCATCAAGGATGGCGAGTTCCTGATCCTGGTCGGCCCTTCCGGCTGCGGCAAGTCCACCTTGATGAACTGCATCGCTGGCCTCGAGAACATCACAGGGGGTGCGATCCTGATCGATGACCAGGACGTCTCCGGCATGAGCCCGAAGGATCGTGACATCGCCATGGTGTTCCAGTCCTACGCGCTGTACCCGACCATGAGCGTGCGCGAGAACATCGAGTTCGGCCTGAAGATCCGCAAGATGCCGCAGTCGGCGATCGACGAAGAGGTCGCGCGGGTGGCCAAGCTGCTGCAGATCGAGCACCTGCTCAATCGCAAGCCTGGCCAGCTCTCCGGTGGCCAGCAACAGCGCGTGGCCATGGGCCGGGCGCTGGCGCGCAGGCCGAAGATCTACCTGTTCGACGAGCCGTTGTCGAACCTCGACGCCAAGCTGCGGGTCGAGATGCGCACCGAAATGAAACTGATGCACCAGCGTCTGAAAACCACCACGGTGTACGTGACCCACGACCAGATCGAGGCCATGACCCTGGGTGACAAGGTTGCGGTGATGAAGGACGGCATCATCCAGCAGTTCGGTACGCCCCAGCAGATCTACAACGATCCGGCGAACCTGTTCGTCGCCAGCTTCATCGGTTCGCCACCGATGAACTTCATCCCGGTGCGCATCAGCAAGCAGGACGGGCGCCTGTTCGCCCTGCTCGACAGCGGCCAGGCCCGCTGCGAACTGCCCCTGGGCGCTGCCAGCGAAGCGCTGGACGGCCGCGAAGTGATCCTCGGCGTGCGCCCTGAACAGATCGCACTTGGTAGCGCCGAAGGCAACGGCTTGCCGGCGGTGCGTGCAGAAGTGCAGGTCCTGGAACCTACCGGGCCGGACCTGCTGGTGTTCGTCACCCTCAACCAGACCAAGGTCTGCTGCCGGTTGGCGCCGGACGTCGCCTGCAATGTCGGCGACAGCCTCAACCTGCAGTTCGATCCGGCGCGGGTCCTGCTGTTCGACGCGAGCAGCGGCGAACGCCTCGACCTGCCGGCAGCGGACGCTCCAGCCAAGGACAACGTGACACGTATCAAGGGACGTTGAAGCAAGCAAACCATCGATAACAAGAAAAGAGGAAACAAGGGATGGACCATCGCAAGCGTATCAAGGCACTAGGCTCGCTGACCCTGCTCGCCCTCGTTGGCAGCAATGGCGCGCATGCTGCCGAGGCTTTCTCCAGCGAGTCGAAATGGATGACTGGCGACTGGGGTGGGGCTCGCACCGAGCTGTTGGAAAAAGGCTATGACTTCACCGTCGACTATGTCGGTGAAGTGGCCGGTAACCTGCACGGTGGCTACAACAACGACAAGACCGCGCGCTACAGCGACCAGTTCGCCCTCGGCGCGCACCTGGACCTGCAGAAGATCCTCGGCTGGCACGATGCGGAGTTCAAGCTGGCGATCACCGAGCGTAGCGGTCGCAACCTGTCCAACGACCGCATCAGCGATCCGCGCGCCGGGCAGTTCAGCTCGGTACAGGAAGTCTGGGGCCGCGGCCAGACCTGGCGCCTGACGCAGATGTGGGTCAAGCAGAAGTACTTCGACGGCGCGCTGGACGTGAAGGTCGGCCGCTTCGGGGAAGGCGAGGACTTCAACAGCTTCCCTTGCGACTTCCAGAACCTGGCGTTCTGCGGTTCGCAGGTGGGTAACTGGGTGGGTGGCATCTGGTACAACTGGCCGGTCAGCCAGTGGGCACTGCGGGTGAAGTACAACATCACGCCGGAGTTCTTCGTCCAAGTCGGTGCCTACGAGCAGAACCCGTCCAACCTCGAGACCGGCAACGGCTTCAAGCTCAGTGGCAGCGGGACCAAGGGCGCGATCCTGCCGGTGGAGATGGTCTGGTCGCCGAAGGTCAACGGCCTGCCGGGCGAATACCGCCTGGGCTATTACTACAGCACCGCCAAGGCCGACGACGTCTACGACGACATCAACGGCAACCCGCAGGCGTTGACTGGCCAAGCCTTCAAGTCGCACTCGAGCAAACATGGCTGGTGGGTCGTGGCCCAGCAGCAGGTCACCGCGCACAACGGCGATGCCAACCGCGGCCTGAGCCTGTTCGCCAACTTCACCGTGCACGACAAGGCGACCAACGTGGTCGACAACTACCAGCAGGTAGGGATGGTCTACAAGGGCGCCTTCGATGCACGGCCCAAGGATGATATCGGCTTCGGCATCGCCCGCATTCACGTCAATGACGACGTGAAGAAGCGCGCTGAGCTGCTCAACGCCCAGAGCGGTATCAATGACTACGACAACCCTGGCTTCGTACCGCTGCAGCGCACCGAGTACAACGCCGAGCTGTACTACGGCTTCCACGTCACCAACTGGCTGACCGTGCGGCCGAACCTGCAGTACATCAAGAGCCCGGGCGGTGTGGACGATGTCGACAACGCGTTGGTCGCAGGCTTGAAGATTCAGTCGTCATTCTGAGAAAAATTGTTGTAAATTTACGCCATTCATCCCCACCCCCCGAGTTCCACTGTTCTGCAGTGGATCTCGGGCTTGGGTAAAGACAGCGCTATCTCAAACAACAAGAGCTTTCTGAACATGTCTGAACATCCGCTCCATCGCTTTTTCACTTCGCAGCGGCCCCGGCCGGTTTTCGAGTGGGAGCGTTACCAGCAGCGCGATGTCCTGATCATCGATCACCCGCGCTGCCAGGCGGTGTTCAGCCGCCAGGGCGCACAGTTGCTGCACTTTCAGCCGAGCGGCGAGAAACCCTGGTTGTGGTGCGCCGAGCAATGGCCACAGGTCGGTGCGATCCGTGGTGGCGTGCCGGTGTGCTGGCCCTGGTATGGCCGTCATCCCAGCGAGGACCTGTGGCCGGCCCACGGCTGGGGGCGTTTGCTGGACTGGAAGCTGCTCGACAGCCGCGAGGACGAGGAGGGCGTCACGCTCAAGTGGCGCCTGGACCTGTGCGACTGGCAAGTCGACTTGCACGCTCGGCTGGGCTCGAGCATGGAACTGCGCCTGTGCACCGAGCACCAGGACAGCGAACCCTGCCAGCTGAGCCACGCATTGCTCGCGTTCTGGCGCATCAGCGACGTGTCGCAGATTGCCTTGTCAGGCCTTGAGGATATCGACGGCTACGACCGCCTCAACCGCCAGGCCTGCCGGGAAGACGGCGTGCTCACGCTCAACGGGGGGTGCCAGAAGGTCTACCCCGGGACACCGAAAGTGCAGTTGCATGACTCGGCCTGGGGGCGTGACCTGTGCATCGACACCAGCGACAGCGACGACACGGTGGTCTGGCACCCGGGTAATCGCCCATTGATGGGAGTGAGCGGGCGCGAGAGCCAGGGCTTCGTCTGCGTCGAGGCTGCCAGTGGCAGCGGCGAGGGCCTGAGCCTGGCGCCTGGGCAGCGCGCGCAGTTGCGGCTGCAGGCGCATCGGCTCGGCTGAGTCAGCTGTCTTCGGCAGGGTAGCGGCTGGCGTTGAGGCTTTCCTTGATCTTGCGCAGGTGTGGCTGGAAATCCGAGCCGCGGCGCAGGGTCATGCCGGTCGCCAGCACATCGAGGACCGTCAACTGGATGATGCGCGAGGTCATCGGCATGTAGATGTCGGTGTCCTCCGGCAACGGCAGGTGCAGGCTCATGCTGCAGGCCTTGGCCAGTGGCGAGCCGGCGGCCGTGATACCCAGCACCGAGGCGCCGTTTTCCCTGGCCTGCTTCGCCACTTCGACCAGTTCGCGGGTGCGCCCGGTGTAGGAAATGATCACGAACAGGTCACCGGTGTGCGCGACCGACGCCAGCATGCGCTGCATCAGCACGTCAGGATGCGCCGACACCGCCAGGTTGAAGCGGAAGAACTTGTGCTGGGCGTCCATGGCCACCGGGGCCGAGGCGCCCAGGCCGAAGAAGTGGATCTGCCGGGCCTGGATCATCATGTCCACGGCGCGGCTGACCTGCTGCGGGTCGATCTGCTGGCAGGCGCTGTCGAGCGAAGCGATGGCGCTGGCGAAGATCTTCTGGGTATAGGCCGCCGGATCGTCGTCGGCTTCCACTGCGCGGCTCACGTAGGCGGCGCCACTGGCCAGGCTCTGCGCCAGTTGCAGCTTGAGTTCGGGGTAGCCGCTGACGCCGAACGAGCGGCAGAAGCGGTTGACGGTCGGTTCGCTGACCTTGGCCGCCTGGGCCAGGGCGGCAATGCTGAAACGGGTGGCTTGTTGCGGGTTGAGGAGGATGACTTCGGCGACTTTGCGTTCGGCCTTGTTCAACTCGTCGAGGCGGCCCTGGATCTGTTCCAGGAGGTTTCGCACACGGTCCATGGGATGTCCTTGGGTCGGAAAGACGGCCGGCTGAGGGAACAGTCGGCTTTTTGCACGGTTGTCTATCGTACTGATGGTGGGATTGTCGTACCACTTGTCTGTAATCGCCGTACGAGATGTTGTTATTTTTACTACATCGCGCTTGAAAATTGTCATCGAAAACGGTATTTCTAGGCCAACTTTAATAAAAGAACCAACATCATGGTTGCTATCAGTGTAGAACCTTGCACATTCGCCCTCTTTGGCGCCCTTGGCGACCTGGCGTTGCGCAAGCTGTTTCCTGCCCTCTACGAACTGGACCGCGCCGGCCTGCTGCATTCGGATACCCGGCTGCTGGCCCTGGCCCGCGAAGCCGGTACTCCCGAGCAGCACCTGGCGAACATCGAAGCCCAGCTGCGCCGCTTCGTGCCGGCGGCCGATATCGAACCCCAGGCCCTGCAACGGTTTCTCGACCGCCTGAACTACCTGCACCTGGACTTCGTCCAGCCCGAAGGCTACCAGGCCCTGGCCGAGCAGGCCGGTGAAGGGCAGCCACTGATCGCCTATTTCGCCACTGCGGCGGCGGTCTACGGAGCCATCTGCGAAAACCTCGACAAGGCCGGCCTGGCATCGCGCACTCGCGTCGTGCTGGAAAAACCCATCGGGCACGACCTGGAGTCGTCGCGTCGGGTCAATGACGCCGTGGCGCGCTTCTTCCCCGAAAGCCGGGTCTATCGCATCGACCACTACCTGGGCAAGGAAACGGTACAGAACCTCATCGCCTTGCGCTTTGCCAACAGCCTGTTCGAAACCCAGTGGAACCAGAACTCCATCTCCCACGTGGAGATCACCGTTGCCGAGAAAGTCGGTATCGAAGGCCGCTGGGGCTACTTCGACAAGGCCGGCCAACTGCGCGACATGATCCAGAACCACTTGCTTCAACTGCTGTGCCTGATCGCCATGGACCCGCCCAGCGATCTGTCGGCCGACAGCATCCGCGACGAGAAGGTCAAGGTGCTCAAGGCGCTGGCACCGATCACCGGCGAGGGGCTGAGCACCCGTGTCGTGCGCGGCCAGTACATCGCCGGCTACAGCGACGGCACGCCAGTGCCGGGCTACCTGGAAGAAGAGAACGCCAACGCCCAGAGCGACACCGAAACCTTCGTCGCCCTGCGCGCCGACATTCGCAACTGGCGTTGGTCGGGCGTGCCGTTCTATCTGCGTACCGGCAAGCGCATGCCGCAGAAGCTGTCGCAGATCGTCATCCACTTCAAGGAGACGCCGCACTACATCTTCGCGCCGGAGCAGCGTTTGCAGATTGGCAACAAGCTGATCATCCGTCTGCAACCCGACGAAGGTATCTCGCTGCGGGTGATGACCAAGGAGCAGGGGCTGGACAAGGGCATGCAACTGCGCAGCGGCCCGCTGCAACTGAATTTTTCCGACACCTGGCGCAGCGCGCGGATTCCGGATGCCTACGAGCGTTTGCTGCTCGAAGTGATGCGTGGCAACCAGAACCTGTTCGTGCGCAAGGACGAGATCGAGTACGCCTGGACCTGGTGCGACCAGTTGATCGCCGGCTGGAAGAACGCCGGTGACGCGCCCAAGCCGTATGCGGCCGGGTCCTGGGGCCCGATGAGCTCGATTGCACTGATCACACGCGATGGGAGAGCCTGGTATGGCGATATCTGAACTGCAACTGCCGGCGACCGTGAAGGTTCACACGCTGACAGACGCCAAGCGCCTGGCCGCGACGCTGGCCAGTGACGTGGCCGAGCGCCTGCGCGCCGCCATCGCCAGCAAGGGCCAGGCCTGCGTAGTGCTCTCTGGCGGGCGTAGCCCCGTACCGTTTCTCGAGCAACTTGCCCTGGAAAAACTCGACTGGTCGAAGGTGACCGTGTCGCTGGCCGACGAGCGCTGGGTGCCGGTCGAGCACGCCGACAGCAATGCCGGGCTGCTGGCCCGGCACCTGCTCAAGGGTGAGGCGGCCAAGGCGCGGTTCATGGGCCTGTACCAGCGCGCCGACAACCTCGACGCCGCGGCCCAACAGGTCGACCAGGTGCTTGCCGACCTGCCGCCGATCGACGTGCTGGTGCTCGGCATGGGCGACGATGGCCATACCGCATCGCTGTTCCCGGACAGCCCGAACCTGGCCGAGGGCCTCGATCCGGACAGCAAGCGCCGCTGCCTGCCATTGCTGGCACCGAGCGTGCCACACCAGCGCTTGTCGATGACCCGTGCGCTGCTGTCGAGCGCTGCTTTCGTCGCACTGTCCGTGCAGGGGCCAGGCAAACTCGCTACCCTGCGCGCCGCTCTGGCTGGCGACGACCTCAAGCAAATGCCCATTCGCGCCTTTCTTCACGACCCCCTGGACATCTACTGGTGCCCATGAGCCAAGGATCCACTGTCATGACCACGCTTGAACGCCCACAACCTTTGCTCTCGATGGCCGAGAAAGCCGCCCGGATCGATGAGATCTGCGGCAAGGCGCGCATCCTGCCGGTGATCACCATCGCCCGCGAGGAAGACATTCTGCCGCTGGCCGACGCCCTGGCAGCCGGTGGTATCCGTACCCTGGAGGTGACCCTGCGTTCGCAGCACGGCCTCAAGGCCATCCAGGTGCTGCGTGAGCAGCGTCCAGAGCTGTGCATCGGTGCCGGTACCGTGCTCGATCCTGCGATGTTCGCGGCCGTGGAAGCGGCGGGTGCGCAATTCGTGGTGACTCCGGGAATTACCCGCGAGGTGCTCGAAGCCGGTGTGCAGAGTGATATTCCGCTGCTGCCGGGAATCAGCACGCCGTCGGAAATCATGGCGGGCTACGCACTTGGCTATCGTCGCTTCAAGCTGTTCCCCGCCGAGATCGTTGGCGGCGTGGCAGCGATCAAGGCCTACGGCGGCCCGTTCGGCGATATCCGCTTCTGCCCCACCGGCGGTGTGAATCCGGCCAACGCGCGCAACTACATGGCGTTGCCGAATGTAATGTGCGTGGGCGGGACCTGGATGCTGGACAGCAGCTGGATCAAGAACGGTGACTGGGCGCGGATCGAAGCCTGCAGCGCCGAGGCGATGGCACTGCTGGACTGATACGAATTTCGTTGTGTGCTGTACGGCTTGTGGGGCGCTTGGTCGGCGCCCCTTTTTTTATGTGCAGGTTTTGCCTCCATCATGGCCCACCATGAAATGAAAAAGCCCGCATCGACCGATGCGGGCTCCGTGTGCTGCGCGTGCGGTTACGCCGCCTTGGCGGCCTGCTGGCTCAGCGAGCGGTTCAACGCACTGAACAGTGCCTTGAAGCTTGCGGTGGTGATGTTCTCATCGATACCCACGCCATGCACCGGACGACCGCCGGCCACACGCAGTTCGATGTAGGCTGCGGCCTTGGCATTGGTACCTGCACCGATGGCGTGCTCGTTGTAGTCCATGATCTCGACCGCGATCGGCAGGCCAGCTACCAGGGCTTCGAGGGCACCGTTGCCCTTGCCGCGCCAGTGCAGGGTGGTCTCGCCTTCGCCGGCGACTTCCACTTCCACGGCACTGCTGCCGTTCTCTTCCTGCAGACGATGGCTGACCAGGGCGTAAGGGGCGTTGGCCTGCAGATACTCTTTGTGCAACAGGCTGTAGATCTGCTGGGCAGTCATTTCCAGGCCGAGACGGTCGGTCTCGCCCTGAACCACCTGGCTGAACTCGATCTGCATGCGGCGCGGCAGGCTGATGCCGTATTCCTGTTCGAGCAGGTAGGTGATACCGCCCTTGCCGGACTGGCTGTTGACGCGGATGACCGCCTCGTAGCTGCGGCCGATGTCGGCCGGGTCGATCGGCAGGTACGGAACTTCCCACAGCTCGCCGTCCTGCTGCTTGGCGAAGCCTTTGCGGATGGCGTCCTGGTGCGAGCCCGAGAAAGCGGTATGCACCAGGTCACCAACGTACGGATGGCGTGGGTGCACCGGCAGCTGGTTGCACTCTTCGACGACCTTGCGCACGCCGTCGATGTCGGAGAAGTCCAGTTGCGGGTCGATACCCTGGGTGTAGAGGTTCAGCGCGAGCGTGACCAGGTCGACGTTGCCGGTACGCTCACCGTTGCCGAACAGGCAGCCTTCGGCGCGGTCGGCACCCGCCATCAGGCCCAGCTCGGTGGCGGCGATGCCGGTGCCACGGTCGTTGTGGGTGTGCAGGCTGATGATCACGCTGTCGCGGCGGTTGACGTTGCGGCAGAACCATTCGATCTGGTCGGCGTAGACATTTGGCGTGGCGACTTCCACGGTGGCCGGCAGGTTGAGGATGATCTTGTGCTCAGGGGTCGGGTTCCACACCTCGATCACCGCGTCACACACTTCCTTGGCGAACTCAAGCTCGGTGGCGCTGAAGGTTTCTGGCGAGTACTGGAAGGTCCAGTGCGTTTCGGGCTGCTGGGCGGCGTACTTGACGAACAGCTTGGCGGCGTTCACCGCGATGTCCTTCACGCCTTGCTTGTCCTGGTTGAAGACGATGCGGCGGAACGCCGGGCAGGTGGCGTTGTACAGGTGCACGATGGCTTTCTTCGCGCCGCGCAGGGACTCGAAGGTCCGGGCGATCAGGTCTTCACGGGCCTGGGTCAGTACCTGGATGGTGGTGTCGTCGGGGATGTGGCCATCTTCGATCAGGGTACGCACGAAGTCGAAGTCAGTCTGCGAGGCAGACGGGAACGACGCCTCGATCTCTTTCACGCCAACCTGCACCAGGGTTTTCCAGAAACGCAGCTTCTTCTCGGCGTCCATCGGCTCGATCAGCGACTGGTTCCCGTCACGCAGGTCGGAGCTGCACCAGATTGGCGCCTGGGTGATGGCCTTCGATGGCCAGGTACGGTCTGGCAGATCGATGGTCGGGAAGGCGCGGTATTTCTTCGACGGATCTTTGAGCATGGTCATTTGGAGCAATCCTTTAATGTGCGGCCTGATCGGGCCTGCCAAGCAATAACGAGATGAAGAGGCGAGGCGACGCGGTTCACCCAGGTAGTCGTGCACTGACCAGGCAAAGGCTGCGGTGTTGGCGGAGCAGAATGAGGGTGATCGAGGTTTTCATGCCCTCAACCCTAACCAGTGGGAGTGGGAGATGGCAAGTGTTCAAGAAAAATTGAGAGGAATGCTTAAAAAAAGCATTTGGGTGAGATTTTATGGCTGCAGCTTGGTTTTTATTGATTTTTTATTGTGCAGAGGTTTGCTGCCGCGCAAGGTGGTGCGTCTGCGGCGCGGCCATCGCGGGACAAGCCCGCTCCCACAGGAAATCCCCGGTGTGAGCGGGCTTGTCACCGATCTCAGGGCTGGAACGCCCCGATGAAGATCGCCGGGTCCACCCGTGCATCGTTCAGGCTGACGTTCCAGTGCATGTGCGGCCCGGTGGCCCGGCCCGTGGAGCCAACCTTGCCGACCACGTCGCCGCGGCGCAGCACCTGTTCCGGTCGCACATCGACCTTGGACATGTGGCAGAACATGCTGATGAAACCCTGGCCATGGTCGACGAACACCGTGCGGCCATTGAAGAAGTAGTCGCCAACCAGGATCACCTTGCCGTTGGCCGGTGTCTTGATCGGGGTGCCGGCGGGTACGGCGAAGTCCAGCCCGGCGTGGGGGTTGCGCTCTTCGCCATTGAAGAAGCGGCGCACGCCGAACTTGCTCGACAGTGGGCCGTTGACCGGCTTGTCGAGGATCAGGTTGCTCGGCACGCCCGGGCTGAAGCTGCGGTAGGCCTTGACCTGTTCGGCCAGTTCACGGTCGATGCGCTTGAGGTCATCCGGCTCGGGATTGACCTGGCGCTTGTTCTTCAGGGTGATGTGCTGCTCGGGGTATTTCTTGCTGCCCACGTTGAAGGACAGGGTGCGTGCGCCTTGGCTGAGGGTGGCTGTGCCGGGTTTCTGCGTCAGCGGGATACCGACGATGGCCAGCCAGGTGTCCTGTTCCTTGACCACCAGCACCGGCTTGCCGTCGAAGCGCGCGCTCGGTGCGCTGGTGGCGGGGCCGAGGTCGACCACCGCCACGCCGCCGGGGACTGGCTTGTTGAGGGTGCGGGTGATGTAGCTGGCCTGGGCCGTGGCGGCCAGCAGCAGGGCGCAGAGTGCGAGCAGGGGGGCAAGCAGGCGGGGCATGTGTCAGTCCAGTAGGGAGAGGGTGACCGGAGTCTGGTGGTTGTCTTCGACCCGGACCTGCAGTTCGCCTTCGTTCAGGCGTGCGGTCAGGCGCTGGCCGTTGCGGGTCTGGGCGGCGCTGCGGATGGCCTGGCCGCGCTCGTCGAGCAGGATGCTGTAGCCGCGAGCCAGGGTGGCCAGCGGGCTGACCACTTGCAGCGTCTGCAATTGCGCCTGGAAGCGCTGGCGACGGTCCTTGAGCGTTTCGCGCATGGCTCGCGGCAGGCGCTCGGCGAGGCTGTCCAGGCGCTGTCCGAGCAGCTTGAGGGTGCGCCCGGGATGCTGCGCGGCCAGGCGCATGTCGAGGCGGCTCAGGCGTTGCTGGCGCTGGTTCATGTCGAGCATGAAGGCGCGGCGCAAGCGCATGTCCAGGTCATCCAGGCGTTGGGCCTGCTGGCGCAGGCGTTCACCGGGGTGACGCAGGCGACGGGCCAGGCCTTCCAGGCGCAGGCGATCGTGGCTCAGGCGGTGCTGCATGCGCAGCAGCAGGCGGCGTTGCAGGCTGTCGAGACGCTGTTGCAGGCCGCTGTTGTCAGGCGCGAGCAGTTCGGCGGCCGCCGAAGGCGTCGGTGCGCGCACGTCGGCCACGAAGTCGCTGATCGACACGTCGGTCTCATGGCCCACCGCACTGACGACGGGTGTCACGCAGGCGGCGATGGCACGTGCGACGGCTTCTTCGTTGAAGCACCAGAGGTCTTCCAGCGAGCCGCCGCCACGGGCCAGGATCAGTGCATCGAAGCCGAGGCTGTCGGCCCGCTGCAAGGCCCGCACGATCTGGCCAATGGCTTCGCGCCCCTGCACTGCCGTGGGGATCAGGTTGAGTTCGACTTGCGGTGCACGGCGGCGGAATACACTGATGATGTCGCGGATCACCGCGCCGGTGGGCGAGGTGACGATGCCGATGCGTCGCGGGTGAGCCGGCAGCGGCTGCTTGCGTTCGGCACTGAACAGCCCTTCGTTGCCGAGCTTTTCCTTCAAGGCTTCGAAAGCCAGGCGCAAGGCGCCGTCACCGGCGGGCTCGACGGTATCGACGATCAACTGGTAATCACCGCGCCCCTCGAACAGCGAGACCTTGCCGCGCACCTTGACCGCCAGGCCGTCACGCAGGGCCTGGCGGACCCTGACAGCGTTCTGCCGGAACAATGCGCAGCGGATCTGGGCGCCGCTGTCCTTGAGGGTGAAGTACAGGTGGCCGGAGGCCGGGCGGGCGAGGTTGGATATCTCGCCTTCCACCCAGACACTGCGGAACACGTCTTCGAGCAGCACACGGGCGCGGCCGTTGAGCTGGCTGACGGTGAGGACCTCGCGGTCCAGGCCGAGTCGTTCGAAAGGGTCTCTGATCATGCCGGGCATGATAAGGGGCAGGGTGGGGGGGTTATCAAGGTCAAATCCTGTAAGCTCCAGTGTATTTCCCGCCCACCCCCAAAGGACTACCTCAGGACTCGGCACGATGCTCGAACTTCTCCCCGCCACCCCATTGGAATGGCTCCCCATCCTGCTGGCCATCGCCGCCGCCTACATCGTCTTCGGCATCGCCGGCTTCGGTACCGCCTTGGTGGCCGGCCCGGTACTGATCCACTTCATGCCGTTGTCGCGGATCATCCCCCTGCTGGTGCTGCTGGACTTCGTCGCCGCCTTCGGCAACCTGCTGCCCTCGCGCCGCGATGTGGTTCGCGGCGAACTGCTGCGTTTGCTGCCGTGCATGGCAGTGGGTTGTACCTTGGGCGTGGTGTTCCTGCTGCACCTGAAATCCGACCTGCTGTTGTTGCTGATGGGCCTGTTCGTTACCGCCTATGCCATCTACAGCCTGGCGGTGAAGGTGCGGCCGGCGAAGCTGTCCGGGCTGTGGGCGGTGCCGATGGGCACGATTGGCGGGCTGTTCGGGGCACTGTTCGGCAGCGGTGGCTTCCTCTATGCGATCTACTTGAGCGCCCGGCTGGAGGTGAAGGAGCAGGTACGCGCTACCCAGAGCGCGCTGATCAGTTGCAGCACCCTGGTGCGCCTGTCGCTGTTCCTGATCGCCGGGGTCTATGCCGACGCCAGCCTGTTGATGCTGGCAGCCTGCCTGCTGCCGGTGATGTTCGCAGGGCTCTGGGTCGGCAGGCGCCTGAGCCTGAAACTGTCCCGCGAAGCCTTCGTGCGGCTGGTCACCTGGCTGGTGCTGGCCAGCGGGGTGGCGCTGATCGGTCGCTACCTGAGCGGCTGAGCAGGGCGTAGAATTACGCGATTACCGCAGTTTTCAGGCCCGTCCCGTTCATGAACACCCAGAGCATCATCGTCCCCAAGCAGTCCACCGTTCCGGTTCACGAGGCCCGTGCCAGGGCGATCCTGCGCTGGCTGGTGCGCGAGAAGATCGTCGAGGAGCAACTGAGCACCTGCGGGCGCACCGGCAATCGCATGGGGCATGCCCTGGCCCAAGGCGCGCGCAAGGTGGCGCTGCATCCCGAGAAACTGCCCTTCGGCGAGCCGGTCAACGGCCTGGAGGTGATGCTCAAGCGCTGCATCTATACCCCCACCGACGGTTTTCGCGAGGAAGCGGGGTGCCCTGAGTGTCGGCGTGAGGTCGGCGAGCCGCTGTTCGAAAGCCTGGAAGAGTGGATGCCCGGCGTCAGTGACAACTTCACCTGCCCCCTGTGCGGCTTCGAGGACGACATCAACGGCTTTCTTTATCTGCAACCCTGTGCCTTTTCCAACCTGGGGTTCATCTTCAACAACTGGGGCGAGGCCGGGTTTACCCAGGCGTTCCTCGACAGTTTCGCCGACTGGCTGGATCAGCCGGTCGCCGTGGTGCAGGTGAAGGTGGCCTGAGCGGCAGGAACTGGACCGAAGGCCCCTTTTTTGCATTGAGCGGCGCGCCATGGATGAGTATAATGGCGCGCTTCCATTTTTCCCGCCCGGGAGCCCCCGCGATGCTGCGTATCAGCCAAGAAGCCCTGACCTTCGACGATATCCTCCTTGTACCTGGTTACTCCGAGGTACTGCCTAATGAAGTCAGTCTCAAGACCCGTTTGACCCGTGGCATCGAGCTGAACATTCCACTGGTCTCCGCCGCCATGGATACCGTGACCGAAGCGCGCCTGGCCATCGCCATGGCTCAGGAAGGCGGCATCGGCATCATCCACAAGAACATGACCATCGAACAGCAGGCCGGCGAAGTACGCAAGGTCAAGAAGTTCGAGGCTGGCGTGGTCAAGGATCCGATCACCATCGATGCCGACGCCACCGTGCGCGACCTGTTCGACCTGACCCGCCTGAACAACATCTCGGGTGTTCCGGTGCTGGAAAACGGTGACCTGGTCGGTATCGTCACCTCCCGCGACGTGCGTTTCGAGACGCGTCTGGAAGCCAAAGTGCGCGACGTGATGACTCCCAAGGAGCGTCTGGTCACCGTCCGTGAAGGCGCCGACAAGAACGAAGTCCGCGAGCTGCTGCACAAGCACCGCCTGGAAAAAGTCCTGATCGTCGACGACAAGTTCGCCCTCAAGGGCATGATGACCGTCAAGGACATCGAAAAAGCCAAGGCCTACCCACTGGCCAGCAAGGACGACCAGGGTCGCCTGCGCGTCGGCGCTGCAGTCGGCACCGGCAAGGACACCGGCGAGCGCGTAGCCGCCCTGGTTGCCGCTGGTGTTGACGTGGTGGTGGTCGACACCGCCCACGGCCACTCCAAAGGCGTGATCGACCGCGTTCGCTGGGTCAAGGAGAACTACCCGCAGGTGCAGGTGATCGGCGGCAACATCGCTACCGGTGCCGCCGCCAAGGCCCTGGCCGAGGCCGGCGCCGATGCTGTCAAGGTCGGCATCGGCCCAGGCTCGATCTGCACCACCCGTATCGTCGCCGGTGTCGGCGTGCCGCAGATCAGCGCCATCGCCAACGTCGCCGCAGCATTGGAAGGCACGGGTGTGCCACTGATCGCCGACGGCGGTATCCGTTTCTCCGGTGACCTGTCCAAGGCCATCGTTGCCGGCGCTTCGTGCGTGATGATGGGCTCGATGTTCGCCGGTACCGAAGAAGCCCCGGGTGAAGTCGAGCTGTTCCAGGGCCGTTCGTACAAGGCTTACCGCGGCATGGGTTCGCTGGGTGCCATGGCACAGGCGCAGGGTTCTTCGGACCGCTACTTCCAGGACTCCTCGGCCGGTGCCGAGAAGCTGGTTCCGGAAGGTATCGAAGGCCGCGTCCCTTACAAGGGTGCCCTGGCCGCGATCATCCACCAGCTGATGGGCGGGCTGCGTTCCTCCATGGGCTACACCGGCAGCGCGACCATCGAAGAGATGCGCACCAAGCCGGAGTTCGTGCGCATCACCGGTGCCGGCATGGCCGAGTCCCACGTGCACGACGTGCAGATCACCAAGGAAGCCCCTAACTACCGCGTAGGCTGAGGCTTCAGCAACAACCGAGAGCGGGGCTGTCACGAACAGCCCCGCGTCGTTTCCGATTTCCACTGACGAGATTGAGTCATGGCCCTCGACATTCACGCTCACCGAATCCTGATCCTCGATTTCGGTTCCCAGTACACCCAGCTGATCGCCCGCCGCGTGCGCGAGATCGGTGTCTACTGCGAACTGCACCCGTTCGATATGGACGATGAAGCGATCCGCGCCTTCAACCCGCGCGGCATCATCCTGGCCGGTGGCCCCGAGTCGGTCCACGAAGCCAACAGCCCGCGTGCGCCGCAGGCCGTGTTCGACCTTAACGTACCGCTGCTGGGCATCTGCTACGGCATGCAGACCATGGCCGAGCAACTGGGCGGCAAGGTCGAAGGTTCCGAGCTGCGCGAGTTCGGCTACGCCCGCGTCGACGTGGTCGGCAAGAGCCGCCTGCTCGACGGCATCGAAGATCATATCGACGCTGACGGCGTGCTGGGCCTGGACGTGTGGATGAGCCACGGCGACAAGGTCACCCAGATGCCGGGCGACTTCCACGTGCTGGCCAGCACCCCGAGCTGCCCGATCGCCGGCATGTTCGACGATGCCCGCGGCTACTACGGCGTGCAGTTCCACCCGGAAGTGACCCACACCAAGCAGGGCGGTCGCATCCTCTCGCGCTTCATCCAGGACATCTGCGGCTGCGAAGCCCTGTGGACCCCATCGAACATCGTCGAAGACGCCATCGCCCAGGTGCGTGAGCAAGTCGGTTCGGCCAACGTCCTGCTGGGCCTGTCTGGCGGCGTCGACAGCTCGGTGGTTGCCGCGCTGCTGCACCGCGCCATCGGCGATCAGCTGACCTGCGTATTCGTCGACAACGGCCTGCTGCGTCTGCACGAAGGCGACCAGGTGATGGCCATGTTCAAGGAGAACATGGGCGTCAAGGTGATCCGTGCCGATGCCGAAGCACAGTTCCTCGGCAACCTGGAAGGCGAAGCCGATCCGGAGAAGAAGCGCAAGATCATCGGCCGCACCTTCATCGACGTATTCGATGCCGAAGCCAGCAAGCTCGAGAACATCCAGTTCCTCGCCCAAGGCACCATCTACCCGGACGTGATCGAGTCGGCTGGCGCCAAGAGCGGCAAGGCCCACGTGATCAAGTCGCACCACAACGTCGGTGGCCTGCCGGAGGAAATGAACCTCAAGCTGGTCGAGCCGCTGCGTGAACTGTTCAAGGACGAAGTGCGCAAGATCGGCCTGGAACTGGGCCTGCCGTACGACATGGTCTACCGCCACCCATTCCCGGGCCCAGGCCTGGGCGTGCGCATCCTCGGTGAAGTGAAGAAAGAGTACGCCGACCTCCTGCGTCGCGCCGACCACATCTTCATCGAAGAACTGCGCAAGGCCGACTGGTACCACAAGACCAGCCAGGCGTTCGTGGTGTTCCAGCCGGTCAAATCGGTCGGCGTGGTCGGCGATGGCCGTCGCTACGCCTGGGTCGTCGCGCTGCGCGCCGTCGAGACGGTGGACTTCATGACCGCACGCTGGGCGCACCTGCCGTACGAGCTGCTGGAGACTGTGAGCGGTCGTATCATCAACGAGATCGAAGGCATCTCGCGGGTGACCTACGACGTGTCGAGCAAGCCGCCGGCGACGATCGAGTGGGAATGATCCCGCGCGAATACAACCCGCGTTAAATGCACAGAAGCCCGCGTAATAGCGGGCTTCTGTACTTAAGGCCTCTGACCGTAACGGCCTCGCATCAGATCCAGACGTAGCGCAGCCCTCTGTTGGTCAGGGCGGTACGCAGTTCCTGCAGGTCGCGCAGACGACGGCCGCTGATCCAGGGCCAGTTCGGCTTGTCGATGTAGAAACGGGATCCTTCCTCCAGGATCGGCGTGTATTGCAATTGTCCGCTGTTGCTGCGATGGATCAGTTGCAACACGTTGTCCTGGCTATCGATGGTAAAGCTGCCGATGTTGCGCAATGTCTGCTCGAAGTTCCTGCCCGCAGGCTCGGGTTGGCGAACAGGTACCTGCAGGCGCAGGTCGCTTTTTACCCGCCGAACCGAAAGATCATCCTGCACCACGGTGAGCCCTGGGTCATTGCCGATCCCACCTGGCTGGTCGAGGGCAATGTCTTCCACACGCATGCCCGTCACGCCCTCGAGTTCGCTCATCCCCGGCACCTGCTCGAAAGTATTGGCGTGCGAATTGCCGACCAATGCGACCCATTTGCTGGCTGCGCGCCCTTGATCCGCGGCGATGACCTCGTGGGCATAGAAGTTCATCATCTGCTGGCGGATCACCGGTGAAGGTGCTTGAGCCCATGCTTGCCGGTAGCTCGCCATGCAATCGATGGACTGCAGGCGAATGCCATTTCTCTGGGCTTCGAGCAGCAGGTTCTCGAAGGTATATCGCTCAAACCCGTGCAGGCGAAAACCCAGGTCCAGGCTGCGCACATAGGTTTTCAACGTCGCGGGCATCTCGCCGCTGCGGTTGAACAGGTCGAGGTCGGTCTGCTGGAAGTCGGTCATGAAGTGTTCCAGGTAAAGCACCTTCACCTTTTCCCGCTTCAGCAGCGCCATGTTGTCGATCAGGAATTTCTTGCTGCCGACCTGTGAGTGGGCTTCGCCGATGACCATGCCTTGGCTGTTCTCGAAAACACCACGGATGATTTGCTTGGGCGTCGCCTCGCGTGCCAGTTCGGGCAGTTTGGGACGCGGTGGGGTCTGCACCGAGGCGAGGTATCCCTTTGCATCGGCGGCCAGGCGATCCCTGGTTTCCCGAAATACACCGTTCGCCCTTTCGATTTCCGGGTCAGGGTTGAACATCGTACCGTTCAGGACGCGCTCGTCACCGGGGCTGTTCGCCGAGCTCTCGAGCCTGGGACGCATGTCGGCTGGTATGTCGTAGGCGGAGGTTGGAAGGGGTTCGGGCATCGATGGGGATGTCACCCTTCCCCAGAGCTTGAGAAGTTTGCGCGGCATCATCCCGCCCTTCAGGCCCGGTCGCTCCAATGGCTGCCATAGCCCCTGGTCATCCATGGCGATGGGGATGTTGCGGTAGAAGGAGTAGGGGTTTTGCGGATCGATCACGACCCAGCCGCGCATCTCGTTCACATAGCGGACCTGATACGGCTCGTCGTCGATCAGTACATAGAAATTGCCATGTTGAAGATAGATGCCGGGTTGACCACCGCTGCCTTCAGGGGCGCTCAGTATGATGTTGGTTTCATAGGGCTCGAGCATCACCCGCTTCTCGGCTGGCCTGAAGGATTCCGGCACCCAGGCCTGGACATCCTCGACCGTTGCAGTTTCGAGTTCTTCAACCGGTTCTGTTTCAGCAGACGGCTCCGGCTGTACTGCCGGCTCCGTTCCGCTTGCTGCCTCGGCCTCACCCGCCAACTCGCTCACAGACTCGATTTTGCCGGCGGCACTGTGCAGCATGGTGGCGTTGAAGAGTGTATCGATGGCCGCAAATATTGCCCCTTTGACCCCAGCCTGACGTTCCCCTGTGGTATGGCCGTTGACCGCTTGATCGATGTTCAGCCCCATGTCGGCGATACCCGCCCCCACTGCGGCCAGCGCGATCGGCCAGTCAATCGCCGCTATGGGCCCGAACACCTTGGCGAATGCCGCCAGGTAGCCGATCCACATCTGCTTGCGCAGGTCGCCATTGGAGCGCAGGGCAAAGTGCGCGTCGTCGTTCATGCGTTGCCGTGCACTGTCACGCAGATGGCTGAACGCATCACCGGCGATGGTGCGATCGACCTGGTTGAGGCAGTGATGATCATCCCCACCCCAGTTGTAGAACAGCAGGTCGATCATGTGGTTGAGACCGACCGAATCACCGGACTGGTCATTGGCCGATAGCGGGAAGTGGCTCATGAAACGCGTGCGGTTGTCGGCGTGATTGGTGTTGTTCAGTACCCACCAGTACAAGTCCTTGCGGGTGGCAAACAGGTGCAGCGCCTCCTCGTCACCTGGGGTATAGAGCAGTTGCTGGCCATCTTCCATTTCGATGCGCAGCCAGTCGCTCGCGATGTAGCCTGCGATATCGAACGTACAGACGCGATAGCCGCTTTCTGCAACGTTGGATTGGCGTAACTGGGTGAGTGTCGGGGTCTGCAGGCTCAGCCCGGTGATGGCCTTGGCCACGCGTCGGGCACGGACCGCCAGTTCGCTGGTGGGGTCGGCCGCACAGGTTTCGATCACCTTGCTCAGGAAGTTGACCTTCGCCAGTAGACGGTAGTCATCTGCATGGTCGCGCCAGAAAGTCGCCAATCTTTCCTGGAACAGGGTGCTGAAGTCGATGTCCCAGAAATCCTCCAGTACATCCTGTGGCTGCAGCGCGATCTCGTTGTGCTCGTCATAGACCGCCTGTCCCGGACCGTCGCAGTAGAAGCCGCTCAGGTAGCCGAGCAGGTCACTGTTGTCCTGGTCATGGACATCGAAACGGTGCATCACCAATTGCGGCAGGGTGAACGACTGGTATGGCGCATCGTGGTGCTCCCAGCCGCTGAAGGTTCTCGGGCTGCTCTGGGCGGCCTCGAAGCGGTTGAGGTGCACGTGATCGGGGTCCAGATCGGGGTGGCCGTGTTTGCGCAGGATTGATGCCGCAGTATCGCGGGCCATCTGGCGCATGTCGGGGCAGGCTGCGACCAGGGACTCGGCGAGATCGCGCAGTTCCTGCTCGGCGTGGGGCATCAACAGTTGCAAACCCATGGGTGTCGACTCGTGGCTGAATGGGGTTGCAAGCGTGGCCGAGCGCAGGTGGTGCCCCGCGGTATCTATTTCAGCTTGTGCGCTGATGGGCCACAGGAGGCCAAGGCCTACCGCCGCGCTATATCCGAAAGGTAGAACTTGAAGAGGTGTCGGCGGCATTGGGTGGGGCAGGAAATCTCCAGTCGCAGCAGCGCGTCGCATTGACCCGCGTGCGCGTGCAGTTGCTGGATCCGGCGCGGCTGGACGAGGGCGCGCTGAAGGCGACCGGGGTCCCCGGGGTCATGGTGCTGGTGGGTGGGGTCGTGCACCTGCTGGTGGGGGTTATGTAGCCTGTTCCGGCCCTATCGCGGGACCAGTCGCAGCGGCGAACCGCCGCTCCCACAGGCGCAAGATCATGGTGCCTCTGAGCTGCCCCCAAAGGTTGGATTGGTGTCCAACTTCTTGGGGGCAGTCCATTCTGTGGGAGCGGGCTGGTCCCGCGATGAGGCCGGCACAGGCGTGCCCAGCTCCGTCATTCTTTTGTAATGACCGGGTCATGCCCCGGTTTCCCCTGGCTTCGTACAGTGAGCTCACTCCCGTACGCATCCAGAGGAAACCGCCATGAAACTCCGCTCGCTCGTCCTTGCCCTGTCACTCACCGGTGCGGCCTTCGCCGCCACTTCCACCTGGGCCGCCGATAGCGCGCCGCAGGAAGTGAAGAACATCGTGCTGGTTCACGGCCTGTTCGCCGATGCGTCCAGCTGGGCCAAGGTGATTCCGTTGCTGCAAGCCAAAGGCCTGCACGTGACCGCAGTCCAGAACCCGACCACCTCGCTCGACGACGACGTCGCAGCTGTCAACCGGGCGCTGGCCCAGCAGGACGGCCCGGTGATCCTGGTCGGTCACTCCTACGGCGGCATGGTCATCAGCCAGGCCGGTGATTCGGAAAAGGTCAAAGGTCTGGTCTACATCGCCGCCCGTGCTCCGGAAGCGGGCGAAGACTACCCGGCGCTGACCAAGCGCTTCCCGGCAGCGCCGGCGGGGGCTGGCCTGCAGTGGTCCGCCGACGGTTACGGCATGCTCAGCGAAAATGCCTTCGTCAACGATTTCGCCGGCGACCTGCCCAAGGCCGAGGCCGAAACCTACTACGCCGTCCAGCAGCCCATCGGTGTTGGCATCAAGACCGCCAAGACCACCGTCGCGGCATGGAAAGACAAGCCCACCTGGTACGCCGTCTCGACCCAGGACCGTACCATCAACACCGAGCAGCAGCGTTTCATGGCCAAGCGCATGAACGCCCACACCGTCGAGCTCGATGCCAGCCACGTCTCGCTGATTTCCCAGCCGCAAGCGGTGGCCAAGCTGATCCTGCAAGCCGCGCATGTTCCAGGCAACTGAGCCAGCCCGGCCTGGCACCACGCTATACTGCGTCGGTGCCGGCAGGCGGGTTGGAGACGCGGGTCAGTGAAAATCCTCATCATCGAAGACGAAGCCAAGACCGCCGACTATCTGGCCGGTGGCCTGGGCGAGGCCGGCTACAGTGTCGATCATGCCGACAATGGTATCGATGGCCTGCACATGGCCCGCGAGACACCCTACGACCTGATCCTGCTCGACGTGATGCTGCCTGGGCTCGATGGCTGGGCCGTGATGCAAAAACTGCGCGCACAGACCCGTACCCCCGTGTTGTTCCTCAGCGCCCGTGGCACGCTCGAAGATCGGCTGCGTGGCCTTGAGCTGGGCGCCGACGAATACCTGGTCAAGCCATTCTCCTTCGCCGAACTGCTGGCGCGCATCCGCATCATCCTGCGCCGCGGCCATGCGCAGCCGGATGAAGAGATCCTCAGCCTGGGTGACCTGCGCCTGGACCTGGGCAAGCACCGCTGCGAACGCGCAGGTATGCGCATCGACCTGACCAGCAAGGAGTTCAAGTTGCTGGCGTGTTTTCTCCAGCATCCCGAGCAGGTGCTGTCGCGCACCTTCCTCGCATCACGAGTGTGGGACATGAATTTCGACAGCGACACCAACGTGGTGGATGTCGCGGTGCGGCGCCTGCGGCAGAAAGTCGACGAACCCTTCGCGGTGCGCCTGATCCATACCGTGCACGGCGTCGGCTATCGCTGCGAGCTCGAGGCATGAGGCGCCTGTCGCTGACCGTGCGCCTGGCGGTGTTGCTGGCAACCTTTTCGTTCGTCGCCCTGGCTCTGCTGGGCGGCGCGCTGTATGTCGCACTCGGGCAGCAACTGGCGCTGCGTGACGACGGCGCGCTGCTGACCCGCGTCGAGCAGATCCGTACCCTGCTGCGTGACATGGACGCCCGCGCGTTGGTGCGTGACAAGCCGCAGCTGTTCGCCAACATGCTGGGCAATACCGAATCCTTGCTGGTCATCCGGCCGGTCGCCGGGGCGCCGCTGCTGGAGGTCAATCCAGGGCGCCGCGAGGTGCCGCAGGTCACGCCTCTGCCTGCGGGGGAAGCACTGGGGCTGGATGCGGTGCAGCGCAGCACCACCGCCGATGGCACGCCCTTCATCTATACCGCAGTACTCAGCGAGCCACCGGGTGGCGGTGCGGCACTGGAAATTCTGTCGGGGCGCTTGCTGACCGAGCGCACCCGCATCCTGCGCGAGTATCGCGACAACATCATCCTGTTCTCGTCGGTGATGGCCGTGCTGGCGGCAGCCCTGGCCTATCTGCTTGCCCGCCGCGGCATGTCGCCACTGCGCCGGTTGGCGCGCCAGACGGCAACCATTGGCGTCGGCACCTTGTCGCAGCGGCTGCAGCGCGACGATGCACCCGCCGAGCTGGATGCCCTGATCGAGCAGTTCAATGCCATGCTGGCGCGGCTCGAACGCGGTTTCGAACAACTCAAGCAGGTCAGTGCCGACATGGCCCATGACTTGCGCACACCCATCAACAATCTGCTTGGCCAGACTGAGGTCGGCCTCGGTCAGGTGCGTGAGCCGCATTACTACCAGCGCCTGCTGGGCTCGCACTTCGAGGAGTTGCAACGGCTGTCGCGGATGATCGACAACATGCTGTTCCTGGCCCGCGCCGAGCATGCCGATCACCCTATCGATCGCACCGGCCTGGAGTTGGCCCAGGAGTTGGGGCGTTTGTGCGATTACTTCGAAGACCTCGCCTGCGAGCGCGACGTACGGCTGGCGTGGCATGGCGAAGGCTCGGTGTGGGCCGACGCCGCGTTGCTGCGCCGGGCGCTGGCCAACCTGTTGGCCAATGCGGTGCGCTTTGCCGAACCGGGCAGTGTCATCGAAGTGACCGCCGGTGAGCAGGGCGATGAGGTGTTGATCCGGGTGCGCAACCGTGGGCAGGCAATCGCCCCTGAGCACCTGGAAAGCGTGTTCGAACGTTTCTACAGGGTCGATGCCTCGCGCCAGCATTCGTCACAGTCCAGCGGGCTGGGTCTGTCGATCGTGCGCTCGATCATGCAATTGCACCAGGGACGCTGCTGGGCCGACAGCAGCGAGGGGGCGACCTGTTTCACCCTCGCGTTCCCGCGCGTCAGCCACGATAGGCCACCCAGCCCTTGAAGGTCCCGCTGAAGCCGGCCTCGTGCAGCAGCGCGACAACAGTTCACTTAATCTTTCTCAATTGCAGGTGTATCGTATTCGCCCTTCATTGCCAGCGGTGCTGGCAGCTTGATTGCGCAAAACGAGGTACCTGCACGTATGTCCTTTACCCGTCGACAAATGCTCAAGGGCCTGACCGGCCTCGTCGTGGTTGGCCTGGGCGCCGGAGGCGCGGCTCGCTACTGGCTGGGCAAGGTCGAGGACGACAATGCCGGGCACGACTACGAGCTGATCGCGGCGCCCCTGGATGTCGAGCTGGTTCCCGGTTTCAAGACCGAAGCCTGGGCTTTCGGGCCCTCGGCACCCGGCACCGAGTTGCGGGTGCGCCAGGGCACCTGGTTGCGGGTACGCTTCATCAATCACCTGCCGGTTGAAACCACCATCCATTGGCACGGCATCCGCCTGCCGCTGGAAATGGACGGTGTGCCCTATGTGTCGCAACTGCCGGTCAAGCCGGGTGAGTTCTTCGACTACAAGTTCCGCGTGCCCGATGCCGGCAGTTACTGGTACCACCCGCATGTCAGCAGTTCCGAGGAGCTGGGGCGTGGGCTGGTCGGGCCGCTGATCGTCGAGGAGCGCGAGCCGACCGGCTTCCTGCATGAACGCACCCTGAGCCTGAAGACCTGGCACGTGGACGAGCAGGGCGAGTTCATGCCGTTCAGCGTGCCTCGCGAGGCCGCGCGCAATGGCACCGCTGGGCGCTTGATCACCATCAATGGCGAGGCCGAGGCGGTCACCGAGTTGCCCGCCGGCCAAGTGGTGCGTGTGCGGCTGCTCAACCTGGACAACACCTGGACCTACCGCATCAACCTCAAGGGCAACTGCGAGGCGATGATCTATGCGCTCGATGGCAACCCGGTGACCCCGAGGCCGCTCGAGGACGACTACTGGCTTGGCCCCGGCATGCGCATCTGCCTGGCCATCCGAATTCCCGAGGCCGGCGAGGAGATTTCCCTGCGCGACGGCTTCGTGCGCCTGGGCACCCTCCGTTCGGTCGCCAGCAGCGAGGCACCGAGCGACTGGCCCAAGGCGCTGCCGCCGAACCCGATCGCCGAGCCGGACCTGGAGAAGGCCGAGAAGCTGAACTTCAATTTCGAATGGGCGGGCCAGGTTTCGGTGAACACCGACAACGGCAAGCCACCGAGTCTGTGGCAGATCAACGGTCAGGCCTGGGACATCACCGACAAGACCTGCGCCGACCGGCCGATTGCCACGCTGAAAAAGGGCAACAGCTATATCTTCGAGCTGAAGAACATGACCCAGTACCAGCACCCTATCCACCTGCATGGCATGAGTTTCAAGGTGATCGCCTCCAATCGCCGCAAGATCACCGAGCCCTGGTTCACCGACACCTACCTGTTGGGCAGGAACGAGCGTGCCCAGGTGGCGCTGGTAGCGGATAACCCAGGCACCTGGATGTTCCACTGCCATGTGATCGACCACATGGAAACCGGCCTGATGGCCGCGATCGCGGTGGTCTGATGCGTCCGCGGATCATCGATCGCAGCGGCGATCAGGCATTCATGCAGTTGGCGCTGGAACTGGCGGCTGAAGGCGCTTTGCTGGGGGAGGTGCCGGTAGGTGCGGTGCTGGTGCAGCAGGGGCAGGTGATCGGCCGTGGTTTCAACCGACCGATCACCGACAATGATCCCAGCGCCCACGCCGAAATGGTCGCCATTCGCGATGCAGCCAAGGCTGTCAGCAACTATCGGCTGCCGGGCAGCACCCTGTATGTGACCCTCGAGCCCTGCAGCATGTGTGCGGGCCTGATCGTCCATTCGCGGATAGAGCGGGTGGTGTATGGGGCGCTGGAGCCCAAGGCGGGGGTGGTGCAGAGCCAGGGGCAGTTCTTCACCCAGGGCTTTTTGAATCATCGCGTGTTGGTGGAGGGGGGCGTGCTGGCGCAGGAGTGCGGGCAGATTCTCAGCGACTTCTTCAAGGCGCGCCGGGCCAAGTCCTGACTTGCCCGCCAAGAGGCCGCTGCAGGGTTACATCGGCGGTGATTGCTCCGCCGGCTTGTCTTTGTTGACCGCAGGCACATGCAGGTTGCCCTCGGCCACCTGTCCCTCGAGCTGCGGCTGGGTCACCCAGGTGAGGATGTCGTAGTAGCGGCGGATGTTGGCCACGAAGTGCACAGGCTCGCCGCCGCGGGCGTAGCCGTACTTGGTTTTGCTGTACCACTGCTTCTGCGACAGGCGTGGCAGCATCTTCTTCACGTCCAGCCACTTGTTCGGGTTCAGGCCTTCGCGCTTGGCGAGGGTACGAGCGTCTTCCAGATGGCCGCTGCCGACGTTGTAGGCGGCCAGGGCGAACCAGGTGCGGTCCGGTTCCTGGATGCTGTCGTCGAGCTGCTCCTTGATGAGCATGAAGTATTTCGCCCCACCCATGATGCTTTGCCTGGGGTCCAGCCGGTTGGACACGCCCATGGCCTGGGCGGTGCGCTGGGTCAGCATCATCAGGCCGCGTACGCCGGTCTTCGATGTCACCTCGGGCTGCCACATCGATTCCTGGTAACCGATCGCCGCCAGCAGCCGCCAGTCGACCTGCTCGACCTTGGCGTAGCTCTTGAAGTGCTTTTCATACTTGGGCAGGCGCTGCTGCAGGTGCTGGGCGAAGGTGTAGGCGCCGACGTAGCCAAGCACGTCGACATGGCCGTAATAACGGTCTTTCAGGCGCTGAAGCGTGCCGTTCTTCTGCGCCTTGTCGAGAAACTCGTTGATCTCGTTGAGCAGGCTGTTGTCTTCGCCGGCCGCCACGGCCCAGCGCTGGTCGCGGGCATCGCCCAGGTCGAAGGCCACGCGCACGTTGGAGAAGTACACCTGGTTCATCGCCAGTTCGTTGGAGTCGACCAGGGTCAGGTCGATCTGGCCTTCGTCGACCATGCGCAATAGGTCGACCACCTCAACAGCGTCGGACTCTTCGTATTCAAGCGTCGGATACTGCTTTTTCAGTTCAGCCAGCTGTTCGGCATGGCTGCTGCCCTTGAGCACCATGATCTTCTTGCCGATCAAATCCTTGGGTTCGGTGGGGCGGGAACGGCCATTGCGGTAGATGACCTGGGGGGTGACTTCGAGATACGGGTGGGAGAACTTCGCCTGGGTGGTGCGTTGCTCGCTGCTGACCAGGCCGGCGGCTGCCAGCACCGGACCGGAAGGCTTGCCCAACTGGTCGAACAGGTCGTCGAGGTTGTCGGCGGTCTCGATCTCCAGCTTGACGCCCAGATCGTCGGCGAAACGTTTGACCAGCTCGTATTCGAAGCCGGTTTCGCCGTTGCGGTCCTGGAAGTAGGTGGCCGGGCTGTTGCGGGTTATGACGCGCAGCACGCCGTCCTCCTTCACGCGCTCGAGGGTGCTGGGTTTTTCAACACAGGCACCGAGCATCAGCAAGAGTCCGGTTGCGAAGAGCCATCTGGCGCAGCGCTGGCGCAAAGCAGTGTGGGCGAACATAGGTTGCAGTATACGCAAAGGACCGCCCGCGCCATATCTCGACAACCGTTAGCTTGTCTGGTAGCGGGTCGTGTGTTTGCGGGGGCTTGCCTTCGGAGGATCGCCCAGTGAAAACCCCTCCGGCCAGCCTGCAGAATTCTGACCCCCAGGTCCGGTTCCACCGCCCGGCAGCATTGCCCTCTGGCGGGTGCCGAAAGCCGTCGAATTAGGCTAGAATGCACGGCCTCTAAGCACACCCCTTCCTGAGGCTGTCCCGACGATGTTGATCCTGCGCGGCGCTCCTGCCCTTTCTGCCTTTCGCCACGGTAAATTACTCGAGCAACTGAGCCAGAAAGTCCCCGCTGTTACTGGTTTGTATGCCGAATTCGCCCACTTCGCCGACGTCGACGGCGAGCTGACCGCCGACCAGCAGCAGGTGCTGGGCCGTCTGCTCAAGTACGGCCCGAGCGTGCCGGTACAGGAGCCGAGCGGCCGCCTGTTCCTGGTCGTGCCGCGCCTGGGCACCATTTCGCCCTGGGCCTCCAAGGCCAGCGACATCGCCCATAACTGCGGCCTGCAGTCGATCCAGCGCCTGGAGCGCGGCATCGCCTACTACGTGGCCGGCTCGCTCAGCGACGCCGACGTCGCGCAGGTGTCCGCCGAACTGCACGATCGCATGACCCAGCGCGTGCTGACTCAGCTGGAGCAGGCTGCAGACCTGTTCAGCCACGCCCAGCCCAAGCCGATGACCTCGGTCGACATTCTCGCAGGTGGCCGCGCCGCCCTGGCCCAGGCCAACGTCGACCTGGGCCTGGCCCTGGCCGAAGACGAGATCGACTACCTGGTCAACGCCTTCCAGGGGCTCAAGCGCAACCCGAACGACATCGAGCTGATGATGTTCGCCCAGGCCAACTCCGAGCACTGCCGCCACAAGATCTTCAACGCCAGTTGGGACATCGACGGCCAGGCTCAGGAAAAGAGCCTGTTCGGCATGATCAAGAACACCTACCAGATGCACAACGAAGGCGTGCTGTCGGCCTACAAGGACAACGCCTCGGTGATCGTCGGCAACGTCGCCGGCCGCTTCTTCCCGAATCCTGAAACCCGCCAGTACGGTGCGGTGCAGGAGCCGGTGCACATCCTGATGAAGGTCGAGACGCACAACCACCCGACCGCCATCGCCCCGTTCTCCGGCGCCTCCACCGGCTCCGGCGGCGAAATCCGCGACGAAGGCGCCACCGGCCGTGGCGCCAAGCCCAAGGCCGGCCTGACCGGCTTCACCGTATCCAACCTGCGCATCCCGGGCTTCGAACAGCCATGGGAGCAGGCCTACGGCAAGCCTGAGCGCATCGTCGACGCCCTCGACATCATGATCGAAGGCCCGCTGGGCGGCGCCGCGTTCAACAACGAATTCGGTCGTCCGGCCCTGACCGGCTACTTCCGTACCTTCGAGCAGAGCATCAACACCCCGCACGGTGAAGAAGTGCGCGGCTACCACAAGCCGATCATGCTCGCCGGCGGCATGGGCAACATCCGTGAAGACCACGTGCAGAAGGGCGAGATCACCGTCGGCGCCAAGCTGATCGTGCTCGGCGGCCCGGCCATGCTGATCGGCCTGGGCGGCGGCGCTGCCTCGTCGGTGGCCACCGGTGCCAGCTCGGCTGACCTGGACTTCGCCTCGGTCCAGCGCGAAAACCCGGAAATGGAGCGCCGTTGCCAGGAAGTCATCGACCGCTGCTGGCAGCTGGGCGACGACAACCCGATCGCCTTCATCCACGACGTCGGCGCCGGCGGCATCTCCAACGCCTTCCCGGAACTGGTCAACGACGGTGGCCGCGGTGGTCGCTTCGAGCTGCGCAACGTGCCCAACGACGAGCCGGGCATGGCCCCGCACGAAATCTGGAGCAACGAATCGCAGGAGCGTTACGTGCTGGCCGTCAGCGCTGTCGACTTCGAGCGCTTCAAGGCCATCTGCGAGCGTGAGCGCTGCCCGTTCGCCGTGGTCGGCGAAGCCACCGAAGAACAGCACCTGACCGTCACCGACAGCCACTTCGACAACACCCCGGTCGACATGCCGCTCGACGTGCTGCTGGGCAAACCGCCACGCATGCACCGCTCGGTCACCCGCGAAGCCGAGCTGGGCGATGATTTCGACCCGAGCGGGCTGGACCTGGACACCGCCGTGCAGCGCGTGCTGAGCCACCCGGCCGTGGCCAGCAAGAGCTTCCTGATCACCATCGGCGACCGCACCATCACCGGCCTGGTCGCCCGCGACCAGATGGTCGGCCCGTGGCAGGTACCGGTGGCCGACTGCGCCGTCACCGCCACCAGCTTCGATGTCTACACTGGCGAAGCCATGGCCATGGGCGAGCGGACTCCGCTGGCACTGCTGGATGCCCCGGCATCCGGGCGCATGGCCATCGGCGAAACCATCACCAACCTGGCCGCCTCGCGCATCGACAAGCTGTCCGACATCAAGCTGTCGGCCAACTGGATGTCCGCTGCCGGCCACCCAGGCGAAGACGCGCGCCTGTACGACACCGTCAAGGCTGTCGGCATGGAGCTGTGCCCCGAGCTGGGCATCACCATCCCGGTCGGCAAAGACTCGATGTCGATGAAGACCAAGTGGAGCGAAGAGGGCGTCGAGAAGAGCGTCACCTCGCCGATGTCGCTGATCATCACAGGCTTCGCCCCGGTCACTGACATCCGCAAGACCCTGACCCCGCAACTGCGCATGGACAAGGGCGAGACCGACCTCATCCTGATCGACCTGGGCCGCGGCAAGAACCGCATGGGCGCCTCGATCCTGGCCCAGACCTACGGCAAGATCGCAGCCCAGGCGCCGGACGTCGACGACGCCGAAGACCTCAAGGCGTTCTTCGCCGTGATCCAGGGTCTGAACGCCGACGGCCATCTGCTGGCCTACCACGACCGTTCCGACGGCGGCCTGGTCACCACCGTGCTGGAAATGGCCTTCGCCGGCCATTGCGGCCTCGACCTGCAACTCGATCCGCTGACCGACAGCAAGGGCGACGTGCCAGCCATCCTCTTCAACGAAGAGCTGGGTGCGGTCATCCAGGTTCGCCAGGACGCTACGCCAGACGTACTGGCCCAGTTCAGCGCCGCGGGCCTGGGCGAGGAGTGCGTCGCGGTGATCGGCAAGCCGGTCAACAACGGTGAGGTGTCCATCAGCCTGAACGGCGAAGTGCTGTTCGACGATGACCGTCGCATGCTGCAGCGCCAGTGGGCCGAGACCAGCTATCAGATCCAGCGCCTGCGCGACAACGCCGACTGCGCCGACCAGGAATTCGACGTCCTGCTCGAAGAGGACAATCCAGGCCTGTCGGTCAAGCTCGGCTACGACGTCAACGAAGACGTCGCCGCGCCCTACATCAAGAAGGGTGTGCGTCCGCGAGTGGCGATCCTGCGTGAGCAGGGCGTCAACGGCCAGGTCGAGATGGCTGCAGCCTTCGACCGTGCAGGCTTTGCCGCGATCGACGTGCACATGAGCGACATCCTCGCCGGTCGCGTCGACTTCGAAGCCTTCAAGGGCCTGGTCGCCTGCGGTGGCTTCTCCTACGGCGACGTACTGGGCGCCGGTGAAGGCTGGGCGAAGTCGGCGCTGTTCAACAGCCGTGCCCGCGATACCTTCCAGGCCTTCTTCGAGCGTACCGACAGCTTCGCCCTGGGCGTGTGCAACGGTTGCCAGATGATGTCCAACCTGCACGAGCTGATCCCGGGCACCGAGTACTGGCCGCACTTTGTGCGCAACCGCTCGGAGCAGTTCGAAGCGCGTGTAGCCATGGTCGAGGTGCAGAAGTCCAACTCGATCTTCCTGCAGGGCATGGCCGGTTCGCGCATGCCGATCGCCATCGCCCACGGCGAAGGCCATGCCGAGTTCGCCAGCGAAGAGGCACTGCTGGAAGCCGACCTGTCCGGTTGCGTGGCCCTGCGTTTCGTCGACAACCACGGCAAGGTCACCGAGCAGTATCCGGCCAACCCGAACGGTTCGCCACGGGGCATCACCGGCCTCACCAGCCGCGACGGTCGCGTCACCATCATGATGCCGCACCCTGAGCGTGTGTTCCGCGCCGTGCAGAACTCCTGGCGTCCGGATGACTGGCAGGAAGACGCCGCGCTGATGCGCATGTTCCGCAACGCGCGGGTGTGGGTGAACTAAGCGGTGCACAAGCTCGCCTTCTTCGTCCCCGCCAGCCACGTCGAGGTGGTCAAGGCCGCCGTGTTCGCCGCCGGAGGCGGGCGTATCGGTGACTACGATCACTGTGCCTGGCAGACACTTGGCCAGGGTCAGTTCCGCCCGTTGGATGGCAGCCAGCCATTCCTCGGGCAGGTGGGCCAGGTCGAGGTGGTGGAGGAGTGGAAGGTGGAGCTGGTGGTGGCCGATGAGCGGGTTCGCCAGGTGGTCGCCGCATTGAAACAGAGCCACCCTTATGAAACGCCGGCGTATGAGGTCTGGCCTTTGCTGGACATCTGAGTGCGCTGAAATTTTGCTGCTGCACATCGACAAGCCCCGGCAGTCTTCTGCCGGGGCTTGTCGTTTCTACAGGTTTTAACTGAACAGCCCTTTCAGACGTTCCCAGGCGCTTTCATCCACCGCTGGCGCCTCATGATCGTGGTTGAGCGCTTCGAAGACAGCAGGGTCGCTGGATTTCTGAATTTCCTTGGGGTGCTCGCTTGCCCACTTGCTGACCAGTTCGTCCTGCCATTCGCTGTCGTTGGGGTGGGTAAAGTAGCTGCGCGCTATCTTGATCGGATCGCGCAACCGCCCCCCCTCCCAGTATTTGAACATGGCGAAACCGACTTCGCGCACTGCAACCCGGGCCATCAGGGTGGCCAGGGTATGCAGCGGATGCACGTCATGGTCCTTGGCAAGCTGGGAGTGGGTCGGATTGGTCGAGCCGGTGAGCATGGGATTGCCCATTCTGTACGTCTGGATATCGTCGACCGAGTTGCCGATCAGGTTGAGGATGGCCCGGTAGCCAACCTTGGGCAGGTCGGTTGCAAGGCGCAGCGGTGAGCCCGTGATCCAGGAAATGCGCCTCGCCATATTGAACCCTGGCAGGTCCGCCAACGTGTCGCGAACTTCGAGTGCGTTGTTCAGGTATTCCTGCCACTGCGGATCGGGGTGGTCCTGAAGCAGGATCAACAGCGCCAGTTCAGTGTCCGAGCGCTGCCCTGGCGTGATGTTCTCGAAGTCGCCGGAGGGGGCGAAGAGTGCATTGGCCATCGGCTCGGCCAGGCTGGCTATCACATCGCTGCCGGCGAACATGCCGGTGACGATGGGCCAGCGGTGCTTGCAGTCGGCTTGTGCGGTCCAGGTCAGTACCGTGTCGTGACCCTGCTTGTGCAGGCTCAATTCGGCGTAGTTGGAGTGGGCGAAGTAATCTTCCAGCACGTGCAGTGCTGCACCGAATTCGCGCAGGCCCTCAGGGGTCGGGCCCGCCGCCATTGCCTCGCGCAGTCGTTCGCACATGTAATCGACCGAACTGAAGATGTGGCGCTTCATGGACGTATCCGGATCGACCTGCAACCGCGGATCGTCCTGTGCGACAGGCGGCTCGAAGTCTGCATCGATGGTGCTTGGGTCAGTCGCTGACGGGTTGGGGTTGTAGGGATTGTCGATGTGCTCGGTAGGACGATACACCCCGAGCATCTGCGGTGTGACCATGTAGTGCGCGCGCTCTTGCGGCGTGGATTGCAGGCTGGGAAATGCCTTGAGCGCCAGCAGGTCTACGAGTTGGGTCAGGACTTTCCGGGAGAGCTTGCGCGGGAACTCTTTGGGCGCGTCTTCGGCACGGACCAGCTTGGGATCGAGCAACTGCGAGTAGTCGCGCAGCCAGTTGCCGAAATAGATCGCCTTGCGTTGTTGCTCATTGAACCCGGCGTACTTGAGGTCTTCCTCGATCGACTCATGCCCCCAGGACATTTCAGGGTTTTTCTTGTCGCCCTTGCCCGCAGAAAAGCCCTCGGTGCTGCCTTCATTGGTGTTGGCGCGTTGCGCATGTTCATCCTGGCTCTGGCGGATGAACAGACGCATGGCCTGGTCATCGGCTCGCAGGGTGATGGTTCGGCCTGCTTCGGTCAGTTGGGCGATCTGCAGCTCACCGCTTGGGCCTGACTCCATGCAGCCGATCAGGTAGGCGAAGCGCGCACCTTCCTCGAGCTCTGCATCCTCGGCGATCGAGGCAAAGCCATCGTCCAGGCCTTTCGCGAAGTCTTGGCGCAGAAGGTTGTCCAGGTGATGACCGAACTCGTGCAGCAGGATGGTCGCCAGTTCACAGGCCGCCTGTGGCTGCAGCAGCGCGGTAGCGATCACCTCGGGGTGCAGGTGGATGATACGCGTGGCATTGTCGTAGCAGGCTTTGCCTGCCACCTGTGGGTTCACCTGGTGTAAAGGGTTGCTCAGCGTGCCGTCGCGTAGTGCGTCCTGCAGCTGCTGATAGCAACTGTCTGGCACGTCGTCACCGAACACAGGGATGAGCATTTCGCGGAAGGCCTGTGCTGAGAGTGGCCGGCTGATTTCGGTGAGTCGATCAAGAGCGAAGCGGGTGTGCAGGCTTAGTGGGATCATGCTGGGGACTCATCAATTGACGGAGTCCCCAGCATGTGAGCCGCGTGGTGCAAGAGGGAGCAGGCAACGCCTCCCGCTGTAGGCGCTACGAAAGGCGGGTGCGCGTCTGAAGGGCCCCGCAGGCCAGCAGGCCGATCTCGAACAGCAACCACATCGGGATGGCGAGCATGGTCTGGGAGAACACGTCAGGAGGCGTGAGGATCATACCGGCCACGAAACAGCCGACGATCACGTAGGGCCGGCTACGGCGCAAGCTGGCGACATCGGTCAGGCCTGCCCAGACCACGATGAAGGTTGCCACCGGAATTTCGAATGCCAGGCCGAACGCCAGGAACAGGGCGAGAATGAAGTCCAGGTACTGGCTGATGTCGGTCATCATTGCCACGCCTTCGGGGGTCACGCTGGCGAAGAAGCCGAACATCATCGGAAACACCAGGAAGAACGCGAACGCCATGCCGCCGTAGAACAGCAGGATGCTCGACACCAGCAGCGGCAGGGCGATGCGTTTCTCCCGCCGATAAAGCCCCGGCGCGATGAAGCCCCAAGCCTGATGCAGCAGCACTGGCATGCTGATGAACAGCGCGCACATGGCCGTCAGCTTGAAGGGCGTGAGAAACGGCGAGGTGACGCTGGTTGCGATCATGCTCGCGCCCTCGGGCAGGAAGCGGCGCAGCGGCTCGGAGACCAGGGTGTAGAGGGTCTGGGCGAAGGGGAACAACACAGCGAACGCCAGGGCGATGGCCAGCAGGCAACGCACCAGGCGCTTGCGCGCGTCACGCAGGTGTTCGGTCAGCGGCATTGCCGACCTTCCGTGGACAGCGAAGCTCATGATGTACGTTCCCTGGCGGGTGCTTCATCGAGGCTGACACCCTGGCGGATATCCTGCTCCAGTTTGCGCAGCGCCGCATCGTCCAGGGCTGGCATGTCGATTTCCCGCTCGACCTGGGCGCGCAGCATGTTCATGGCCCGCCGCGCCTGCCCAAGACCGCGCCCGACGGTGCGCATCGCCACCGGCAGGCGTTCGGGCCCCAGGACCAGCAGAGCGACGGCGCCAACCAGTAGCAGTTCGCTGAAACCGATCTCGAACATCAGCCCTGGCGATCCGTTGGCTGTTGCTGTTGAACCTGTGCGTTGGGTGATGCGCTGCTGTTGTCGTCACCGCCCATCGACTTGCGAAAACCCTGGATCGCTTCGCCGACATCGCTGCCCAGGCCTTTGAGGCGCTTGGTGCCGAACAGCAGGAAAACGATCAGCAGCACGATCACCAGTTGCCAGATGCCTATACCGCCCATGTGCGAGAACTCCTGTAAGGTCATGAAAAGGAAGGCCAATCCTGCCTGCTTCAGATGACGCCAACGTGACTGTCGGGAAACGTTGCCATGTGCTTGCAACACGCACCGTGTTGACTGGCGCCTCCACGGATGACGAGGCGCGGTGCAATGGGTGGTGGACGACAACAGGGTGCAGCGTTGCTGATGGTGATGGTGGCGCTGGCGATGCTTGCGGCCGGCCTGGCCTGGCTGGTGGAGGAGGGGCGTCGGCAGGTCGATGAGACGCGCTTGCTGCGCCAGCGCGTGCAGGTGCGGGCGATGGAGCAGGCTGGCCTTGCCTATGCCAGCCAGGCCCTGCGCGATCCGACCTGGCGCGCCAGCCCCCTGTTCTGGCAGGCCCTGCGCGGCCAGGCGCTGGAGTATGACTTTGGTGCAGGCAAGGCGCGCCTGCAGGTGCGCGACCAGCACACCTGCTTCAACGTCAATGCCTTGCTGGGGGAAGATGCCGAGCGTGCCGAGCGCCAGTTGCGTAGATTGCTCGGCGACGACATGGCTGCCGAGCGACTGGTCGACGCCCTGGCCGATTGGCTGGACGCTGACAGCGACCCCCGCCTGCAAGGTGCCGAGAGCGGCCAGTACCTGCGCCAGCAGCCACCACGTCTGGCAGCCAACCAGGCGATGCTCGACCCGAGCGAGTTGAACCTGCTGCTGGAGCCCGATGCCGGGCGCCAGGGGCGCTATCCGATGCTGTGCGCATTGCCGCAGACCAGCGGTTGGCGGCTCAATGCCAATGCCTTGAACCTGGAGCACCTGCCGTTGCTGGAGGCACTCTACGAGGGGCATTTTTCCCGCTCGCTGCTCAGCCGGATCATCACCAATCGGCCGGCGTCGGGTTATGTCGATGCGGGAGGGTTACGCCAGGCACTGGGCGCTTTGGATGACGAGAGCTTTGCTCGGTTGAGCGAGGGATTGTTACTCAACAGCGGGTTCTTCCTGTTGCAGCTTTCGTTCGAGGAAGACGGGCGAGTGGTGCGCAGCCAGTTTCAGGTCGAGGCGTTGGGGGTGGTGCAGTGGCATGCGCGGGTGCCGGCGCAACAGGTTCGGATTCGCGGGCGCGAGCCAGTGTTCTAGCGTTCAAGCGCCGAAGCCAGATGGGGCCGCAAGGCGGCCCCGGCGATGGTGAGCTGGGCAGGCAATCCGCGGGCTTTGAGCACCGCGGACGACAGGCTCCGGATCAGGCCGTTCCGATCTCACCGCCATCATTGCGTTGAATCACCACGGTAGACGCCCGTGGTCGCACTCGGCTCCCCGCAGGTGTCACATCCGTCGCCTTGTCGGTATAGGGCCAGTTCCCCGGGTGCTGGATGTTGATGAACAGCGTCTTGTTGTCCGGCGTGAAGCTGATCCCCGTCACCTCGCAGCCGTTAGGGCCGACGAAGAAGCGCCGCAGGTCCACCTGGTTCTGCGCGTTGACCGGAATCTGCTTGCCAGTGGCATCGACCAGGTCGGTCGGGATCACTGCCAGCAACTGGTCATTGGTGTAGCTGGTCAAGGTGGTCTCACCGTTGTCGGTCTCGAACCACAACACCCCGCGGCTATCGAAGCTCATCCCGTCGGGGCTGGCGAACTGGTTCAGTTCGGTCAGGCCCGAGCGGTTGATATCCGGTGCACCGGCCGCGTTGGCGCCGAACACGAAGATATCCCAGGTGAAGCTCTTGTGATCGTCGCTGTCGTGCCAACGGATGATGTGGCCGTGACGGTTCGGGCCGCGCGGGTTGGCCGCATCCACCTTGGCGGCGGTACGCGCGCTGTTGTTGGTCAGCGTCAGGTAGACATCGCCGTTGAGCGGGTTGACGGCGGTCCACTCAGGGCGGTCCATCGGCGTGGCGCCGACCGCGTCAGCCGCACCGCGGGTGTTGAGGATGATGCCCGGCAGGTCGCCGTACAGTGCACCCAGCGTGCTGCCGGCGGTGGTGGGGGTGGCAACGTCCAGCAGCAGCCACACACCCTTGCCGTCGGCATTGAAGCGGGCCACGTAGAGCTTGCCCTTGTCCATGTATTTGGCACCGGTGGCCAGGCGGTCGGCCGGGGTGGCGTCGGCCGGATCCCAGACGGCGTCGGAGACGAACTTGTACAGGTACTCGTTGTTCGAGTCGTCGCCGGTGTACCACACCAGCGGCTTGCCAGCGACCGCCAGGCCCGGGCAGCAGCCCTCGTGGCGGAAGCGACCAAGGGCGGTGCGTTTCACTGCCAGGGTGGCGCTGTTGTACGGGTCGATCTCGACGATGTAGCCATAAGTGCTGGCTTCGTTGCGGTAGTCGTCGGTGGCGCTGGCGCCGGTCGGGGTCACGTTGAAGCGGGTGAACTCACCGTTGACCTCGCTGGCATCACCGGCAGCCGTCTCCCACTTGTACTGGCCGCTGCTGGCACTGACGCCGATGCGCACCTGGTCTGCCGGGCGCACGCCCTTGTTGACGAAGATGCCAGGCCAGTTTTCTTCGCACGTCAGGTACGTGCCCCACGGCGTATAGCCGTTACCGCAGTTGTTGTTGGTGCCGCGTGCCTGGGTGCCGGTCGGCGAGAACTTGGTCTTGACGTGATCGGTGCCGCGCAGGGGCCCGGCGATGTCCATCAGCGAAGCGGTGGTGAAGCGGCGGTTGAGCGGGTCGTTCTGCATCACCTGCCAGCGGCCGTTGACCTTGCTCAGGCGTACCACGCCGGCGCCGTGGGCGTTGATCTCCTTGCGCACTTCCTCGACCGGGCGCTTGCCAGTGCCATCGGTGGTCGGGCCGTTCGGGTGCAGCGCGTCGGCTTCGATGTATTCGAAGTTGATCGCCAGCAAACCATCGTCGGAGCTGCCGTTGATGGGGAAGAAGTGCATGCCGTCATGGTTCATGCCCATGGCGTTGGCCTGGTCGGTCGAGGTATTGCTGCCGTCGGACTTCCACGGATTGCCGTTGCTGTTCAGCGGCGTGCCCCACGGCGCGATCACGTAGGCGCTGTAACCGGCGGCAATGACGCAAGCGTCGGTGCGCGAACCGGCGATGGACTGGAAGCCCAGCTTGAGCTTGGCTGGCGGTTCGGTCACAGGCGGCTCGGTGACCGGATCATCGTGATGGGAGCTGCCGCCACCACCGTCGAAACAGGCGGTCAGGCCGGTGCCTGCGATCATCGCGATGGCCGCGCCGAGGCTGCCGCGCATCACGGTACGACGGCTCAGGTAGGTGTCCATCACACTGGCCATCGGCAGGTTGCCGCTCTGGTTCCGGTCCAGGTTATCGCCGGTTTCTCGACTCATCAGGGTGTCCTTGTAATGGCTGAGTAAGAGGAACCGCGACTGTAGGGGGCAAGTGTGATGATTGATTGGCAAAAATATTAACGGGGTTTTAAAACCTAGCGCTATTAGTAACAAGATTTGTCAGAGCTTTACCGCATCGGCTGTCGGATTTCTGCCATCAAACTGTCACGCAGCCACCCCAATATCCGGGGCCGAACGTGAACTCAGGTTAGGGATGGCGGGGTCGATGGCGAGCAGTGTGCGCAGACGCGAAGTGATTGGCTGGATGGGCGTCGGGGCCTTGGCACCTTTGTTGGGCGCCTGCTCCGCGATCCCCGGTCAGCGCGGCGGCGATGCGTCGCTCGAACTGCTCTATGTCGCCGACACCCTCGATGCCCGCGAGCCTGGCCTGCCCGTGGTGCCGGCCACGCGCCTGGGGCCGGTCAGCCATCTGGGGCGTGCTCCGTGGATGACCGGCAGCCATGCCAGTAGCGGACATGCCGAGCTCGCGCCATTGCTCGATGCCGGCCAGGCCAGCCAGGCGCGCCTCGGCGGTTATGCCGTATTGGCCGCACTGATGGAGCAGATGCGCAACGAGGCCGGCGCCGAGCGCTGCCTGACCCTGGAGAACGGCCAGAACTGGAATGGCAGTGGCCTGGCCTACCTGACCCAAGGCGATAGCGGCGTGCAAGGCAGCCGCATGCTGGCCAGCGACGTGCGCGTGAGCAGTGATGAGCGCGTCCTGTGGCCACAACGCTGCGCCGCCCTCTATCGCCAGTCCCCTGCGATCACGCTCGGCGCTGGTCTTGGCGCTGAACAGGCCAAGGGCCTGGGCGTCGAGCCCCTGCGCGTGTTCGAGCGCGGCGGCGTGCGCATTGCGGTGGTCGGTGTGACTGACCCTTACGCCCAGGATCAGAAAGCCTCGCTCAAGCAGTGGTACCAATCATTGCTGCCAAGCTTCCAACAAGCCCGGCGCGAGGCCGATCTGGTGGTCGCCCTGGCGGATGTCGGCACTGGCCCCGGCCTGTGGCTTGCCGAGCGGATCGACGAAATCGATGTGCTGCTGTGTGCCCGTGGCCAGGATCTGTGGCCGACTCCGGTACCTGTCACGCAAGCGTCGGGGCGCCAGGTGCCGGTGCTGTTCGCCGGGTGCCGCGCCAGTGGCGTCTATCGCCTGCATTGCCAGCAAACCGCCGGGCAGTGGCGATTCGAGGCGCGCTTCGTGCCCGCTTTCGACGATCAACTTTCGCCCACTGCCCAGGCGCGTGCCAGCCAGTTACGCAGCACGCTGCGCCAGCAACGCGCCGGTCATGCCGCCTGGCTCGACCAGCCGCTGGCCCGTGCGCCGCAGCCCCTGTGGCGCCGCGACACCCGTGGCGGCAGCTGGGACCGTCTCCTGCACCAGGCCCTGGCCGACGACTCGAGCATGCCGGTGCTATTGCCCGGCCTGCGTTACGACCATCCGCTGCCAGCAGGCCAGGCGATCACCCGCGAGCACCTGATCAGCCTCACCGGCGGCTACCCGGCGCCGGTGGTCGAAGCCCCCGCACGCCAGGTGGAGCAGGTGCTGGAGAATGCCGCCGAGCAACTGTTCGGCGACCCGCTGCTGCTCGACAACAGCCAGGACCTGCCGCGCTGGCAAGGCCATGCCTGGCAGGTCAGCTACAGCCCGATGGGCAAGCGTGTCGCCGGGCTGCCCACGGTGCAGGGCCTGTGCCGCACCTTCGGCCTGCACTTCGATGCCCAGGCCGGCGAGCCGCTGTGGCAGAAGGTCGAGGCCTGGCTGGCGCGCCAGGAGCCGAACTGGCAACTGGCGCCGCTGCAACTGCCCCAGGTGCGCTATGTGCAGGGGCATCCGGGGTGGCATCCGCGCCAGGTGGCCTCGTGATCGGGCTGTCGCGCCTGCCCAACGTGCTGCTGCTGACCCTGGCCGGCTGGCTCGCTGCCCAGTGCATCCTGCAACTGAGTCGCCAGCCGCAACCGCTCAGTGTCCCGCGCGAACAGACACCCACCTTGCCAGGCCTGATGGCCGGTCACTGGCAGGCGCCACCCGAAGAAGGCGGCATCCCCCTGACACGCCTGCCCCTGCAATACCTCGGCGGGCTCAAGGCCGAGCCGCTGTCCGCCACCGTGGTGGTGCTGCGCTTCGGCCAGCAGGTCCGCACCCTGGGTCGTGGCCAGCGCCTGGCGCCAGGGATCGTGCTGCAGGACATCGATGCCGATGGCCTGATTTTCGACAACCAAGGGCGGCGCGAGCGCCTGCCCTGGCCGCCACGGCCTGCCGTGACCGGCTTCAAGCGGCAAGGATGAGCAATGATCGCAAGATACGCTGTGGCCTGCGTGCTGAGCCTCGGCCTGTGCTTTGCGCAGGCGTGGGCCGAAGACCCTGAAGTCGACGAAGAGGGCGTGCCCCAATACGAGGTGAACTTCGTCGATACCGACATGGGCGAGTTCATCGACAGCGTCTCGCGCATCACCGGCACCACGTTCATCGTCGATCCGCGGGTCACCGGCAAGGTCACGGTACGCACCGTCGATCGCCACGACGCCGAAGCCATCTACGACATCTTCCTCGCCCAGTTGCGTGCCCAGGGCTTTGCCGCCGTCGACCTGCCCAACGGCAGCGTGAAGATCGTCCCCGACCAGGCCGCGCGCCTGGAGCCGGTGCCGGTGGAGAACGCCGGCAAGCAGAGCAAGGGCAGCGACGGCGTGGCGACCCGGGTATTCAATGTGCGCAACGCCGCCAGCGAACAGATGCTCGGCATCCTCAAGCCGCTGATCGACCCGCGCGTCGGGGTGATCACCCCATACCCTGCCGCCAACCTGCTGGTGGTCACCGACTGGCGCAGCAACCTGGAGCGCATCGACAAGCTGCTACGCCAGCTCGACCAGGTCAGCGACGAACCCTTGCAGGTGATGCCACTCAAGCATGCCAGCGCCGCCGACACCGCGCCCCTGGTCACCCGCCTGCTGGCCCGCGAGCAGGGCGCCGAAAGTGCCCAGGTGGTGGCCGACCCGCGCAGCAATGCGCTGCTGGTGCGCGGCAGCGCCGACAGCCGCGAGCGCGTGCGTGCGCTGCTTGGTCAACTCGACCGGCCCAGCGACAACCTGCACAGCAGCAACACCCAGGTGATCTACCTGCGTCACGCCAATGCTGCGGAAGTGGTCAAGGTGCTGCGCGGTCTCGGCCAGGAGGGCGGGGTGCCCGATGCGCCCACAGGCGAAGGCAAGGAGGTGCCGGTACGTACGGCCAGCGATTCGGGCGTGCGCCTGGAGTATGAAGAAGGCGCCAACGCGGTGGTCATGGTTGGCCCTGACAGCGAGCTTGCGGCCTATCGCAACATCGTCGAGCAACTCGATATCCGCCGCGCCCAGGTGGTGGTCGAGGCGATCATCGCCGAGGTGTCCGACAGCAGCGCCCAGGAGCTAGGCGTGCAATGGCTGTTCGCCGACGAGAAGTTCGGCGCCGGCATCGTCAACTTCGGCAGCAACGGCGTGAACATCGCCAACATCGCGGGCGCTGCTGCCAGCGGCGACAACAAGGAACTGGGCAAACTGCTCTCGGCCACCACCGGCGCCACCGCCGGCATCGGCCATTTCGGCGGCGGTTTCAACTTCGCCATGCTGATCAATGCGCTCAAGGGCAAGAGCGGTTTCAACCTGCTGTCGACCCCGACCCTGCTGACCCTGGACAACGCCGAGGCGTCGATCCTGGTCGGCCAGGAGGTGCCCTTCGTCACCGGCTCCGTGACCCAGAACAACGCCAACCCCTACCAGACCATCGAACGCAAGGAGGTGGGGGTGAAGCTGCGCATCAAGCCGCAGGTCAACAGCGACAACAGCGTACGCCTGGACATCGTCCAGGAAGTGTCCTCGATCGCCGACTCGCGCGCCGCCAGCGATGTGATCACCAACAAGCGCGAGATCAAGACCAAGGTCATGGTCGATGACAATGGCCTGGTGATTCTCGGTGGCCTGATCAGCGACGAATCCACCACCAGCAACCAGCGCGTGCCGTTGCTCGGTGACATCCCCGTGCTGGGCCGCTTGTTCCGCTCCGACAGCAACCGCAACGTGAAGCAGAACCTGATGGTATTCATCCGCCCGCGGATCATGCGCGACGGGCCGAGCCTTGCCGGGTTGAGCCAGGAAAAGTACCGCAGCCTGCAGCAGGACACCGCCTTGCAGATGCCGGAACTCGCCGAAGGTGGCGCCTTGCTCAAGGCGTTTCCGGCCAGTCGCGCGCGACTTGAAGGCGGTGACTGGTGATGCTCGGCTACCGCCTGGCGCGTCAGGCTGGCGTTGCCATGGCCCAGGACGATCAGGGCTGGCAGCTATGGTTGCGCAAGGATGCCGACAGCGATCAGGTGCAAGAGCTGCTACGCGTGCATGGCCAGCCACTGCGCCTGGAGCGCCTCGATCGCGCCGCTTTCGACGAGCGCCTGGGCCAGCTTTACCAGGCTGCCGACTCGGCCACCGCCGCATTGATCGAAGGCATCGGCGAACAGGTTGACCTCGACAGCCTGATGAGCGAAATGCCACGCATCGAAGACCTGCTCGAAAGCGACGACGAAGCGCCGGTGATCCGCCTGATCAACGGCCTGTTCGGCCAGGCCCTGCGCCTGCGTGCCTCGGACATCCACATCGAAACCTTCGAGCAGAGCCTGGTGGTGCGCCTGCGCGTCGATGGGCACCTGCGTGAAGTGTTGCGCCCGCCGCGTGCGCTGTCGGCCATGCTGGTGTCGCGGATCAAGGTCATGGCGCGCCTGGACATCGCCGAGAAACGCCAGCCCCAGGACGGACGCATCACCCTGCGCGCCGCCGGGCGTGAGGTGGACGTGCGGGTCTCGACGCTGCCCGGCATCCACGGCGAGCGCGTGGTGATGCGCGTGCTCGACAAGCAGGCCAGCCTGCTGGCGCTGGACAACCTCGGCATGCCGGCAGCGGCGCTGCAGGGCCTGCGCGCGTGCCTGGCGCGGCCCAATGGCATCGTGCTGTCCACCGGGCCCACCGGCTCCGGCAAGACCACCACGCTGTACGCCAGCCTCAACAGCCTCAACGACGGCAGCCGCAATATCCTTACCGTCGAAGACCCGGTGGAGTACGCCATCGCCGGTATCGGCCAGACCGCGATCAACCCGCGTGCCGGGCTGACCTTCGCTACCGGCCTGCGCGCGATCCTGCGCCAGGATCCGGACGTGATCATGCTCGGTGAGATCCGCGACCAGGAGACTGCGCAGATCGCCGTGCAGGCCAGCCTGACCGGTCACCTGGTGCTCTCGACCCTGCACACCAACAGCGCCGTCGGCGCAGTGACGCGCCTGCGTGACATGGGCATCGAGCCCTTCCTGATCGCTTCCAGCCTGCGCGGGGTGCTGGCCCAGCGCCTGGTCCGACGCCTGTGCAGTTGTGCCGAGCCGCGCCCGTTGCTCGCCGCCGAGCGGCGTCTGTGGCCGGAACTGGCAGCGTTGCACGCCACCCACCACCCCGTGGGCTGCGACAGTTGCGAGGGCAGCGGTTATGTCGGGCGCCTGGGGCTGTATGAATTCATCGAGCTGGATGCAGGATTGGTCGCCCTGCTTTATGAGGGCGCCAGCGAAGTGACGATGCAGGCACATCTGGCCACGCGTCGGCAGAGCCTGGTGGCCATGGCCAGCGAGTGTCTGGCCCGTGGCGAGACCAGCCTGGCCGAAGTGCTGCGCGTGGTGCAGGGCTGAATATGCCGACCTATCGCTACCAGGCCCTGGACCTGGCAGGTAAGCCGCACAAGGCCAGCGTGCAGGCCGACAGCGAGCGCCATGCCCGCCAGTTGTTGCGTGAGCAGGGGTTGTTCGCGCGCAAGCTGCAACGCCACGAAGGCAGCCTGCGGCAACCGCGCCGTCAGCGTTTGAGCCGTGTCCAGCTGTGCGAGCTGACCCGCCAACTGGCCACGCTGACCGGCGCTGGCATCCCCTTGGTCGATGCCCTGGCCACGCTCGAACGGCAATTGCGCGCGCCTGCCTTGCAGGCCGTGCTGGTGTCGGTGCGCGGCGCGCTTGCCGAAGGCCTGGGGCTGGCCCGCAGCTTTGCCCGGCAAGGTGCGCCGTTCACCGGGCTGTACTGCGCACTGGTCGAAGCGGGCGAGCGCTCCGGGCGCCTGGCGCAGGTGTTGACGCGCCTGGCGGATCACCTGGAGCAGGTCCAGCGCCAACAGCACAAGGCGCGCACTGCGCTGATCTATCCCTGCGTGCTGATGGGCGTGTCGCTGGCGGTGGTGGTGGGGCTGATGACGTTCGTGGTGCCCAAGCTGACCGAGCAGTTCGCCCATTCCGGGCAGGCGCTGCCGCTGATCACCTCGCTGCTGATCGCCATCAGCCAGGGCCTGGCCAGTGCCGGCCCCTGGCTGCTGGGTGCAGCGCTCCCGCTGACGCTGTTGAGCGGCTGGCTGTTGCGCAAGCCGCACTGGCGCCTGCGCCGCGACGACCTGCTGCTGCGCCTGCCGCGTATCGGCAGCTTGCTGCAAGTGCTGGAGAGCGCACGGCTGGCGCGCAGCCTGGCGATTCTCTGCGGCAGTGGCGTGGCCCTGCTCGAAGCCCTGCAGGTGGCCAGCGAAACGGTTGCCAACCAGCGTATCCGCCTGGCCCTGGAGCAGGTGCGCCTGCAGGTCCAGGGCGGCACCAGCCTGCATCGGGCGCTGGATGCCAGCGGCCAGTTTCCACCGCTGCTGGTGAACATGGTCGGCAGCGGCGAGGCCAGCGGCACCCTGGCCGACATGCTCGAGCGCGTGGCCGACGACCAGGAGCGCGGCTTCGCCCGCCAGGTCGACACCGCCATGGCGCTCTTCGAACCTCTGATGATCCTGGTGATGGGCGGCGTGGTGCTGTTCATCGTGCTGGCGGTGCTGTTGCCGATCATGCAGCTCAACCAGGGTCTGCAACTGTGAAAAGGAGTCTTTGCATGCAGTATCGCGCCAAGCGTCAGCGCGGCTTCACCCTCATGGAGATCATGGTGGTGATCTTCATCATCGGCCTGCTCATCGCGGTGGTCGCGCCCAGCGTGCTGGGCAACCAGGACAAGGCCATGCGCCAGAAAGTGATGGCTGACCTGGCCACCCTCGAGCAGGCACTGGATATGTACCGGCTCGACAACCTGCGCTTTCCCAGCAGCGAGCAAGGCCTCGCTGCATTGGTGAAGAAACCGGCCCAGGAGCCGGTGCCGCGTGCCTGGCGCAGCGATGGCTACATCCGTCGCCTGCCGGAAGACCCGTGGGGCACGCCGTACCAGTACCGCATGCCGGGCGAGCATGGTCGTGTCGATGTCTATTCGCTCGGCGCCGATGGCGTGGCCGGTGGCGAAGGGCTGGATGCCGACCTGGGCAACTGGGAGCTCTGACTTGCCCTCCCAGCGCGGCTTCAGCCTGCTCGAACTGCTGGTGGTGCTGGCCATCGCCGGGCTGATGACCGGCTTGAGCGTGGCCTGGCTCGACAACGGACGTACGCGGGTGGACCAGGCCATGCAGCGGCTGCTTGCCGCGACCCGCGAGCAGTCTGCCGTGGCGCGCCACACCGGCCAGTTGCGTGGCCTGCGCTGGAACGGCAAGCGTCCTGAGTTCGTTCGCCATGACGGCACCGGCTGGGTGGTGGAATCGGTCACGCTGGGTGACTGGCCGCAGGACCTGCGCCCAGACTGGCAAGGCGCAGCAGCGCCGCAACTGGTGTTCACCCCCGAAGGCTGGGCAAGGCCCGGCAAGGTGAACTGGCGGAGTGCCGAAGGTGGCCAGCGCTGGAGCTGGGGCCGCGAAGGGCGGCTGCAAGTCGCGGTGCTGCCATGAAGCGTCGTCAGCGTGGTTTCACCTTGCTCGAAGTCAGTGTGGCGCTCGGTATCGCCGCGGTGCTGGCGGTGATCACCAGCCAGGTACTGCGCCAGCGCCTGGCGGTGCAGGACGGCGTACAACAGCACCGCTTTGGCGCCCTGTGCGCACGCGAGCTGCAGGCACGGTTTGCCGTCGAGCAGTACTGGCCAGGCAGCAATCGCGCTGCCGGGGAGCTGCACCAGGGTGGGCAGGTGTGTCACTGGGACCTGCAACTACGCAACACCGGCGTGCGCGATCTGCGCCGTGGCGAGCTCCGCCTGTTCGCCGACCGCGATCAGCGCGTGCCGCTGGGTTTGTACACCTTGTTTCTGGAGCGCCCATGAAGCGGCGCCAGGCGGGGCTGACCCTGATCGAGTTGATGGTCGCGCTGGCGCTCACCGCCGTGCTGGGCATCCTGCTGGCGGCGTTGGTGCATGGCTGGCTCACGGTGCGCGAGCGTCTCACCGACCAGCAGAACGAGCCCGGTGTGCTGGAGTTCTGCCTGGCGCTGGAGCGCCGGTTCGACAGCCCGGTACTGCGCCAGGTGTACGAGCAGCGCCTGCCGCTGGCCACGCGCTGGCTCGATTGGCAGGCGCAAAACCAGCAGTTGCTGTGGGTCGCTGCTGCGGCCTGGCCGCAGGCCGAAGGGGGTTCGCGCTTGCAGCGTCAGCGCCTGCGTTTCGAGCCCCGGGAGCAGCGCGTGCTGCTGGAAACCTCCGCCGATCTCTACGCCGCCGACAAGCCGCGCTGGGTGGTCCGCGAGCGCCTGGAGCGGGTCAGCGAGATGAGCATCCTGTATTTCCAGGGCGGCAGTTGGCTGGCCTGGCCTTCCGATCAACCGGCGCACCCCGGTCGTGGCGTGCGCCTGCATCTGCAGCGTGACGGAGCACCTTATGTCTGCACATTCGTCCTGCCCTGGGGGCGCTCATGAAGTTTGAATGGCGACGGCGCTCGCCAGCGCGGCCCTGGTTGCTGTTGCGTCCGCTGGCTGACGGCGGTTGGCACTGGTGCCTGCTGGACAGCGGCGTGCTGCGTGACGAAGGGCAGGGCCGGCCGCCGCAGAACCTGAGCGCCAGGGTTGCCGTGGTGGTGCCGGGCGAGGCATGCAGCTTTTTCCAGTTGCCCGCCCCGCCCGGGCTCAAGCGTGAGGAATGGCCGCTGCTGCTGGAAGATCGTCTACTGCAAGGCAGCGATGAAGTTCACTGCGCCTGCATCGGGCGTGCGGCGGGGCAACTGCGGTTGGTGGTGGTGGCGCGTGAGCGGCTCGACGGCTGGTTGGCCCAGTGCGTGGAATGGGTCCTGGAGGTGGAGCGTTGCTGGGCGCAGTTCCAGCTCTTGCCGGTGCTCGACCGCGGGTGTGGATGGCAATGGCGGCAGGAGCAATCGACCTTGTATGCACGGGTCGACGAGGATGGCGCAGAACACTGGCTGGCCTGGCCACAGGTGTTGGGTAGCGCACCTGCGCCGTGGGATACCCAGGCGCTTGAGCAGGTCGATGGACGCTGGCCACAGCGGATTGCCGATCTCGATACCTTGCCGACGCTACGGGAAACGCGTCGCCCGCGCCGGTCATTGAAGGTCACGGGCCGGCAAAAGCGCTTGATCGCCGCTTGCCTGGTACTCGCTGCTGTCTGGGGCGGTCTGTGGAGCAGCCAGCAATGGCGTCAGGCCCAGCTGTATCGCGAGCAGGTGATGGCGGTCACCGGCCCGCAGGCTACGCCGCGCCAGGCCGCGCAGGCGCTCAAACGGCTGCGTGACACCGACGGCGAGCGGGCTTTGCGTCTGCGTCGGCTCGACGGCTTGCAGGAGCAGTTGCAGGCCTGGTTGCGCGCGCATCCGCAGTGGCGCTTGCGCGCTGTGCGCTTCGATGGGCAGCGCTGGCATCTGCAACTGGATGGCGAAGGCACGTTGGCGCCGTGGCATGAAATGGCCGCTGCAGTCGGCGCTGCGGTGCAGGTGCAGGCTCAGGGCGCGGTGTTCGATCTGGGGAGCAGTTCATGATCCGCGCATTTTCGCAGCGCCAGCGCATGCGCGTGGCCTGGGGGCTGATCGCGCTGTTGCTGATCGTCATCCTGGTGCGTGAGGTGGGTGCACGCTGGGCCGAGATGAGCCAGTGGCGCGAGCTGGCCGAAGTGGCGGCCGGCCTTGAGGGCGGGCCTGCGTTGAGCCTGGAGCACCTGCGCCAGTCCGCCCAGGCCCGGCATATCGAGCTGACGGAGATCGAGCCGCAGGATGAGGGCTGGCAGGTGCGCGGCTCGGTCGCGGACGAGCATGTGCTGCTGGCGTGGTTGCAGGCTTTGCAGAGCGAGGGCGCGCAGCCGCTGCAGTGGGGCATGGAGCAGCAGGGCAAGCGCCTGCGCTTCGACCTGCAGGTTCGGCCATGAGTGTGCGCGTGCTGTTGTGGCCGGTGCTGGTGTGCGTGGTCACGCTGCTGGTCGAGTTGCCGGCGAGCTGGCTGGTGCCAGGCCGGGCGGTCAGCGGCAGCCTCTGGCAAGGGCAGGCTGAACAGGTGGGGGATGTCGGGCCGCTGAGTTGGCAGTGGCAACCCTGGCAGCAGCAGGCGCAAATCCGCTTGGGTTATCAGGGGCAGGATTGGTTGGCCCGGCTGAGTGGTTGGCCCTGGCGCTGGCGGGCGGATGTCGAGGCGCTCGAAGCGGCGCCGAGTGTACCGCTGGCTTATCGCCTGGCGGGGCACTGGCAGGGGCGTGTCGCGGTGCAGGGTGTGTGGCAGCGGTGCGTCGGTGCCGAGGGGCGTTTGCAGGTGAACGACCTGGCGCTGGTCTCGCCGTGGTCGTTGGGGTTGGGGCAGGGCTGGCTTGAAATGCGCTGTGCCGGTGACTGGCGTTTACAGGGCGCACTGGCGCTGCAAGGCCAACACCAGCTCGATTTTGACGCCGACCTGCTGGACCGACGCGCCCGGGTCGGATTCGAGGTGCAGCCTGATGCTGCGCTGACGCCCCTGTTGCGCGGCGCCCAGTGGCTAGGGCAGGAGGCGGCCAAGGGCGAGCGGCAGCTCAGGTGGTAGTTGCAGAGCTTGAGATCCAGCTTGCCTGTTGCTTGCCGGAGCAACGGCCTTATCCAAAAATCCGAAAGCCAGCCCAATCCCTGTGAGGGCAAGTGTCTTGATCAAAATCTAAAGACCAGCCCAATCCCTGTGGGAGCGGGCTTGTCCCGCGATCACCGGCATAGCCGGTGCCATGCACCGCGGTGCTGCCATCGCGGGACCAGTCGCAGCGGCGAACCGCCGCTCCCACAACCCACTCAACTCCAGGTCCGATAAACCCGCCTTTACCGGCGCATCCCCAGCTCCGCATCGTCCATCAATGCTTTGGCCAATGCGCTCAGGTAATACGAAGCCCAGACCAGTTGCGGGTTCTCCTCCATCACCCCGCTCAAGGTCATGTCGCGCACATACCCCATCAACTCCGAAGCCTGCTCACGTGCCCGCTCGCACGGGATGCCCGGCTCGATACAGAACAGCGGCTGGGTCAGCCCCTTGCCTTGGTAGAACCGTGTTTTGCCGACGGTGGTGTTCGGTGTGGTGTCGTTTGTATCCATCCTTTCATCTCCCTGAAAGCCTCTTAATGAGCCGTCTGCGGCTCTGCCGGCATCTGAACCTGTATCAAAGCCGACTCCAGCAAAATCCTCAGCGCTTCCATTTCATGGATGGCAGCCATTATCAGGAGCGAGACGGGCGACTTGGGTTGGAGGAGGACCGCTTGATGGGCCACGGTTTGTGCGCAGAGTGCGTACTCGGTGGCTTGGATGATGGTGTCTTCGAGGGAGTGGTTGTTGTGGGGTGGGTCGGGAACGATCTTTAACATTACGATTTTCCTCTGCGGAGCATCCACCTGTCTGCTGTCAAACAGAAGGGTGGCAGCCGTACGTGGGTTGACAGACCGGTGAAAATCGTAAAGTTCCGGCGCACGCAAGCGTGCCCGCACGTACAGCTGCCATAAAGGACTAGCCGCATACGATTTTCCATCACAGCCTGTCAAAGCTGTGTCGTTGATGTGCAACGACGCGCCGAGACTAGAGCGCTGCCCCAGGGGCCGCAACGGAAAAAAGGCGGTAGGAGTATCTTTGGGAAATGGACTACAGGAAAGGTATCTTTTCTGATTTTTCGACCAATGAGACACGCATTGCGGATGCTAGGAATACCAGACACTTATGCCTGCCCCTTGTAGGGGCAACTGCCTTGCTCAAAATCTAAAGGCCAGCTCCGCAACTTCTGAATACTGCGGTGTTACTGTGGGAGCGGGCTTGTCCCGCGATCACCGGCGTAGCCGGTGCCATGCATCGCGGTGTTCCTTTCGCGGGCAAGCCCGCTCCCACAGTAATTGCGTTAACAAGCCAGCCCTTTCACAACCACACTTAAAGACCAACCTCGCGGCACCTATCATTTTTGTCAGTTTCGCCAGCGCATCCGTGGGTTCAGACTCCAGGCATTCCCTTGGCATACCCCGGGAGCCAACGATGTCTACCCCTCGTGATGTGCCCACTCTGTTGTCCACCTCTGCGCCCCTCACTTTCAAGGTAGTGCGATCTGCACAAACCGAGTACCCCGCGCCCTCGGTACTCGAGGCTGTGAACAACACCCTCGAGCCCATCAATGCCCGCAACGGCGCTACGGTGCGGGTTGC
>NZ_VZZS01000040.1:0-20238 GCF_009650575.1 Pseudomonas sp. MNR3A | reverse complement strand
GATGCCCTTGCTCCCGGACGTAAGGAGCCGCCAGTCCCGCGCTAGAGGACATCCCCACAGGTCGCAGGGGCCTTGATCCCTGATAACACTCAACATTCTTGGCGGGATGACGTGGGGCTAGGATCGGAGACCAGGCGATGAGGTGATTCGACATGGCATTGGTGGGTAGACGCAATGGCCGTAATTTCGGCTACGGCAGGCAACTGAGCTATGCAGGGCCGCAGGCGTTGAAAGACATGTTTGGCGGAGGCCACTACGGCACGGTCAAGGCGCACAGTGATCGGTGGCAGGCATTCGTGAAATGGTGCCGCTCCGAACAGGGGCCCGGTATCAATGATGCGCGGCAGATTGATCAGAAGATATTGGCCGACTATGCGGCGTATCTGCGCGACCTGATTAGGCGCGGCGGTCTCGCCGTTAGCACTGCACAAAATCGGCTATCCAGCGTTAACAGGACCATGACGGCGCTTCGCGGTGATCAGTACGTGAAGTTGCCAAGTCCAGGCAAGGCGTTGGGTATGCAACGCACTGGGGTTCGCCAGTCGGTGCCGCAGGGCCAAGACCGCGAACAGGTGAAGCAGATCGTCGATGCGCTTTGCAGCCTTGACCAGAGACGGGTCGCAGCGATCATCATGCTGGCGCGAGCCACCGGCATGCGCTTGCGTGAGGCCATCTTGGCTGACCTGCCACGGCTAAGCCGTGAAGCTAACGATCTAGGTAGGATTAACATTCAGGATGGCACTAAGGGCGGCCGCGCTGATGCCTCGGCACCGCGTTGGATTGCGGTGGACGGCCAAGTTCGAGATGCACTTAAGTTTGCACGCCAGATTTCGCCTGCGGGTAGTCGCAACCTGGTTGCGCCACACGAAAGCTACCTGAGTCTTCTCCAACAAATCATCCGCCCTGCGCGGGACATCCTGCATACACACAATCTCAAAGGCTTCCATGAGCTACGAGCGGCATACGCTTGTGAGCGCTATGAGCAAATCACCCAACACCGTGCGCCTATCAATGGCGGCAACTTATGCCAGGTAGATATAAACCTTGATCGTGAGGCCCGGAGGCAGATCAGCTATGAGCTTGGGCACGGTCGGATCGATGTGGTGGCTGCCTATATCGGGGGAAGGTCATGAATAAGCCATTCGATATGGAGCTGTTCTTGGCTGGCGTGTTGACCGGGTCGCATGCAACACGGCAACGCCATTTACGACAGGCTAAAAATATCCAAGCTGAAATCGAACAACGCTGGCAGCGAGATACGCCCTGGGATTGGCGGCGAAAACATGTGACTTGGTTTCTCGAACATCGCCTAAATCGACGCAGCGATGCAACACGCTATTATTACCTGCTTACCGTGAGGCTGCTCGCTCGTCGACTAGAAAAAACATGGGTTTTCAATCTCTAAGTGAGACAGCCTGCTATCGCCCCCCATAGCGACCTTTGTTCAGGGCGGCAAGGCCGCGCCTAAGCTGCCAAGCTCGACGCAGCTGTTGCGCTGCCACAAACCCCGCCGTTGTCGCTAGGAGCTAAGGCAGTCACCCTCGCCAAGCTGGCGTTCTTCGAAGTCCTCAATAGGTCTGTGAAGACGAATAGGGAACTCGCGACGGCCTAGAGGCCAATAATAGGCGTGCTATGACAGTCACTCCAGAACTCAATATACTAGCATTGGGAACGCTAACAGATCGCCCATTAAATTTGCCCTCCAACACCCTTATACTTATCGACAAACATAGCAATTTTGTTAAAGACACTTTGTTTTTTTGCCAAATAAGCCGGATTAAGTGGACTCATTTTAGGTAAAACGGAACTGAGCTCAGTTCCATTATCGCTTGCAAACTCTCGCTTTAGTGAAATGGCAATGTAGTGTTTTGCTGCCACTTGATTCAGCTCTTCATCGCTGATCAGCTCTTGCACCTCGCGCCGCTGTTCTGATCGAGCGAAAGTGAAAAAAGCCTCGATTACGCTAGCTTTGTCATCAATCCGGTCCAGATCGGTCTGGTTGATGAAGTCCACAACCAAGCTTTCTTTGGCGCGATTTCCCAGGCTGGCGCGAATCACTCGGCGCATCTCCTCAACCAGTGCCGCCTTGTCCTTGACCTTCTTGTTCTTTTCGAAGATCAGCTCAAGGATGTAATCCAGGTTGATTTCCTGGGACTTGAGCAGGTCCACCTCGAACACCACATCGTCCCAGTCGATAGTGGACTCGCTTGCTTCGTTACCCGCTTTCTCGCGTCTCAGCCAATCACGGATGTCATTATAGGTGGAGCGATAGTCCTGCACCTTGCGCTCAGCAGGTAGGCGAATGGTCTGCAGCTCGGCTAGCTTCTCGTCATCCAGGTGGTGTTCGAGCTTAAATGCTTCCACGGCTTGCGGGTCGCTGATATCGACCGCTTGCAGCGCCTTCAGCGCCGCAAACTCGTCGTAGTTCTGCAGCACGTTTTCTACGCGTAGGTATTCGCCGAATAACTTAGCGAAAGCTTTCTTCTCCGATTCCTTGATGATGTTGGCCGGGTCAGGAAAACGTTGCTCCAGCTCCGTCACCACATCCATGAACCCACGCCGCGCCTCACCGGTCAGCGTGTCGGAGAAACCCTCCATGTACTCCTTGTAACTTTTTTCCAGAACCACGTTGCGCGTGTTCTTGTCGCCGAACAGCGTGATGGCGTCGACCGTAGCCTGCTCCAAATCACGGAAGGTAACGATATTGCCAAAAGTCTTGGTGGCATCGAATATACGATTGGTGCGTGAATAGGCCTGGATTAGGCCGTGATAGCGCAGGTTTTTGTCGACGAACAGTGTGTTCAGCGTTGGCGCATCGAAGCCAGTCAAGAACATGCCGACCACGATCAACAGGTCGATGTCCTGATCTTTCACGCGCTTGGCCAGATCGCGGTAGTAGTTCTGGAAGCCCTTGCTGTCCACGCCAAAATTGCTTTTGAACAAAGCGTTATAATCGGCAATCACCGCGTTCAGGAACTCTTTAGCGGTGCTATCCATCGCCGACACTTCAAAGCTTTCATCGACGATGTCGCCAACGGCGTCCTGCTCTTCATTCGGGGTGAAGGAGAAGATGGTGGCGATGCGAAGCGGCTTTTCGGTGCCTTCCTGCAGCTTCTGCAGCGCCTCGTAATAAGACTTGGCGGCATCGACGCTGCTCACCGCGAACATGGCATTGAAGCCCTTGTTTGCTCCCTTTAAACGATGGGTCTTTTGGCGAAAATGCGTGAGCAGATACTGGGAGATTTCTCTGATGCGCGTGGGGTGGAGCAACGCCTGGCGGTTCTCCGCGGCGCTTAGCTTCGCCTCGTCCTGCTCGGCTTCCAAAGCCTTGAACTGTGGACGGACATCGTTGTAGTCCACCTTGAACTTGAGCACCTTCTCGTCACGGATGGCATCGGTGATTACATAGGAATGCAGCTCGCGACCAAACACACTGGCGGTTGTATCAGCGCCAAGCGCATTTTTTGGGAAGATCGGCGTGCCGGTGAAGCCGAATTGATAGAAGCGCTTAAACTTCTTCTTCAGGTTCTTCTGTGCCTCGCCAAATTGGCTGCGGTGGCACTCGTCAAAAATGAAAACCACCTGCTGGTGGAACACCGGCAGATCGCCTTCGCTTTTCATCAGGTTGTTGAGCTTCTGGATGGTGGTGACGATGATCTTGTTGTCGTCCTTATCCAGGTTGCGCTTGAGACCAGCCGTACTCTCCGAGCCATTGACGCTATCGGGTGAAAAACGCTGGTACTCTTTTATAGTTTGGTAATCCAGATCTTTGCGATCCACCACAAAGAATACTTTGTCGATAAACTCCAGCTCGGTGGCCAGGCGCGCAGCCTTGAAACTGGTTAGCGTCTTACCCGAGCCGGTAGTGTGCCAAATATAACCGCCACCCTCGGTGCTATTCCAACGCTTGGCTTGCCAGGCACTGCGGATCTTCCACAGGATGCGCTCTGCAGCGGCAATCTGATACGGGCGCATCACCAGCAGGGTGTTGCTGACGTCAAACACCGAATAGTTGAGCAGTACATCGAGCAGAGTGCGCTTCTGGAAGAAGGTCGCGGTGAAATCCTTCAGATCCTTGATCGGGCTGTTGTCGGCTTGCGCCCAGTTCATGGTGAAGTCGAAACTGTGCTTGTTGCGCTGAGTGGTGTTAGCGAAATAGCGCGTATCGGTGCCATTCGAGATCACGAACATCTGTAGATACCTGAACAGCGAATGCTCGGTGTTGAAGCTCTCCTTGCTATAGCGGTGCACCTGATTGAAGGCTTCGCGGATCGCCACGCCACGCTTCTTCAACTCCACCTGCACCAGTGGCAGGCCGTTAATCAGAATCGTAACGTCATAGCGGTTGGCGTGGCTTCCCGCCTGCTCGAACTGCTTAATGACCTGCACCTTGTTACGGGCCAGGTTCTTCTTGTCCAGCAAATAGATATTCTGAATACGCCCGTCATCGAACACGAAGTCGTGCACATGATCGTCGTGAACCTTACGGGTCTTGTCGACGATGCTGTCGCTAGGCTTATCCAGCCAGTTTTCAACGAAGCGCGCCCACTCACCGTCGGAAAAATCGATGCTATTCAGCGCCTGCAACTGAGTCCGCACATTGGCCAGTAGTGCCGGCATCGTCTTCAGTCCGGTGGAATGCTCATAGCCCTGATTGACTAGATCTTGGATGAACTCACGCTCCAGGTCGCCTTCACTCTGGTAACTCTCGGCAGCTTTCCATTCTCTGGCGTACCCGTCGAGCACGATGAAGGTGTTGGACTCGGCGATGGTCTTGTAGTCAGTCATTACTTGGGGGCTCCCCATGCCTCTGTGCGGGTTCGCTTTTGATTTCCTCCACCGTCGGCATTCGCAACTGCACGGCCTGTGGAGTGACCTTGGTGATGAATGAGCTGACGCCCCTGGGGTCATGGATATCGCGCATCGCGTCTTCCAAATCCAGTTTTTCCTTGTTCTTACACGGGATCAGCCAGTGGTCGGCTGTCAGCAGCTCGGCATTCACCGTCAGCACTGCTCGGGTCTCTGCGAGCTTCGAACGCGCTGCTTGATGTTAGCCAAGGCCTGTCGGTAATCGCGGAGGTGGGCGATGCTGGTCATGCCTTCGATGCTAACGAGAGAAAAACCGATCCCAGTCAACATAATGCACCCATTAACCATTCCCCCGGCCCTGCTGCCAGTAGCCAAAAGTATCCAAGTTTCTAAGCAATAAGCCAACCATCTCTTTCTCGGGCGGTGTCGGCTCTGCAATTTCCTCGTTGGACAAAGTGTTATGCGGATAGAAATTCATCACCCGAGTCGCGTAGGCTTTTCTATCCTCCGGCAGAAGCTCAGACCATCTTTGATAACCTAGGAAGTTAGCGGTCTTTTCATACAAATTACGTAGCAATGCAAAATGATAGCGTTGCACATTGTTGCTGGCGATTGCCTGCTCGATTAGCGATTTAATATGCAGATGGTATGAAAAGCTCTTATTCGAGTCGCCCTTCTTTTCCTCATATACAAAGGTACCGTCATCTAAACCACTGAGGATGTAGCCGCTCTTGGCTCCTACCTCATTGTAAAGCACGTTATAGAATAGGGCGCTGTGCGTAGAGACGACGAATTTGACATCCGACGCACTCGAACTTATCAGCTGCCCTAAATTGACCGCCAACTGAATCAAATGATTTTCATCCAGCGAGCTGACTGGATCATCAATAAATACATACTCTAACATGTTAAATTGATCAGTTTCGCGATCAGCTGGCTCAGCAACGTTAAGCACGCCAATCACCTGTTCGAGTAGCGTATAGAACATACTCCAGATGAAATTACTTTCTTCACCCTTGGATATTTTCAGATTACCCGAACGCTCGTCATTACCACGCTCCAGAGAAAAAGTCACCTCCGAAAATGCTCTGAGGGTGACTTCGCCTGTTTTCTCTTCCTTTTGTTCTGCATTAAAACGCGGCGTGAGTTTATCATTTGTATAACGCTGAAAAGTAGTAATGACATTACGATCCTGCCCCTGATCCATCAGCACCCAATCCGTGAAGGTATTGGGTTGGATTTTAAGCTTGGGCTCGGCGTCTCCCGTCAAGTCGTTGTCCCAATAGAACAGGTCTTCGGTAAAGGCGTTGTAGTATAGAATTTTATTACGCGACAGCCCTGATTGGCTCGCCTCACTACCGTCTTCGCCTCTATTAGGTTTCGGGGCAATCAGTTGCTTGAATGCGCGCGACAGGCGCGTCTTGCCCGTGCCGTTGAAGGCGTAAATCAGCTGTACCTTCTTGTTGGTGCTCCTTAACTGCTCAGCAATCTCGGTGAGCGTCTTGCTCATTTCAGGCCTCCGCTTTTTCCGACTTGGAGAAGCTCAACAGGTGCTCTCGGTAGTGCTCGTATTGCTTCTGACGCAGCGCGATCTCCCGAGGCAGACATTCGCTGATGGCGTTAGTAAGGAGATCGAATTTGTCGAGTATGGCGACGATGCGGGCCTGTTCTGCAAGTGACTTTTCGGGGTCTCCAGGGAACGGCACCGGGATTTCAACCCGTGAAAATCCATTGATCAGCAGAGTATTGACCTTGGCTCTAGCCACATGCCTTGCTTTCTTGGCTATGAAAGACTGCGTCTGCATACAGTAAGAAACAAATTTTGGATTCATTGAGTGCCGAAACGCATAACAGTGATCGTGAATCGCAACCTTTCCACCCCCAAGCCATGCGACTGCTTTACCAACATCCGCAACAGTTTCACCAACATCGGTTAGTACCACATCCCCCGGCTCAGCATAACGCAGAAAATCCGCCATCTCGGAACGCACCTTTGAAAACGCATGATCCGACCACACTCCGTAACGGGTATAGATTTCGCCGTAGTGGATAACGCTAACACCCTCCTCAACGTAATCAGCCTTGGTAAATCGCCTCCCACGAATGAATTCGCCAATATCTCCCAATGCCTTCCACTCCACCTCCCCACCTTCAAAGCTCAACAACTTATCGCGATAGTAATCGTATTGGTTTTTTCGGGCCCTAAGCTCGGCGCCAAGCTCAGCGGTAAGCTCGGCGGTAGTTTCAGTAAAGGTGTCCAGTATGCGAACGATTTCCGCCTGAATTTCCAGCGATTTCTTGCGGTCGTCCGGACAGGGAATGGGGACTTGTTTATTCGCATAGTTCCCAATCCATTGACGCTTGTGGTCGCCATCAACCAATTCGCTTGGCAATGTTTTCAACCAATAAAAAATATATTTAAGCAGCACCCTACCTTCGTCACTTGATGTGACCATCTTCATCGCCGAAGATTTGGCCTTGAAATCAAAATCCACCCACTTAATAGCTGTCGTGAAATCATCGAAAATAATGACAGAATTTTCAGAGGCTTTGTAGACCCCTTCAGTTTCGTCTGTATAGCCTAGAATGAATGTCTTTCCAGCCGTGAGCACAGGAGTCTTGAATTCGTCACTGTAGTTTGTTGCCGCCACCAAATATTTGGTTGGCTGTTCATAGCTCGTAAGTTGCCCGAGCGGCAACCATGAAACAGCAACGCCATCCAGCAGTCTTTCCAAAAAGCCATTCTGCGTCATGCTCCCAACTCCTCACCTTCGATCTCAGCTACAATGGCGTCGATCTCAATCCGCAGCTCGGCAATTCGGGAAACAGTGGTTTTCAACTCGGTATTGAGCTGGGCAATATTCACGACCTCGCGGGTGTCCCTAGCCTCGACGTAGCTGCTGACCGACAGGTTGTAATTGTTGCTGACCACTTTATCCAGCGGCACCGATTGCGCGAAGTGCTCCACTTTCGCTTTGCTGTCGAAAACCTGCATGATCTGCTCGATATGCGCGTCTTCAAGCAGGTTGTTGTTGGTGCCTTTCTTGAACAACGCGCTGGCATCGATGAACTGAGTAGTGGTGTCCAGCTTGTGCTTGGACAGCACCAGAATATTCACGGCGATGGTGGTACCAAAGAACAGGTTGGGCGCTAGCGAGATAACCGTCTCCACATAATTGTTGTCCACCAGGTATTGACGGATCTTCTGCTCGGCGCCACTGCGGTAAAAGATGCCGGGGAAGCAGACAATAGCCGCGCGCCCCTTGCCTGAAAGGTAACTCAGGGCATGCAGCACGAAGGCAAAGTCCGCCTTGGACTTGGGCGCCAGCACACCGGCCGGGGCAAAGCGGTCGTCGTTGATCAGCGTAGGGTCGTCGCTGCCGATCCACTTCACCGAATACGGCGGATTGGAGACGATGGCGTCGAAGGGTTTGTCGTCCCCGAAATGCGGGGCGCGCAGCGTGTCGCCGAGCTGGATGTTGAACTTGTCATAGTTGATGTTGTGCAAAAACATGTTCATCCGCGCCAGGTTGTAGGTGGTATGGTTCACCTCTTGGCCGAAGAACCCATCCTCGATGATATGGGCGTCGAAATGCTTTTTCGCCTGCAGCAGCAGCGAGCCAGAACCGCACGCCGGGTCATAGATTTTGTTGACGCTGGTCTGCTTGTGCATCGCCAACTGTGCGATCAGTTTGGACACATGCTGCGGGGTAAAGAATTCGCCCCCGGATTTGCCGGCATTGGCCGCGTAATTGGAGATAAGGAACTCATAGGCGTCGCCGAACAGATCGATGTGACTGGCATCGAAGCTGCCGAACTCCAGCTTGCTCACTCCCTTAAGCACGTCCGTCAAGCGCTTGTTCTTGTCGGCGACGGTATTGCCCAAGCGGTTGCTGGTGGTATCGAAATCGGCGAACAGGCCCTTGATGTCCTGCTCGGAGGCGTAGCCGTTAGCCGAGCTCTCAATAGCGGCAAAGATGCGCGCCAGATCGGTATTCAGGCTGTCGTTGCTGCTGGCCTTGGCGGCCACGTTGCTGAACAGCTGGCTGGGGGCGATGAAATAGCCTTTGGTCCTGATGGCGTCATCTTTGGCGGCGGCGATCAGCGGGTCATCATCCTCCATCGCCGCGTAATCAACCGCGCTGTCGCCACCGGTGATGTAGTCGACGAAGTTCTCGCTGATGAAGCGGTAGAACAGGGTGCCAAGCACATACTGCTTGAAGTCCCAGCCATCGACGGCGCCACGCACGTCATTGGCAATCGCCCAGATCTGACGTTGCAGGGCGGAACGTTGTTGGGCACTGGTCATACTGCTTATCCTGTTTCAATGCGGTTTACACGGTCAGTCCATAGCATTCGGACCTGACCTGAATCGTTTTATGTGCGTGTCGAGTCGACGTTGGCACAACGATGCTCATTCTATGTGCTCCCTTCAATTAGATATACTGTCGTGGGCTCTCTTTGTACCCTACAATCAATAACATACCCACAAAAACACGTTGACTTTTGCGGCTTGGTGACGCCGTGAAGCCGCCTGCCGTGTGGATGAATGCCGATAGTGCTTCTCTTGCTCCTCCCCTGCCAGCGTAAGGATCTGCCCTCTGAGGGTGGGCGGAGGGTAGCTCGAGATTTCGTACGCAGCCCCACGTTTGTTCACGTCGTAATCCTGGGCGAGTGTATCCAGAGGAGATGGTCTCAAAAGATCATTTCCGGTGCCGATCTTCGTTTTGACGATGTCTCCTGAGACATCACCGACACCACGCAGCTGAAGGCACTTGGGATAAGCTCCTCGTCTGTGTTGACGCTGACCGAAAGCTGACCCGGTAACGGTGCCTGCGGGTCGAGCGTGGGGGCTGATCGCAGATGTGGAGTTGGTATTGCAGCAGTGAATGTGCCTGCGAGTGGAGACATCGTATGAGCAGGGGCAACAATCAACAGCGCGACCATTTGCTTGATAGATTCGATCCCCATCCGTTTTTGGCGGCGAAGCTCAAAAAGCACCGTCCATCGGAATCCAGATCACGCAGCGTTCCAACTGGTATTCCAAGCATGTTGACCAACACATTAATAACTTGAAGAAACAGATAGATACCGACTTGTTTCAAATTACCCCGGCCCCACATCAGACACACCAGGACCACCCCATGCCCCTCCACGACTCAATCATCCTTGAAATCCAGGAGGGAGCCCTACCCCACCCTCTCCGAGCCAAAGATCTCCTCACTGCCGATCGCCACGTCATCCGCCAAACCGCAAACGGAAACGCCGAGTACTACCGAGTAGGCTTCAACTTCTACAAAAAAGACTACATCCGCACACAACTGGCCAACGCAGCCCAAAATACGGGGCATTGGGTCAATGCGGGCAAAGCACCACAATACAAACGCATCGCCAAAGGCCTCTACGAGGTACTAGGCCTGAACGAGCAGGAAGAAACCCTCGACCAAGCCGAATCCACCCAACCCGTGCCCACTCAACCAAAACCGCACTTCGGCCAAAGCATCGAAGCCCGCTTGCTTGATCACCTGATCCAGACCCCGTTTCAAATCCTCGACCGCAAACGCCGCGCACTTCACCCCGCGAAACCCGCATTTGGCTTCAAGGCTCGCTTGGACGCTTACTTCTGGCCAAATCCAGCCACCAACTTCACCGCCACCGAAAAGATCCTCGACAGTTTCATCACAAGGGCACGTTCACTGAGCCCGGATCTGAACCGCGATGCCAGCGCAGTGCTTCAACTTTTCACCGATATCTGCAAATGGGGCGGCGTGCGTGTGCCCACCCAGGACCCTCAGGTAGTCATCGATAACCTACGCCTGGCTAAACTTCGTAACCGCACACAGATTGCCGCGATGAACAGCGCCTGGACCAAACTCTATGCCGTGTTCTACCCCGAAGATTTCCTGATCTATGACTCCCGCGTGGCAACAGCATTTCTTGCTCTGGCCGAAGCCGCTTTGTCAGATGTAGACATCACCCAGTTGCGCCAGCGCTATCCGGCACTGGGGCGGGTCGCTGGTCGGGGCGGTTCACGCCCTCGGGCCACTTACCTTGCCTGGCGCAACGCTTACAGATGCTGGGCGGCCCAGCTTGACGCCAATGCGCTGGGCCGAGCCATGTTGGCTGCTGTTGATCAGTCTGGCCCGGAGCAGTACACGTTACGCCATCTCGAGGCAACGTTATTTATGGAGGGCTACTGAGATCTTTGCTGTAACCGTGGGCGGTTAGCGAGGCGGGTTCAGGAGAACCACTGCGCCAACGTTTCTTTCGCCTTTGTCACATGTTCCTCCTTGATATGGGCAGCGGTTGCTGCCAACGCTGCGCAGAGCACACCAACATCATCGGTATAACCAATGAACGGGGTCACATCCGGGATTACGTCGATAGGCGAGATGAAGTACCCCAGCGCGCCGTAGATGGTGGTTTTGGCCCAGGTCGGGGTGTCGTTGTCGGTGGCCGAGTAATACATCTTCAGCGCAGGCTCCAGCGCCGTTTCGCCAGCAGCCTTGGCGAAGTTCTTGATCTTGTCCCAGAACGAATCGTCGGAGTAGACGTGTTCGAAGTTTTCGTTTGCCATGGGTTTCGCTCCATTCAGTAAGTGAGTGCGCAAGCGTCCAGTAATGTGCAATGGGCTGTCATGCGGCAGCTCATTTCATCTGGCGAATGCTGCTGGGTATGTGTTCGTAGATATGGTCAATCACGGCATGCAGGTTGTAGCCGCAGGTGGCGCTGTAGCAGATCGGCTGTTTGATGGTCAGGCCAGTGGCTTCCTGCAGGCGACGCTGCACAGACTTGGCCTTTTCATCGAGGAAGGCGATCAGTTCAGGTTCTGGTCGGTTGCGCCTCTCATCCCAGTGGCGGCCTTTCATGGCCATGTCAGCCTGATTAATGATGACGATCACTCGATCGGCTGAGATGGCCTTGAGCACTACTTTCTCCAGCAGGCTGAACGCTGTACCCAGGTCTCTCGAGCCGCCGTCCAGAATCACCATGGCCAGGTCGATGAAACCGTGCTCGGGATTGTTCTTGGTCACCAGGCCGAGGTGCTCGGTGATCGCCTTGCTGTGACGCAAGTCGGCGTCCTTGCCGTCGCCCAGCCCGGCTGAATCATGGAAGCGCAAGTGGCTGTGCAGGCGATAGGCGTCGACTGCCTGTGTGTGAGGGTCGACACCATCGCCTACACCGGCAACGGCATTGCCAAACAGGGCGTTCAGCGTGGAGCTCTTGCCGGTTCCTGTACCCCCCACCAAAAGAACATCCAAGGGATAGAGCAGGCCACACTGTTCGATTTTCGTGCGGATGTCGTCGCGGCGGTAATTGCTGCCTTGCTGAAGCCAGAGGATCTGTTTGGTCGCGTCTGCCGCAGCACTCAACGTGTTCGCAAAAGACTGTGTGAAGAACATCCAGGTCCTCCCTTGATGAGCCTCGGCGCTATGCCGGCTCGTTTGACGATGTGCTAGAAAATGCTCTTGAACAGGCCGAATATCGCGCCGCCAACGCCGCCAATGACCCTGCCTACCGCTTCGGCCGCCCCGCCCAGTCGACCGCCCAGCAGGCGGTCAATGGCCTTGCCTGCTTGACCTCCCAGATCGGCACCCGCCGAAGCACCATCTCTTATGGACTCAAGCACCGAAATGCTGATTTCCTTGCGATAGTCTTCAAGACGGTCGTCGTCTTTCCACATTTGCTCATCGACATTGACGTCCTGGATGAACACCGCACGTTTTTGCGCCTTGGTGTGACGCAGGATGTGCAACAGCAGTTTCGACAGGTTGTACGGGTTCTGCGCGTCGCTGGCCTCTTTGTAGCCAGCTGCGTAATAGATCGGTTCCACGTCGACGCCTGTGGCTTCCTTGATGCGTCGTTTGGTGGAGGTCACTTTCTCTTCGAGGAACTTCACCAGCTCTGGCTCAGGCTGATTTCGGCCCTTGTCCCAGTGACGCCCCTTCATGGCCATGTCGGCCTGGTTGATGGCCACCAGCAGGCGTTTATGTTCTCCGTTCAGCGCGGGGATGATCACCTGGCTGATCAGTTCGAACGAGGTGCCAAGGTCACGACTGGAACCGTCGAGAATCACCAGCACCAAGTCGATGAGTGGCTCGCCATGCTCATCGAGTTCGGCCAACTTTGCTGTGATGTTCCTGGCATGGCGAATATCCGCCTCCTTGCCATCGCCCAGGCCCGGGGAGTCGAACAGCACGATGTTATCCAGTTCGTAGCGGCCGATTTCCATGGTCTCGGGGTCGACGCCCTGGCCGACCTTGGCTTTGTCGGTGTTGAACAATGCATTGATCGTCGAGGACTTGCCGCATCCGGTTGCCCCGGTGATCAACAGGTTGACCTTGGTATCTTTGAGTCGCGCCAGATTACGGTAGATGGTGTTTCTGGCAGCCTCATCCAGATGCGCATCTTTCTGGATGGCGTCGGCAAGGTCGTCGATGAAGTGCTGTGCTTTCATAGCGGGCTCGCATCCTTGAATCAGGTTGTAAATGGCTGTGGCGAAAAGTCTTTGCCGGGTGTTCTACCCCAGAACATCAACCGAGCAAGTCACCCCACTTGCGCTGGATTTCCCGCTCCTCTTCCAGCACCTTGCTGGCCAAGGCTTCAAACCACTTTTCCGCAAAGTGATTCGCCTCCCTCAGAAGCGCCAAGATGTCTTCAGACCCCAGATACCCCGCCTGCTGCATGGACGAGTCATTCTCCAGCAACTGACGGACCATCTTGTTGAGCGTCTGCCTATCCACCATCTTGGCCAGCCCCAACGCCACAGGCAGGCATTCGGCCTCTGTGTCCACCGTCGCACCTGGCGTTTGCTCATAGCGTTCGCACAGCATCATGTAGCCCATGAAATAGGCCTGGAACACGTTCTCTTCCTGGCGGGCCTGTTCGGGAATCTTGTGGAACGAGAAGCCGTACATGATCGACAGCACACTCAATACCTGAGCCTCGACCTGCTGAGCAGGCGCTTCCAACTTTTCAAGGCGACGCAAGATCAGGTTCAGGAAGGTGATCGGCAGTTTGTACATCCAGATTTCATCGTCCTCCCCTGCCGCCTCTTTGCGGATCGTCTGGTCCAGCGCTTTGAACCTGGCCAAGACATCGCGTCCACTCGCAACACGCACGGTTTCCCCCAAAAGCTCGTCCAGCTCGTCATCGAACGTGCGTGGACGCGCGTCGTTGGTGAGCAGCAGCTCCCGGGACAGGCTTTCATTCTGCAGGAGCTTTTCGAGTAACTTGTCGCGGTTGTCGAGCATGAAGCGGACAAATACCTGCTCCTTCAATGCCAGGCGCACAACACCGGGCAGGAACGCATACAAGAAGGACGCAAGCTTCTCGACGTTTGCATCATCGCGAATCGCCGCCAGCGAGGCCTCGCCAGTCTTCTCCTTGAGGAAGGGGATGATCTTCGACTTGTTCTGTTCGATCGCACTGGCGACATAGCCCAAGATCTTGTCCTTGCTGCCTGGCTTGTCTGGCTGGTCCAAACTCTCCAACACTTGAACGCGAGTGTCTTCGACTTCAACGGGGAGCCTGGATACCGGGGCGATGGCAGGAACTGGGGATGCCTTGGGTTCAGCGATAACTCGCTCTACCGAGGCTGGCTCGACTGGCAATGAAGGCGACGATAGGCTGGCGCTCGTGGCACGTATCGCATCCAGCGCCTGGTTGATGGCGTTGAGGAACGGCGTCAACTCTTTGCTACCCAACTGGGTCAGGCTGCCAATCTTTCTGGAGTTCACGAACAAGTCGCGTTTTTCGACATGCAGTTCCTGGGTGTGTCGCCAGAAGAACAAACGCGGCGTATCGAACACCATCTTTAGCGCCAGTGTCTCGCGCGCCAACAGCAGGCCTTCCTTGGCACTGCCGAACAGGGTGTCATCGACCAGGACCAGAACGTCGTCTGCTGTCAGGTTCCCGCCATAGGAGGCCAAGGCTGCCTGAAGCTTCTTGGGCGGGATATGAGGCTGAACGAACACACGCTCAGGAGCCAATCGCTGGGCGGCAACCAGTATCGCTTCTGCAAGCTGCTCGACCTGCTCGTCAGTCAGCTCACTACCCACAGCTGTTGTGCCAGCACTGGCTGGTGCATCAGGTACAGCACCAGCTTGATCACGCCCAGCGGCCCATTTTCCCAACAGCGTGAAGAAAACTTGAACGTCTTCCTTGGCAGGTACGTTCAAGGTCATGATCGCCTTTTTGCCGGCATAAACCTTGTTGCCCTGACCGCTGATGGCTTGCATGCGGTCGAATGGGTACACCGCTGGGTCGGTGAAAATTTCCTTGACCACCAACTCGTCTGCGGTCACCAGAGCCCCGTCTTTACCGCTACCGAATACCGTGTCATCGATGAGAACCAACACCTCGCTCGGGTCGACATGAGGGGCGTAGGCCGAGACGGCGTTGCTCAAGAGTTTTTTCGGGATATCGGGCGATACGTAGATCTTGCCCGCGCCGGAGTAGGTCTTGGCGTTCAAAAAATCGAGTAGAGTCATCATTCCATTCCTGACGCGGCCCGGCTGCGGTATTCGCTCGCGCGGGAGATCCTGTTTATGAACACTGTTCGAAAGAGCCCAATACTATCAAAATGCCTTCACCGTTATTCAAGGTCTCTTTGGTAGCATTCCGAACACCGGCCTTGTGCTTCCGGGCTTTCTAGCCATGTAGCCATGTAGCCCTGCATCACTGCACTCCCGCCTTCTTGGACACGCCCTCCAACAACCCCTGCAACTCCCTGACCCGCTTCCTCTCCGCCACCAACGTCCGCTTCAGCTCCTTGTTCTCACTCTCGAAAATCCGCGCCCAGCGCAGCGCCTCCCGGCACCGACTCAACCCCTCCCACAGATCCCGCAGCTTGATGTACTGCAACAGCATCACCAGCAGGATGATGCCGATCATTGTCAGTGCGCCGAGTGCAACCCAATCGTAAGTACCCATGTGTCTATCTCCCTATGCGGCGATGTGCCTTCATGCCAGACAAACGATATGTAGAGTTGCACGACAGGTCCATAGTGTTGACTCATACAGGTAAAGTATCCGCACACATGGGGGGCTCATGAAACGCAAACAATCCATCGCCCAGATTCGCTGGGACCTGGCGCTTCGCTATCGGTTGATCGAGACCATTGTCTGGTGGGAAGGCCGGCTGACCACGGGCCATCTGATGCAGAGCTTCGGCATCAGTCGCCAGCAGGCGTCGAAGGACATCAACACCTACATCAGCGAGCATGCGTCAAGAAACTTGACATATGACAAGCAGCTCAAGGGCTATGTGCCGAGCAAGACCTTCAATCCGCGCTTCATCGACCTCAGCGCCAGCGCCTATCTGGACCTGCTGGCCCAGAACAATGAGCGTGCGCCTCATATCGAAGGGCTGAAGCTGGCGTACGCCCATACCCTGGTGCTGCAAGTGCCTGACCGGAGCATCCAGCCCGAGATCCTGCGACCGCTGCTCAAGGCCTGCCGCGACAAGCTGCGGCTTGAAATCGAGTACGTGTCGCTGGCCAACCCTGAGCCGGAAGTACGGGTGATCGAGCCGCATACGCTGGTCTACACGGGAATGCGCTGGCACGTGCGCGCCTATTGCGAGAAGAACGCGGCGTACCGCGACTTCGTGCTGAGCCGGATTCGCGGGACACCGGACCTGCTGGAGAGCAATGACAATGGCGCAGAAGGTGATGAGGTGTGGAACAGCGAGATTGCGGTGATCCTGCAACCCGATCCGCGGCTGGACGAGGCACAGAAGGCGATCATCCAGCGCGACTACGGGATGATCGATGGGCGTCTGGAGATTCCGACGCGCCAGGCGTTGGTCAAGTATGTGCTGCAGCGCTACCAGATCGACCCGAAGAACCTCGAGCCCAAGGCCGAGGCGCAACAGGTGGTCATCGGTAATCTGAGCGAGCTCAAGCCGTGGCTGTATGACTGAGATTGCGGTGGAGCTGGAAAGGATTTCTGTGGGATGGCACCGGCTTCGCCGGTGATCGCGGGACAAGTCGGGGCGCCGAACCGCCGCTCCCACAGGATGGGCTGCCCCCAAGAAGTTGGACACCAATCCAACCCTTGGGGGCAGTCCAGGGCTTGGGCTGGTCTTTAGATTTTGAGCAAGACAGCTGCCCCCAAGGTTCTGACTGGCATGCAGAGAGCCCGCCCCCACCAGCCGTGGGCGGGCTTTCAGCTCTTGAACCTTTCAGTGGCGCCAAACGCGCCCCCTACGGCATCCCCAACCACTCCGGCAACGCCAGCGAAATAAACGGCACATACGTCACCAACACCAGGAACAACAACAGAATCGACAACCACGGCAACGCCGCACGAATCGTCTGCCCCAGCGTCAACCCAGTCACCGCGCTGGTCACGAACAGGTTCAGCCCCACCGGCGGATGCACCAGGCCGATCTCCATGTTCACCACCATCACGATCCCCAGGTGAATCGGGTCGATGCCCAGCTTCATCGCGATCGGGAAGAAGATCGGCGCCAGGATCAGGATGATCGCCGAGGGCTCCATGAAGCTCCCCGCCACCAGCAGCACCACGTTGACCATGATCAGGAAGCCGATCGGCGTCAGGCCTTCGGAGAGCACCCACTGGGTGATCTGCTGGGGAATCTGCTCGGTGGTCAGCACGTGGGCGAAGAGCATGGCGTTGGCGATGATGAACAGCAGCATGATGGTCAGGCGGCCGGACTCGAGCAGCACCTTGGGGCAGTCCCTGAAGCTCATGTCCTTGTAGACGAACAGCGCGATGAACGCCGAGTACACCGCCGCCACGGCCGCGGCTTCGGTGGGGGTGAACATGCCGCTGTAGATGCCGCCGAGGATGATCACCAGCAGCAACAGGCCCCAGAACGCCCGGCGGGCGGTGCGCAGCCATTCGGCGAAGCTGGCACGCGGCTGGGCGGGGAGTTTCTTGATGCGGGCGACGATGTAGATGGTCACCATCAGGAAGACGCCCAGCAGGATCCCGGGTATCACACCGGCCATGAACAGCTTGCCGACCGAGGTTTCGGTGGCGGCCGAGTACACCACCATGACGATCGATGGCGGAATGAGGATGCCGAGGGTGCCGGCGTTGCAGATGATCCCGGCGCCGAACTCCTTCGGATAGCCCGAGCGCACCATGCCGGCCACGGCGATGGAGCCGACTGCGGCGACGGTGGCAGGCGAGGAGCCGGACAGCGCGGCGAACAGCATGCATGCCAGCACTGCGGCAATGGCCAGGCCACCGCGGATGTGGCCGACGCAGGCGTTGGCGAAGTCGATCAGACGTTGGGCGACGCCACCGGTGGTCATGAACGCGCCCGACAGCAGGAAGAACGGGATCGCCAGGAAGGTGTAGCTGTCGGAGGTTTCGAACAGCTTGATCGCCAGCGAGCTGAGCGAATCCTGGCTGAACAGCAGGATCGACACCGCGCCCGACAGGCCGAGGGAAATGGCGATCGGCACGCCGAGGAACATGAACACGAACAGCAGCAGGAACAGGCAGATAACGGTCATCAGTGTGACTCCTCGCCCGGGTTGGCCAGTTTGCTCGCTTCCGCTGCTTCATCCGCGAGGCCCAGACTGGTCTGGCGGTGGGTGAAGATGCGGTAGAGGATTTCCAGGTAGCGCACGATGATCAGGGCGAAGCCGAACGGCACGATCAGCGCGATGTGGCCGATCTTGATGCCGTAGCGGTCGAGGTCTTCGGCACCGATGCCGGCGACGAATACCGCGCTCACCCACTTGATGCTGGCGACCAGGAACAACCCGGCGTAGGCCAGGCAGCAGGCGCAGGCGATCATCGCCAGGATGCGTTGCACCGGCTTGCGCGCGCGCCGCACCAGCACGTCGACGCCAAGGTGGCCGGCGGTGCGCACGCCGTAGGCAATACCGAAGAAGATCAGCCAGCCGAACAGCGCCTTGGTCAGGGCGATGCTCCAGGTCATTTCCTGGGCGTAGCCCATGAGGTGGTCGCCGATGCCGAGCATCAGCTCGCTGGCGAAGCTCCAGTGGTCGCTGAGGGTGTAGAACAGGGTGTAGAGGTTGTTCAGCGCCACGTAGATGAAGGTGATCAAGGTCATGGCTGCCAGGAGGAAGGCGATCATGCCCTCCTCGAAGTGCTCCCAGACGCGTCTGATCCTGTGCATGGGCATTCTCCGGACAGAAGGAAGCCGGGCCACCTGCGCTGCAGGTGGCCATGGGTGATGGGGGCGACGATCAGGACGGCTTGTTGGCGTCGTCGGCAGCCTTGATCAGGTCGGCGCCGATCTGGTCGGAGAACTTGTCCCACACCGGGCGCATGGCTTCACGCCACTGGGCGCGCTGCTCGGCGGTGAGCGGGTCGATCTCGCTGGTCTTGGCGTCGAGGATCTTCTGCCGGGAAGCCTGGTTGAGTTCCTCGGCTTGCTTGTTCACCTCGACGGTGACCTTGTCCATGATCGTCTGCAGCTCGCCGCGCACGTCTTCAGGCAGGCTGTTCCAGAACTTGGCGTTGGTGATCACCATGTAGTCGATCAGGCCGTGGTTGGTCTCGGTGAAGAACGGCTGGACTTCGTTGACCTTCTGGCTCTCGTAGTTCGACCAGGTGTTCTCGGTGCCGTTGACGGTACCGGTCTGCAGGCCCTGGTAGACCTCGGCGAAGCTCATCTTGCGCGGGTTGGCGCGGATGGCCTTGAACTGCTCCTCGAGCACGCTGGAGGCCTGCACGCGGAACTTCAGGCCGCGGGCGTCCTTGGGCAGGATCACCTTTTTGTTCGCCGACAGCTGCTTGAGGCCGTTGTGCCAGTAGGCCAGGCCACGGATGCCCTTGTCTTCCATCGAGGTCAGCAGCGCCTTGCCCTGCGGGCCTTGCTGGAAGCGGTCGACGGCGGCGAGGTCGTTGAACAGGAACGGCAGGTCGAACAGCTGCACCTGCTTGTTGTAGTGCTCGAACTTGGCCAGCGACGGCGCGAGCATCTGCACATCGCCCAGCAGCAGGGCTTCCATCTCCTTGCCATCGCCGAACAGCGAGGAGTTGGGGTAGACCTCGACCTTGACCTTGCCCTTGAGCTGCGGGTCGGCCTCGACCAGTTTCTGGAACATCAGCGCGCCCTGGCCCTTGGGCGTACTGTCGGCCACCACGTGGGCGAACTTGATGATCACAGGATCGGCAGCCTGGGCGAGCCCGGCCATGGACACGGCGGCGGCGCACAACAGCGCCTGGGTCAGCTTCAACATCGGTGTCACCTTTTATTGTTGTTGGAAGGGGTCAGCAGGGAAGCGTTGCCAAGGGTACGATGGCCCAATCGGGCGTGTTTCGAGAATCAGCTTTTGTGTAAGCCCGCGTTTGGCTCAGGTGAACGCTCCCTGATGGGGGGTATGGCACCGGCTTTGCCGGTGTTCGCGGGCAAGCCCGCTCCTACAGGTACAGCGTTGAGCTCGGAGTCAGCGCTGTAGCTGTCACTGTCTTGTT
>NZ_VZZS01000039.1:0-11301 GCF_009650575.1 Pseudomonas sp. MNR3A | reverse complement strand
TCGAAGCAGATCGAGGTGCTGGCCAGCACGCCTTGGATGTCCGCCTGGCTGTAGACCTGCTGCGACCAGGCCACCAGTGCGGCGACGTTGCGATGAGCAATGGCCACGCCTTTCGGGCGGCCAGTAGAACCGGAGGTGTAGATCACGTAGGCCAGATTGTCGGCCACGGCGCGGGCTGGCAGGTCACTGTCGTCGCCGTCCAGATTCAGCTCATCGAGCAGCACGCTCGCGAACGCGCCATCGACCGCCAGTGCATCGAGCACCGCACGTTCGCTGATCAGCACGCGGGCTGCGCTGTCGTCGAGCATGTAGCTGACGCGCTCGGCCGGATAGTCCGGGTCCAGCGGCACGTAGGCGCCACCGGCCTTGAGCACTGCCAGCAGCGCTACCAACATCGACATGCCGCGCGGCAAGGCCACGCCGACCCGCACTTCGGGGCCGACACCCAGGCTCACCAGGTGGCGGGCCAGGCGGTTGGCGCGAGCATTGAGGGTGGCGTAGTCCAGTTGCTCATCGCCCCAGATCGCCGCCAACGCCTGCGGCGTGCGGCGTACCTGGGCTTCGATCAGGCGATGGATGCACTGGCTGCGGTCGAAGTCCAGGCCGTTGGCATTCCACTGCCGTTCGATACGGGTCCGTTCACGGCCCTCCAGCAAGCTCAACTGGTGCAACGGTGCCTGAGCGTCGGCACAGAACTGCTCCAGCAGGTGCAGCAGGTGACGCGCCACGCCCTCGACGGCGCTGTCGCGCAATTGTGTGCGGTCGTAGTTGAAATGCAGCGTCAGCTCCCGCCCGGCGGCCACCGCCAGGGTCAGCGGGTAGTTGCTTTGCTCGTGGGCACGTACCGCGCTGAAGCGCAGGCTCTGGTCGCCGCCCTGCTCCAGGGCCTCGGCGATGGGGTAGTTCTCGAACACCAGCAAGGTGTCGAACAGGCCCTGGCTACCCTGCTCGGCCCACCGCTGGATTTCGAACAGCGGTGTGTGCTCGTGCTCGCGCAGGGCCAGGTTGACGCCCTGGACCGTCTGCAACCACTGCGCCAGCGACACCTGCGGATCGGGCGCGGCGATCACCGGCAGGGTATTGATGAACAGACCGATCTGCTGCTCGATGCCCTTGAGCTCAGCCGGGCGACCCGCCACGGTGGCGCCGAAGCACACGCTGCGCTGCCCGGTATAGCGCTGCAACAGCAACAGCCAGGCGGCCTGCACCAGCGTGTTGACGGTCACCTTGTGCTGGCGCGCCAGCACGCCGAGGCGCGTCATGGCCTGGGCATCGAGGCCGGCATGATGATCGGCATAACCGCCCTGCCCGCCAGCCTGCGGCGCCGGCAAGGCACGCGACAGCCAGGTCGGGGCCTGCAGGCCGTCCAGTTGCTGGCGCCAGAACGCCTCACGGGCCTGCGCCGGCTGCCGCTGCAGCCAGCCAATGTAGTCGCGATAGTGCCCCGACGGCGCCGCGATGGCCTGGCCGGCATAGCGCTGCAGCACCTCGCCCAGCAATTGCGCGGTGCTCCAGCCGTCCATCAGGATGTGATGGCTGGTGAAGATCAGGTGATGGCTGTTGGCACCGTTGCCCACCAGCAACAGACGCAGCAACGGCGCCTGCTCCAGGTCGAAACCTTGCTCACGGGCTTCGCGTGCCAAGGCATCGAGCCGTGCACTGTCCGGCACCTGACCATCCCAGCGCACCTCGGTGAACGGCACCTGCACCTGGCGCTGCACCACCTGCAGCGGCCGGGTCAGCTCGCCCTGCCAGCGCAAGCCGGTGCGCAGGATCGCGTGGGCCTCGATGGTGGCCTGCCAGGCGGCCCGGAAGCGCGCCACATCCAAGCCCTGTACATCGGCGCGCATCTGGTTGATGTAGTCACCGCCCGCCTGGTCGTAGAGCGAGTGGAACAACATGCCGTGCTGCATCGGCGACAGCGGGTAGATGTCCTCGACGGTGCTGGCGTCCAGCTGCAGCGCATCCAGGCCGGCCTGGTCCAGCTCGGCCAATGGCACATCGGACGGGGTCAGCCCGGCGTGGCCAGCCTCGGTGCAGTGCTCGACCAGGGCGCCGAGTGCCTCGCGGTAGGCATCGGCCAGGCCTTGCACAGTGGCGACTTCGAGCATCTGCGGGCTGAAGGTCCAGCTCAGGCTCAACTGGCCGTCGTACACCTGGCCATTGAGGGTCAGCCAGTTGCCCAGTTGCGCAGCATCGCCCTGCTCGCGGCCACGGGCCTCGCCACTGGGGCGCAGCAATGCCTGTTGCGGGTCGAAGCTGGCGTCGAACTGGCCAAGGTAGTTGAAGGTGATACGCGGCTGCGGCAGCGCCTGCAGCGCCGCACGATCATCGGCGCTGCCAAGGTAACGCAGCACGCCGAAGCCCAGGCCCTTGTCGGGCACCGCGCGCAGTTGCTCCTTGACGCGCTTGATCGCGCTGCCCAGGTCGGCGCAGTGGTCCAGGCGCACCGGGAACAGGCTGGTGAACCAGCCAACGGTACGGGTCAGGTCGATGTCGTCGAACAGCTCCTCGCGGCCATGGCCTTCAAGCTGGACCAAGGCGCTGTCGCTCCCGCACCAGGGCGCCACGACCCGTGCCAGGGCGGTCAGCAGCAGGTCGTTGACCTGGGTGCGATAGGCCGCCGGTGCTTCTTGCAGCAGGCGCCGGGTGGTCTCGGCATCCAGCCGGGTGTGCACGGTGTGGGCCAGGGCGTTGGCCAGCGAGCCCTGCGGGTCGTTTACCGGCAAGTCGCGCGGTACGCCGGCCAGTGCCGTCTGCCAATAGGCCATCTGCCCGCGCATATCGCCCTCGGCCGCAGCCGCCAGGCGCTCGGCCCAGGCCTTGAGCGAGCTGGTCTTGGCCGGCAGCACGCACGGCTGGCCAGCGTCCAGTTGGGTCAGCGCCTGTTGCAGGTCATCGAACAGGATGCGCCAGGAAATACCATCGACCACCAGGTGGTGGATGACCAGCAGCAGACGTTGGCTGCCGTCGGCGAGCTGCGCCAGCACCGCGCGCAGCAGCGAACCGTCTTCCAGCGCCAGGCTGCCCTGGGCGCGGTCGGCCAGGGCCTCCAGCGCAGCGTCGTCCTCGACCTCGGCCTGCCACAGCAAGGCCGACTGCTGGTAGAGCGCCTGCATCGCCTCTGGGGTTCGGAAGTAGGCGCCCTGGGCGCCGAACGACAGGCGCAGGGCATCGTGGTGGTTCACCAGTTGGCTCAGGGCTGCGGTGAGCGTCTCGGCCGACAAGGCGCGGGCGGGCTTGAGCCAGACCGACTGGTTCCAGCGCGCAGGTTCTTCAGGCAACGCGGCGAAAAACGCCTGCTGGGCCGGCAGCAGCGGCAGGCTGCCGTGCACCGGGCCCTGGTCGATGACCAGCCCCTGCCCGCCCAGCTCGGCGACCTGGGCCAGGGCGCGGATGGTCTGGTGCTGGAACAATTGTTTGGGAGTAAAGCGAATACCCGCCTGGCGCGCACGGCTGACCAGCTGGATGGAGACGATCGAGTCGCCGCCCAGTTCGAAGAAGTTGTCGGTCACGCCCAGCGCCTGGCACTTGAGCACGTCCTGCCACAGCGCGTGCAGGCGCAGTTCCAGGTCATTGGCCGGTGCGACCTGCTCGCTGCCCGCGTTGGCTTCAGGCAGCGGCAACGCCTTGCGGTCGAGCTTGCCGTTGCTGGTCAGCGGGAACGCGTCCAGCAGCAACAGATGGTTGGGCACCATGTAGGCAGGCAGCTGCCCTTGCAGCGCCTCGCGCAGGGCCGCCGCCAATGGCTCGTCCTGGCCCGGCTCGGGCACCACGTAGGCCAGCAACTGCTGCTCACGCGCCAGCACCAGCGCCTGGCGGACACCCGGCAGCGCGCCCAGGCGCGCCTCGATCTCGCCCAGCTCGATGCGCAGGCCGCGGATCTTCACCTGATGGTCGATACGCCCGAGGTAGTCGATCACCCCGTCGTCGGCCTGGCGCACCAGGTCGCCACTGCGGTACAGGCGCGCGCCGGGTCGGCTGGAGAACGGATCGGGCACGAAGCGCTCGGCGGTCAGGGCCGGGCGCTGGTGGTAACCGCGCGCCAGGCCTTCGCCACCGATGCACAGCTCACCGGCAGCGCCCGCCGGGCACACGTGCAACGCCTCGCCCAGCACGTAGGCGCTGGCATTGTCGATCGGCATGCCCAGCGGCACTACCGCCCCTGCCAGCACGGCCGGGACTTCGCACGCGGTGCTGTCGATGGTCGCCTCGGTCGGGCCATAGAGGTTGACCAGGCGCCCTTGCCAGCGCTCGCGCAGCTGTGCACACAACTGCTCACTCAGGGCCTCGCCGCCGCACAGCACGGTGCGCAGGCTGGCCAATTGCTCAGGGCGTGCCTGGGGCAGCATCGCCTGCAACAGCGACGGCGCCGATTGCAGCACGGTGATGCCGTGCGCCTGAACCTGCTCCCACAGTTGCGCCAGCGACTCGTCCTGCCCCGGCGCCGCCAGTACCAGGCGCGCGCCGCAGATCAGCGGCAACCAGAACTCCCACACCGACGCATCGAAGCTGATCGCGGTCTTCTGCAGCACGCGGTCCTCGGCCGTCAGCGGCAAGCACTCGCGCATCCATGCCATGTGGTTGCCAAGGCCGGCATGCCGCACCGCCACGCCCTTGGGCTGGCCGGTGGAGCCGGAGGTGTAGATCAGGTAGGCCAGGTGCTCGCCATCCACCGCAACCTGCGGCGCGATGAAATCCCCATCCTGCACCGCGCTCGCAGGCTCGAGCGCCAGCACGTCCAGGCCCTGCGGCAGCGGCAGTTGCGCCAGCAGGGTTGGCTGGGCGAGCAGCAGGCCGATGCCGCTGTCGTCGAACATGTAGGCCAGGCGCTCGGCAGGATAGGCCGGGTCGAACGGCACATAGGCCGCACCGACCTTGAGCACGGCCAACAGCGCCACCACCAGCTCCAGGCTGCGTTCGGCAGCGATGCCCACGCGCACCTCGGGGCCGACGCCACGGGCGATCAGCTCACGTGCCAGGCGGTTGGACCGCGCGTCGAGCTCGGCATAACTGCACTGCTGCCCGGCGCAGACCACGGCGACGGCCTGCGGCGTGCGCTCGGCCTGGGCCTGCACTTGCAGGTGCACCGGGCGAGCATCGGCATGCGCCACCTGCGGCCCCTGGGCACGCAGGCGCACCTGCTCGGTTTCGGCGGCGCTCATCAGCGCCAGCTCGGCGCAACGCTGGTCAGGCTCGGCGACGATGGCCGCGAGCAGCGTTTGCCAGTGAGCGACCAGGCGCTGCACGGTGTCGCGCTCGAACAGGTCGGTGGCATAGGTGAAGGCGGCGATCAGCGCGTCGTCGGACTCATGGGTTTCCAGGGTCAGGTCGAACTGCGCGGTGGGGTTGTCCCAGGCCACCCCTTCGACGCGCAGGTCACTGCCCGGTGCAGCCTGGGCCTGGCCGCGCGCCGGGGCACTGCGCTGGTGGTTGAACATGACCTGGAACAGCGGCGCATGGCTGAGGCTGCGTTGCGGTTGCAGGGCTTCGACCAGTTGCTCGAACGGCAGGTCCTGATGCTCCTGGGCGCGCAACGCGGTGTGCTTGACCTGCTCGAGGAAGGCGCGGAACGGCTGCTGCCCATCGATCTCGGCGCGCAGCACCTGGGTGTTGACGAAGAAGCCGAGCAACCCCTCGGTTTCCGGGCGGTTGCGGTTGGCCACCGGCACCCCGACACGGATGTCGTGCTGACCGCTGTAGCGGTGCAGGAACAGTTGGAAGCTGGCCAGCAACAGCATGAACAGGGTCGCGCCCTGCCCCTGGGCCAGGCTGCGCAGTTGACGGCTGAGGTCGGCATCGAGGCTCACCTCCAGACGCTCGCCACGCAGGCTCTGCACCGCCGGTCGCGGACGGTCGCCCGGCAGCGCCAGCAGCGGCTGCTCGCCACCCAGTTGCTCACGCCAGTAGTGCAACTGGCGCTCGCGCTCGCCGGCTTCCATCCAGTGCCGCTGCCAGATCGCATAGTCGGCGTACTGGATCGGCAGCGCCGCTGCCACGGGGGCCTGCCCCTGGCTGAATGCACCGTAGGCCCGCACCAGTTCGCCGATCATGATCTGGATCGAGGCGCCGTCGGCGATGATGTGGTGCTGGACGATGGCCAGCACATGGTCGTGCTCACCCACCTTCAGCACGCTGGCACGCACCAGCGCGCCGTCGAACAGGTCGAACACCTGCTGGGTCAGGGCTTCGACCCGGGCCTTGATGCAGGCATCCAGCGCCGCATCGCCCGGGGTGCCGGCAGCCAGTTGCTCGTGCGCCAGGGGTAGCCCCGCGGGCGGCAGGATACGCTGGCTCAGGCGCCCGTCCTGCTCGGCAAAGCGGGTGCGCAGGCTTTCATGGCGCTGCTCCAGCCAGTCGAGGCTGCGCTGCAGGGCGTCGATGTCCAGGTGGCCGCGCAGACGCAGCACGGTCGCCAGGTTATAGGCGGTGCTGCCAGGGTCCATCTGCCAGAGGAACCATTGACGCTCCTGGGCGTAGGACACCGGCAGCGTTTCGAAGGCTGACTGCACCTGCGGGATCGGCAGGTTGGCCGGGGACACCCCCTCCGCCAGCATCTTCTCCAGGTACAGGCGGCGCTTTTCCAGCGGCAGGGTAATGAAGCGCTGCGCGATTCTCAGGGCTGCTTGGGTTTCCATCAAACTTCCTCCATTTCGTCAAGCAGCCATTCGAGCTTGCTCAATTTCGATTCATCTACCACCTGCCCGCCTGCCTGGCCCAGCGCCTCGGCGAACTGCTCCAGCACCGGCGCCTGGAACACCAACTGCGGCGACAGCTTCAGACCCAGCGCCAGTTGCAGGCGCGAGACCACGCTGACAGCCAGCAACGAATGCCCGCCCAACTCGAAGAAGTGGTCGTGCACGCCGACCTGCTCCAGTTGCAGCACCTGCTGCCAGACCTCGGCGACCTGGCGTTCCAGGTCGGTACGTGGCGCCTGGTAGACCTGGCGTGAAGCGCTGGCGTCGACGGCCGGCAAGGCCTTGCGGTCGAGCTTGCCGTTGGGGGTCAACGGCATGCGTTCAAGCACCTGGATATGCGCCGGCACCATGTAGGCCGGCAGCCGCTCGGCCAGGCTCTGGCGCAGCGCCTCGCGCAGGCCATCGCTGCCCGCCTCGGCGGCCTCCAGCGGCACCACGTAGCCCACCAGCTGTGCGCCGCCCGCGCCGTCGCGGGCAATCACCACGGCCTCGCGGACCTGCGGATGGTCCTGCATCAGGGCCTGGATCTCGCCCAGCTCGATGCGGAAGCCGCGGATCTTCACCTGATGATCCAGGCGTGCGAGGTACTCCAGGGTGCCATCGGCCAGGTGGCGCACCAGGTCGCCCGTGCGGTACAGCCGCGCGCCATCGTCCGCGAACGGATGCGGCACGAAGCGCTCGGCGCTCAGTGCCGCGCGGCCGTGGTAGCCGCGGGCCAGGCCCTCGCCACCGATCAGCAGCTCACCGGCCACGCCCGGCGCCACCGGTTGCAGGTCGGGACCAACGACGAACAAGGTGGTATTGCCGATGGCCTCGCCCAGCAACGGTGCCGGCTGTGTGGCCTCCAGGCGTCGGCGTGCCGACCAGATGGTGGTCTCGGTGGGGCCATACAGGTTCCACACTTCGCCCCCCAGGGCGAGCATGCGCAGGCTCAGTTCCGGTGCCAGCGCCTCGCCCCCGCAGAGCATGCGGCAACCACGCAGCAGCTCGGCCTGCGGGTTGTCGAGCAGCATGCGCCAGGTCGACGGCGTGGCCTGCACCACGTTCACGGCCTGCTCGCGCACCACCTCCAGCAGTTGCTCGGGATCGCGTGCAGCCTGGCGATCCACCAGCACCACACGTGCGCCGCGCACCAGCGGCAGGAAGATTTCCAGACCGAAGATATCGAACGAGAAAGTGGTCAGCGACAGCACCCGGTCGTGGGCCTGCAACCCTGGCGCAGCCGCCATGCTGTCGAGGAAGTTGCCAAGCCCCCGGTGCGGGACCATCACCCCCTTGGGCCGTCCGGTGGAGCCGGAGGTGTAGATCACGTAGGCCAGGTGGTCGTCAGCCACCGCCACCTGCGGGTCATGCGCCGCCCGCGCGTCCAGCGCATCCGACTCCGCTGCCAGCAGCATCTGCTGTACGCCCTGAGGCAGGGTGCGCCGTTCGGCCAGGTGGGGCTGGGTCAGCAGCAGGCCGATGCCGCTGTCCTGGATCATGTAGTCCAGGCGCTCTTCGGGGAAGTCCGGGTCCAGTGGCACGTAGGCGCCACCGGCCTTGAGCACGGCCAGCAATGCGACCAGCATTTCCAGGCCACGGTCCAGGCACAGCCCCACCAGGCGGTCTGGCCCCACACCCCGGGCGATCAGGGCGTGGGCCAGGCGATTGGCGCGCAGGTTGAGCTCGGCATAGCTGATCGATTCCGTGCCATAGACGGCGGCGATAGCCTGGGGCTGGGCCTGAGCCATGGCCTCGAACTGACGGTGCACTGGCAGCCAGCTCACATCGTGGCCGACCTGGCCGCTCCAGTCGTGCAGCACCTGGCGGCGCAGGTCCGCCGGCAGGCTGTCGACCTCGCCCAGCGGGCGTTCGGCATCTTCGACCAGGGCGTCGAGGATCTGCGCCAGTTGCGCCGCCAGCCCAGCGATCTGCGCCGGGGTGAAGCACTGCGGGTCGAAGCTGTATTGCAGGCTCAGTTGCTCGCCGGCGTTGACCAGCAGGGTCAAGGGGTAGTTGGTCTGTTCGAGGTTGTCGATGGCACCGAAGCGCAGGCCATCCGGTGCACGCGCCTGCAGCACGTCCGACACTGGATAGTTCTCGAACACCAGCAGGCTGTCGAACAGGGCTTCACCACCCTGCCCGGCCCAGCGCTGGATGTCGAACAGCGGCGTGTATTCATGCTCGCGCAGACTCAGGTTCTGCGCCTGCAGGCCCTGCAGCAGGCTGGCGACACTGTGCTGGGCGTGCAGGGTCAGCGCGACCGGCAAGGTGTTGATGAACAGACCGACCTGCTGCTCGACGCCCGCTAGCTCCGACGGGCGCCCCGCCACCGTGGCACCGAAGCACACGGTCTGCTGCCCCTGATGCCGTTGCAACAGCAACGCCCAGGCTGCTTGCAGCAAGGTATTGAGGGTGACTTTCTGCTCGCGGGCAAAGGCCGCCAGACGCGCGCTGCGCGGGGCATCGAACACCTGGTCGTGCTGAGCGTGGGCCTGCTCACCGCTGGCAGGCGTGACGCCGCGCAACACTTGGGCCAACAGGGTCGGCTCGTCCAGTTCGGCCAGTTGCGCGCGCCAGAAGTCCTGGTTGCCCTGCTGATCCTGGCGAGCCAGCCAGTCGATGTAGTCGCGGTAGCGTCCGCGCGGCGCGTCCTGTGCCTGGCCGTTGTAGTGCTGCAGCACTTCGGACAGCACCTGGGCGTGGCTCCAGCCATCCATCAGGATGTGGTGATAGGTGTAGATGAAGTGGTGACGGCCTTGGCCCAGGTCCACCAGCAGCAGACGCAACAGCGGCGCACTGGCCAGCTCGAAACCCTGCTGGCGCTGGGCATCGGCCAGGGCCTGGAGGGCCGGGGCTGGCGCGTCCAGATCCCACAGGTCATGGACGCTGAAAGGCACCTCGAGCTGCTGGCGAACCACCTGCAGCGGCTGGGCCAGATCACCTTCCCAGACGAAGGCGGTGCGCAGGATGTCGTGGGCCTGCACCGTGGCCTGCCAGGCGGCATGGAAGCGCTGTGGGTCGAGGCCATCGATGTCGACACGCATCTGGTTGATGTAGTCGCCGCTGGCCTGCTCGTAGAGGCTGTGGAACAGCATGCCTTGCTGCATTGGCGACAGTGGGTAGAGGTCCTGGATTGTCTGCGCCGCCACTGGCAGGGCATCGAGCTGGGCCTGATCCAGCCCGGCCAGGGGGAAATCCGACGGCGTCACGCCGGCGACACCAACCGTGCAGCAATGGCCGACCACCGCCACCAGCTCACGCTGGTAGTCCTCGGCCAGACGCTGCAGCGTGGCGATATCGAAGCGCTCGCGGCTGAAGGTCCAGCTGATCTGCAAGCGCCCGTCGAACACCTGGCCGTTGAGGTTGAGCCAGTTGTCCAGCGGCGCCTCGGGTGAATGCTCGGCGCCACGGTTCTCCCCGGCAGGCAGCCAGGCAGGCGACTCGTCGGCAAAGCTGGCATCGAGCTGGCCGAGGTAGTTGAAGGTGATGCGCGGGGTCGGCAGCGCACGCAGGGCGTCGCGCACCGAGGCGTCGCCCAGGTGACGCAGCACACCGAAGCCCAGGCCGTTATCAGGGATCGCGCGCAGTTGCTCCTTGATCTGCTTGAGCGAGTCGCCCAGGCCTGCCGCCGGGGTCAGGCGCACCGGGAATACACTGGTGAACCAGCCGACGCTGCGGGTCAGGTCGAGGTGCTCGAACAGGTCTTCGCGGCCATGGCCTTCCAGTTGCACCAGGGCGTGGTCGTGGCCAGTCCAGCGGCAGATCACACGGGCCAGGGCCGTCAGCAACAGGTCGTTGATACGGGTGCGGTAGGCGGCGGGCGCCTGCTGCAACAGTTGCCGGGTCTGCTCGGCATCCAGTGTGCTGTGCACCGTCACGCCGTCGCAGTTGCGATTGGCGGTGTCCGGGCGTTGGCACGGCAGGCTGTCGTGGGCGCCTTCTAGCGTTGCACGCCAGAAGTCCAGCGACTGTTGCAGGCGCGGGCTTTGCGCGGCGCGTTGCAGTTCGCCAGCCCAGTCACGCTGCGAGCTGGTCTTGCCCGGCAGGGCCAGGGGTTTGCCGCTGCTCAGTTGCTCGAGGGCCAGTTGCAGGTCTTCGAACAGGATGCGCCACGACACCCCATCCACCGCCAGGTGGTGGATCACCAGCAACAGGCGCTGGCTGCCGTCCGGCAGGTCCGCCAGCACGGCGCGCAGCAGCGGGCCATCGCCCAGCGACAAGCTGCGCTGGGCCGATTCGGCCAGGGCTTCCAGTTCATCGGCAGTGTTCAGGGTGCGTTGCCAGAGCAGCTCGGTTGGCTGCTCGCCAAGCGGACGGTAATGCGCCTGCCAGCCAGCATCGCTTTCGGTGAAGCTCAGGCGCAGCGCATCGTGGTGCGCGACCAACGCCTGCAACGCTTGCTCCAGGTAACCCGCATGCAGCGGCTGGGCCGGCTTGAGCAGCACCGACTGGTTCCAGTGGTGACGCTCGGGGATGTCGGTGTCGAAGAACGCTTGCTGGATCGGCAGCAGCGGCATCTCGCCAGTCAACGGGCCCTGCTCGATCAGTTGCGCACCCTCGCCTTCCTGGGCAACGGTCGCCAGCCCTTGGACGGTCTGGTGCTGGAACAGCGCCTTGGGCG
>NZ_VZZS01000038.1:0-102047 GCF_009650575.1 Pseudomonas sp. MNR3A | reverse complement strand
CGCCGCTGCAACTTGCCCGCGAAAGGGCCCTCCGCCTCACCCCGTGACCACCCTGCTCTCCAGCACCCTCGAAGCACACTGGGCAATCCGCCGACAAGCCTCGGTCAGGGCCTCGGCACCCAGCACCAGCCCCAGGCGAATATGCCCCGCCGCACTCGGCCCGAACGCTTCCCCCGCCAGTACCGATACGCCATGTTCCTCCAACAGCAGGCTGGAAAACGCCTGGGCGCTGAGGCCGGTCTGGCGGATATCGACCATCACGAACATCCCGCCATCAGGCTTGAGTGCCTTCACCCCCGGACAATCGGCCAAGCGTTCGCAGACCAGGTCGCGCCGCTGTCGATAGGCCTCGCGCATCGCTTCGAGCTCCGGCAGGCGCTGCTCCAGCGCCACCACGGCAGCATCCTGGATGAAGTCCGGCGAGCCATACAGCATGCACAGCGCCAGGTTCTCCAGGTGCGCGGCCAACGACGCCGAGCCGACCACCCAGCCAACCCGCCAGCCCGTCATGGCGTGGGACTTGGACAGGCTGTTCAGGGTCGCGGTCCGGTCGGCCATGCCTGGCAGGCTGCCAGGGCTGATGTGCTCGCCTTCGTACAACAGCTCGCTGTACACCTCGTCGCTGATCAGCCACAGGTCACGGGCCACGCACAGCTCGGCCAGCGCCTCCCAGGTGCTGCGCGGCAAACTGGCACCGGAGGGGTTGTGCGGGCTGTTCAGCGCCAGCGCGCGGGTACGCGGGGTGATGCGCGCGGCAACATCCTCGGCCTGCACGCGAAAGCCATGCTCGGGCTTGACCGGCACCGGCACCACCGTGGCGCCACAGGCACCGAACACGGCCTCGTAGGTGACGTACATCGGCTCGGCGACGATCACCTCGTCCCCCGGGTCTAGCACGCACTGGGCCACGCAGAACAACGCGCACTGGGCGCCGGCCAGCACCGTCACCTGGTCGGCATCGACGGCTTGGCCGCTGCGCTGCTGGTGGCGCCGGGCGATGGCCTGGCGCAGGGCGAGCTTGCCGCGTACATCGGAGTAATGGGTGTGGCCGTCCTGCAGGCTGTCGATGGCGGCCTGGACGATCGGCGCCGGGGTGTCGAAGTCCGGGTCGCCCACCGACAGCAGCAGGATGTCGCGGCCCTGGGCCTGCAGCTCAAGGGCGCGGTAATGAATCTCCCAGGCCGCAGCACCGTCTCCGGCGATACGCTGGGTCAGCTTGGAAAAACGCATGAAAAGCCTCCATCAATGGGCGCAGGCATGCCTGAGTTCGATCAGGGTGACGCCATTGCGCGCGAATCCGTTCCTGAGTTCCTGCTCCAGTTCATCGAGGCTGCCGGGCTGCGCCACGGCGCAACCGAAGGCGCGGCCCAGGCCGATGAAATCGGGGTTGCGCGGCAGCACGCCGATGGGCTCGATATCCAGGCCCAGCATATCGTCGCGGATCTGCCCTAGGGCATCGTTGTTCCACAGCAATACCACCAGCGGCCGGTCCAGCTCCTCGACTGCCGTGGCCAGTTCCTGTGCGGTGTACAGGAACCCGCCGTCCCCCACCAGCACCAGGCCTGGACGCTCGCCACCGGCGAACATGCCGCCGATGCCCGCCGGTAGACCATACCCCAGGGTTCCGTACCCCGTGGGATGCAGCCAACTGCGCGGCGCCTTGCTGGGGAAGGCGTAGTTGCCGGTATAGGCCAATTGCGTCATGTCGGTACTGATGAAGGCATTGTCCGGTAACGCCCGGCCCACACGGTCGAGAATGCTTTGGTGCAGCCGCTGCAACGGACCATGCCCTGCCCTCACCGCCTCGCGCAGGCCGGCAACCGCCTGGATGACTGCCGTGGCGTCGCGGCGAACCTGGGGAAGATGCTCCAGCACCCCGGCCAGGGTGAGGCGCGCATCACCCTGCAGGGCCAGCGCGCAAGGGTAGAAATCGTTGAACTTGCGCGGGTCGATGTCGATGCGGATCAGTTCGCCGTTGATCGGCAGGCGCTCGCGCCAGAAATCGGTGTCGGCCATCTCGGTCCCCACCGCCAGCACCACGTCAGCCTCGGCGATCATCTGCCAGCCAGGCTCCACACACAGGCTCGCGCCGGCACTGAGCGGCGCCTCAGGCGGCAGCAACCCCTTGCCTGCCACGCTGGTGAACACCGGTGCCGCCAGGCGCTCGCTCAGCGCGGCCAGTTCAGCACCCGCCTGCAGTGCACCACCGCCAGCGACGATCATCGGACGCTTGGCCGCCGCCAGCCTGTCCGCTGCCTGATCCAGCACCGTGCGGTCCGGCACGCTGCGACCAGGACGGCGTACCACCTCGGCGCTCCAGTCACGCGCCACCGCTGCCGACAGCACATCCAGCGGCACCGAAATATGCACCGGCCGCGGTCGCTCGCTGTCGAACACCGCCCAGGCGCGGGCGATCAGCTCAGGCAGGTCTTCCGGGCTCAGGGCCAGCGCCGAGAAGGCGGTGATCGGCGCGGTCATCGCGCGTTGGTCCTGGGTCTCGTGCAGGCAGCCCCAGCCCTTGCCCAGGCTGGCGCTGTGGTTGACGCTGGAAATCACCAGCAACGGAATCGAGTCGGCGTGGGCCTGGCCGATGGCGGTGGCGGCATTGGTCACACCGGGGCCGGTGATGACGAAGCACACACCCGGCTTGCCACTGATGCGCGCATAGCCGTCGGCCATGAAGCCAGCGCCCTGTTCATGGCGGGTCAGCACATGGCGGATGCCACTGCCAGGCAGGCCGCGATACAGCTCCAACGTGTGCACGCCGGGGATGCCGAACACGGTGTCGACGCCATAGTTGGCCAGCAATCGGACCAGGGCCTGGCCGCCGGTCAAAGGTTTGTCATGCATGTTCATCTCCTCAGGCCTGGCCCAGGCGGATCAGCGCATCGACCGCCGTGGTGGCGTTGGCGCCGACCATCAATGGGTTGACGTCCAGTTCCAGCAACTGGCTGGCGTTTTCGCAGGCGTAGTCGGCCACCGCGCGTATCGCGGCCACCAAGGCATCCAGATCAGCCGCCGGGCGCCCGCGGAAGCCCTGCAGCAATCCGGCGCTGCGCAGCCCGAGCAAGGCGGCGCGGATGGCGCCATCGGTGGTGGGCAGCAGCAGGCTGGTGCTGTCCTTGAGCAGCTCGACCAGCACCCCGCCAGCACCAATGATCAATGCCAGGGCAAAGCCGTTCTCGCGTTTGATGCCGACGATCAGCTCGGCCAACGCGGGCTCGGCCATCGGTTCGAGCAGTACTCGGTCAAACGGCACCTGCGGCGCATGGGCGTGGATACGTTCGCGCATCTGGTGCAGCGCGGCCTCGAGCGCGCGGCCATCACGCAGGTTCAGCGCCACCGCGCCGGCTTCGGTCTTGTGCGGCAACTGCGCGCTGACGGCCTTGAGCACCAGCGGAAAACCGACAGTGGCCGAATCGGCCAGCGCCGAACCAGGGGTGCTCAGCCGACCGTCCGGGACCGGCAAACCAAAGGGCCGCAGGGCCTGCTTGGACTGCCACTCGTCCAGTAAGCGCGCCTTGCCAGTCAGCGCCTGCGGGCACAATGGCACCAGTGCGGACTCGCCCAATGCCAGCAGGCGCTGTCGATTGGCCTGGTACGCCACGATCCGCCCCCAGGCCGCCAGGCCATCTTCCACGCCCTGTAACGCCGCAATGCCATGGGCATGCAGATGCTCACGGGCGCTGGCCGGCAGCAGCTCGGGGAAGGCCGAGGTGACGAAGCCAATCTTGCCGTGACGCGCCAGGGCCTGGCAGTACAGCGCCAGCAGCAGGTCGCACTCCTTGCGCTCGCCGGTGAACTCGGCCGGATAGTCGAGCACCAGCATCGCCGCATCGGCATCGCTGCGCAGGGCGCTGTCGAGCATACGCTGCAGCGCCTCGCCGTCGCCCCAGATGGCCGTGGTGAAGTCCAGCGGGTTGACCAGGTTGGCGTAGCTGGGCAGGAGCTGGGTCAGTTCATCGACCTGGCCCTGCTCAAGTTTGGGCAGGCTCAGCTGATTGCGCTCGGCATAGTCGGCGATCAGCCCGGCATCACCGCCCGAGCAGGCCAGGGCAATCAGCCGCCCGCCTTGGGGCAACTGCCCGCAGGCGGCGGCCTTGAGGGTCTCGACGAAGCTTACCGGGCCGCTTACGCGGATCACGCCCAGGCGCTTGAACAAGGCGTCGTACAGCGCGTCGGAGCCGGACAGCGAGCTGGTGTGGCTGAGCGCAAGTTCGGCACCGATCTGCGACACGCCAGTCTTCAGCGCGATGATCGGCGTGCCACGCTCCAGCGCCTTGTGCGCGGCGCGGGCAAAGCCAGGCACATTCTTCAAGCCTTCCAGGTGCAGGCCGATGGCGGTGACGCGCGGGTCGTCCAGCAGCACGTCCATCAACTCGGCCACGCCCAGTTGCGCTTGGTTGCCGACCGACGCCATGTAGGCCACCGGCAGCGAGCGGTCGCTCATCGACAGGTTGTAGGCGAAGTTGCCGCTCTGGGTGAGGATCGCCACGCCCTTCTCGACCGTCTTGCCGCCATGGGCGACCGGCCACAGCGCGGCGCTGTGCAGGTAGTCGAGCAGGCCGTAGCAGTTGGGCCCGAGCAGCGCCATGCTGCCGGCCGCCTGCAGCAGGCGCTGCTGCAGGGCCTCGCCCTCGGCGCCGCTTTCGGCAAAGCCCGAGGCGTAGCAGATAGCCCCACCGGCACCGAGCGCGGCGAGTTGCTCGACGCAGCTCAGGGTCAGCTCGCGGTTTGTGGCGATGAACACGGCATCCGGGCCGCACGGCAGCTCGGCGACGGTGGCCACGCACGGGATGCCATCGATGCTGGGGTGCTGCGGGTTGACCAGCCACATCGGGCCCTGGAACCCGCCTTCGGCGCAGCGCTTGAGGGCGCGGGCCATGCTGCGACCACCGACGAAGGCCAGGTGCTGCGGCGCCAGCAGACGCTTGAGGTTGTCACGAATCGACTGCGACATGAGTATTCTCCAGCCCGATCAGCGCAGCAGAGGGCGCAGCAGTTCGCGGGAAATGATGTGCCGCTGGATCTCCGACGTGCCCTCCCAGATCCGCTCGATCCGCGCGTTGCGCCAGATCCGCTCCACCGGTCCCTCGTCCATCAGGCCCATGCCGCCAAAGATCTGTACCGCTTCATCGGCGACCTTGCCCAGCACTTCGCTGGCGAACAGCTTGGCCATGCCGGCCTCGCCATCGGTCATGCTGCCCTGGTCCATCTTCCAGGCGGTGTGCAAGGTCAGCAGCTCGGCCGCGCGTATCTGCGTAGCCATGTCGGCAAGCTTGAACGACACGCCCTGATAACTGCCGATCGGTTGGCCGAACTGCTTGCGATCCGCCGACCACTGCAGCGACAGGTCCAGTGCACGCTGGGCCTGGCCGACGCAGTTGGCGGCGACCATCACACGCCCGGCGGTCAGCCAGGCGTTGGCCACTTCCCAGCCCTTGCCGACCTCGCCCAGCACCTTGCTGGCGGGCACCTTGCAGTCGTCGAAGAACAGCTCGTAGGTGTGATAGCCGCGATTGCTCACGCACTTGGGCCCACGGCGGATGGTCATGCCCGGGGTGCCGCGATCGACCAGGAAAGCGGTCACGGCATTGCGCTTGCGGCCGTTGTGCTCGTAGGTATCGGTAACGGCGAAGACGATGGCGAAGTCGGCATGCCCGGCATGGCTGATGAAATGCTTGCTGCCGTTGATCACGAAGTCATCGCCCTGGCGCACGGCGCGGGTCTTGATGGCGTTGGCATCGGAGCCGGCGCCAGGCTCGGTGAGGGCGAAGCAATCGATCTTCTCGCCCTGCACGCTGGGCAGCAGGTAGTCGTTGATCTGCTCGTCCTTGCAGGCCATGAGAATTTTCGAAGGGCGTGCGACGAACACGTGCACGGCCCAGGACACCTTCGACAACTCACGCTCGATCAGCGCCTGGGACAGGTAATCAAGCCCGCCACCGCCGACCTCCTCGGGCATGTTGAAGGCATAGAAGCCTGCGGCGATGGCCTTGCCGCGGATCTGCGCAGCCAACTCGGGCGACACCGCGTCGGCGCGGTCGACCTCTTCCTCGTGGGGCAGCAGCTCCTTGGCAACGAAACTGCGTACCGCTTCCACCAACATTTCTTGTTCTTGGGTCAGTTGGAAATTCATCTGGCATGGTCCTGGAGAAGGTACTGAGGGAGGTGCTGGAAGGTCATTTGCCGACGAAGCGCGCGGGCCTGCGCTCGACGGAGGCGCGCAGTGCCTCGGCACCGTCCTCGCTGCGTCCGCACAGCAGCCCGGCGGCCAGTTCTGCAGACAATTGCTCGGCCAGGGTGCGCTGGGCACCGTCGCGGATCAGGCGCTTGGTCTGGGCGAAGGCGAAAGTCGGGCCCTGGGCCAGGCGGGAGGCGAGTTCGGCGGTCACGGTCAGCAGTTGATCGTCGGCACAGACTTCGCCCACCAGCCCTGCGGCGAGTGCCCGTTCGGCGCCCCACAACTCGTCGAGGAACAACAGGCGCTTGGCCTGCTCGCTGCCGATCAACCGCGGCAGGTGCCAACTGGCGCCCGCGTCAGGGCTGTAGGCCATGCTGGTGTAGCCAGCCTTGAAGCGCGCCGAAGCGGCGGCGATGCGCAGGTCGCAGCACAGGGTCAGGTCCATGCCGGCGCCGACGGCGGTGCCGTTGATCGCGGCGAGGGTGGGTTTGTCGAGGGTGTGCAGGCGCTGCATCAAGGCATGGGCGGTTTCGGTCCAGCCGTAGCTTTCCAAGGCGCCGCGGGCTTCGGCCTCGGCCCATTCGGCAAGGTCGGCGCCAGCGCAGAAGCTGCGCCCACTGCCGGTCAGCACCACCACGCGCACGGCGGGGTCGGCATTGAAGTCTTCGAGCAGGCTGTGCAGGTGCTTGAGGGTGGGGATGTCCAGGGCATTGCGCTGGTCGGGGCGGTTGAGCGTGATCCAGGCGACACCGGCTTCGAGGGTGGTCAACAGGCTGGTCATGGGAAGCCTCGAGTTGTTGTGGTTGGGGTGGGCTTGGAGAAGATACTAAACGAGTGTTCAACAAGGCGGCAATTGGCGGATATGGGGCTGTTACAACTTCGAACAATCGGGGTTTTGTGGCGTTGCAGAGGGCCTCTTCGCGGGCAAGCCCGCTCCTACAGAGATCGCATCTGCAGGAGCGGGCTTGCCCGCGAAAAGGCCAGTGGCTTCAGCGAAGATTCAAACCCCAGGCGCCGTCGGCACGAAGGTCTGCGAGCGCTTGCGGTTCATCACGAAGTACGCCAGGTAGCACAGGGCAATGAAGCCAAAGCCCCAGTACAGCGACGGCCTCTGCGTTTCATCCAGCGCCAGGAACACGAACAGCGAGCTGCACAGGGTGATGCACAGCAGCGGGATCAGCGGGTACAACGGCGCGCGGTACTTGATGTCCTCGAGCTTGCCGCCCTCGCGCAGGAAGGCCCGGCGGAAGCGGTACTGCGCCAGGGCGATGACGATCCAGGTCACGGTCCCGGACATCCCGCTCACGGCCATCAGCACCATGAACAAGGTGTCGGCGGCAATGAAGCTGGTCATCAGCGACACCAGGGCAAAGCACAGGGTGATGCTCAGCGCCCGCAGCGGCACACCGCGCGAACTCAACGGCGACAGGCTTTTCGGCGCCATGCCGCTCTTGGACATGGCCCAGAGGATGCGCGTCGAGGCGTACAACCCCGAGTTGCCCACCGAGAGAATGGCGGTGAGGATGACGAAGTTCATCAGGTCGGCCGCGTACGGGATACCGACCATGTCGAACACCTGCACGAACGGGCTCTCCATCAGCCCCGCCTGCTGCCACGGCACGATGGCCGACAGCACCGCGATGGCCAGCACGTAGAAGATCAGTACGCGGAACACCACGTTGCGCACCGCCCGCGGGATGCTCTTTTCCGGCTGGTCGGTCTCGCCCGCAGCCACCCCCATGATTTCGCAGCCCTGGAAGGCATAGACCACGGTCATCATCACTGCGAACACCGCAGGCAGCCCGTTGGGGAACAGCGAGTCGCCAACCAGATTGTCGAGCATCGGTGCCGGTGCGCCGCTGGTCAGCGGGATGGCGCCGAAGATGACCAGGATACCGACGATGATGAAGCCCAGGATCGCCGCGACCTTGATCCCCGAGAACCAGTACTCGGCCTCGCCGAAAGCCCGGGTCGCCAAGGCGTTGAGGCCGAACAGCACGGCAACGAACAGCGCCGACCAGTACCAGATCGGCACCTCGGGGAACCAGCGGGTCATCAGCATGCCGGCGGCGGTGAACTCCAGGCCCACGGTGGTGGCCCAGCTCATCCAGTACACCCAGCCAATCATGAAGCCCGTGGCCGGGCCGATGTACTTGGTCGCATGGGCCTGGAACGAGCCCGATACCGGCATCTGCACCGACAGCTCACCCAGGCAGACCATCACCAGGTACATCAGGAAGCCTGCCACCAGGTAGGCCAGGATCGCCCCCATCGGGCCACCCTGGTTGATGGTCACCCCCGAGCCCATGAACAGGCCGGTGCCGATCACACCGCCCAGCGACAGCATGAAAATGTGCCGGCTCTTGAGCGCGCGAGTGAGGTGGATGCCTTTGCGTTCGGAGGGCTCAGACATAAAGCACCTCCAGCATGGTGTTGGGCTGAGCTTTGGGACCTTTCATTATTCTTATCTCCAATAAGCCTGACGGACCGCGAACCACACGGTTGTCAGGGATTATTGGAAAGCGATGTAAGCGGACGTTGAAGCTTGGGATCGAAGATGTAAAAAGTCGTAAGAATTATGTACGAGCGCTCTGGATCAACTGTTCCAGCAGGATGAACGCGGCATCCAGGGCGCTTCGCGTGCTGTCTGCCAGCGCCTGCAGCGCCTGGCTGTCCAGAGCCACTGCTGCTTGCTCGACCTGCCTCAACGCCGTCGCCAACTCGCTCAGCCCCAACGAATCGCTGCTGCCCGCCAGGCGATGGGCCAAGTCTGCGGCCTGGGTACAGTCACCCAGGTACAAGGCATCGAGCAAAGCCTCGCGCTGCGCCTCGAGGCCCTGGCGCAGGGTTGCCAGCAGGCCCTGCACCTTCTGCTCGCCGAGCAACTGGCGATGGGTCTGCAGCAGGGCCAGATCCAGGGCGGCGTGTGCATCGGGCTCGAGCACCAGTGGCTCGGCCTGGGCCAGTGCACGGCGCAGTCGATCCAGGCGCAACGGCTTGGCCAGCACCCCCTGCATCCCGGCTTCCAGGTAGCCGCGTACCACGGCCGGTTGCACGCCCGCCGTCAGGGCCAGGATTCGCGTCTGGCGATTCGGCCCTTTACCAGCGCGCAGTTGCCGGCACAGCTCGACACCGCTCATACCTGGCAGGTGCACATCCAGCAGCAGCAGGTCGAAGCGTCGTTGCGCGCAGACCGCCAGCGCCTGCGTCGCATCCTCGGCGAAGCTGACCCGGTGCCCGTCACGCTCGAGCAAGCCGCCCGCCACCTCGCGGTTGAGCGCCACATCCTCGACCACCAGGACCTCGAGGGCAGGCGAAAGCCCCTGGCTGGCGGACTCGGCGGCAACGTCGTGGCCCGCGGGCAGCTCCACCTCGAACCAGAAGCAACTGCCCTGCCCTTCGCGGCTGTCCACGCCGATCCGACCGCCCAGGCGTTCGATCAGGTGCTTGCAGATTGCAAGCCCCAAGCCCGTGCCGCCGTAACGCCGAGCCACGGTTTCACTGGCCTGGGTGAAACGCTCGAAGATCCGCGCCTGCATTGCCGGGGCGATGCCGATGCCGTCATCGCTGACCTGCACCCGCAACCACTGCCCCTGCAGCACGCGCACCTCGAGGCTGACCCGGCCGCCTTCGGTGAACTTGATCGCATTGGCCAGCAGGTTGCTCAGCACCTGGCGCAGGTACTGCTCGGCGCCGAACTGATGGGGCGCCAGCCGGGCATCGATATGGCAGTCCAGCTCGGTGCCATTGGCGGTGGCGCGCGGCTCGAGCAGGGTCAGCACCTCGTCGCACAGCTGGCGCAGGGCAAAATTCACGGGCTCCGGGTGGCTTTCACCTTCTTCCAGACGGGCGAAGAACAGCACCTCGTTGAGGATGCTCGACAGCCCTTCGCCGGCCTTGTACAGCGCGTCCAGACGCTTGCGGCCCAACGTGTCGAAGCTGCTGGTGCGCAGCAGTTCGGCCATGCCGAGAATGCCGTTGAGCGGAGTGCGCAACTCGTGGCTCATGGTCGCCAGGAAGCGCGACTTGGCCAGGTTCGCCGCCTCGGCTTCGTCCTTGGCCCGGGCCAGGCTTTCGGTGCGCCGCTCGACCATGGCCTGCAGTTCGTCACGCTTGTCCTGCAGGGCCAGGCGATCCTGCTCGCGGCGCTCGATATCGCTGAGGATCGCCTGGCGCATGTCGTCCAGGGCGTGGGCCACGGTGTCGATCTCATCGGCGCGTGGCGAACGCCGCTTGTCCAGGCGTAGCGGCTCCTGCCACTGGCCCGCCGCCACGCGCCGGGCAAACTCGGCCATCACCTGCAAGTGGCGGGTGACCAGGCGGTAGAACAGCCCGGACAGCGCCACCGCCAGCCCGCAGAGAAACACGCTCATCCATAGCAGGCTGGTCAGCCCGGTGGCGAACAGGCGCTGATGCACCGCGCCCAAGTCGATGCTCACCTCGAGTTCCCCCAAGTGCCTCGGCGGCCCGGAGGGCGGCTGGAAATCCAGGGCGAACCGCTCGACGCGCAGTGGCCCGGCAGGTTCGGCCTGGCCTTGCAGCAACTGAAAGTCGCTGCTGTCCAGCCGCACCCGAGCCACATCGGAGAAGTCCACCAGCCCGCGCAACTGAACGTTGAGCTGCTCCTGGTCAAGGTCCCACAGGCTGCGCTCCAGGCTCGCCAGGTAACCGGCGCGGATCAGTTCCATGCGCGCGTCGATATCGCGCATTTCGCGGCGGTACTCGAAATACAGCTGCACCGCGCTGGCCAGCACGGTGAAGCACAGGCTGAACAGCAGGATGAACAGCAGCAGGCGGCGCAGCAGGCCGTCGGCGCGTAGACGAATCATCGCGCACCTGCCGATTGCCCGATCATGTCGCGGTAGGTCACTTCGCTCTGATGCAGCCAGTTGTCGATTTCGCCGCGCTCGCTCATCTGCTGCAACTGCGCGTCGATCTCATCCATGCGCTGGCTCAAGGGGCTATGGCGTGAAACGGCGACTCGCAGATAGTCGACACTCAGCGCCACGGGCAGCGCCTGGATATCGCCTGCGCCGGGCAGGTGCTCGACGAACAACTCGCCAGTGCGCCGCTCCTGGATCACGAAGTCGATGCGCCCGCGAATCAACTTGCCGAAATTCTGCTGGCTGGACGACACCCATTCGATGTTCTGGTGGCGGGCAACGAAACGGTCGAAGGCCGGGCCGTAGCTTTCGCCGAACAGCAGCCCGCCGCGATAGCTGGCAAGATCGTCGAGCTGTTCGAAACGTACCGGTCGCTTGCGGTTGACGAATACCGCGACCTCCTCGCGCAGTACCGGCACTCGGGAGAAGCGCATGCCTTGATCACGTTGGTCGCTGCTGTAGGCCAGCACCACATCCACCCGCCCTTCGGCTGCATCCAGCAGGCAGCGCTTCCAGTTGCCCAGCACCACGATCTCGACCTCCAGCCCGAGCCGGGCGAACAACTCGCGCACCACGGTCGGCGCCAGGCCACGCACCTGCTTGCCATCGCTCCACGACACCGGCGGGTACACCGGGTAGTCGCAGTAACGCACCGGCGCTGCGGCCAGCGCCTGCACGCTCAGCAGCAACAGCCAGGCGAGGCCCAGGCCGCGCATGGCCTCAGGCCGCCACGCTGGCGGTGAACAGGTAGCCGGTGCCGTGGATGGTGATGATCAGTTGCGGCTCGGCCGGGTCGTCGTGCAACTTGCGCCGCAGGCGGCCAACCAGCACGTCGATGGAACGGTCGTTGGGCACCCACTCGCGGTTGCGGATCTGGTCCATCAACTGGTCGCGGCTGAGGGTGTGGCCACTGTTGCGCAGGAACACGCTCAGCAGCTGGAACTCGCCATGGGTCAGCAGGGTTTCACCGCCCTGCGGGTCGATCAACCGGCGTCGGTCGCTGTCCAGCGCCCAGTCGGCGAACTGCTTGAGGCAAGGGCTGGCGATGGCGCCAGGGCGGGTTGTCTGGGCGTGGCGCACGCGGCGGATCAGGTTCTTGGCCCGCGACACCAGTTCACGCGGGTTGAGGGGCTTGATCACATAGTCGTCGGCGCCGCATTCAAGGCCGACAATGCGGTCGATATCATCGTTGCGGCCAGTGATCAGGATGATGCCGACCTCCGAGCGCACCCGCAGCTCGCGGGTCAGGGTCAGACCGTCCTTGCCCGGCAGGCGGATGTCGAGCATGACCAGGTCCACCGGCTGGCTGGCCAGGTAGCGCTCGGCCTCTTCGGCGGTGTCGGCGCAGCGTACGTCGTAGCCTTCCCGCGCGAGATAGGCCTGCAACAGGTCACGAATGAGCGGATCGTCGTCGACGACCAGTACCCGAGGTGTCATTGCGTGTGGTCTCTTCTTTGATGTTGTTCTGAAACCCGCGCCAGCAGCCTACCCGGTACTGAACGACCGATCAACAGCCTCCCGGCAGGCTGAAGCGCCGACGCCCGCCGGCCTGTAGGCCATCGACCCAGGCCTCGCAAATCTGCACGCCCTGTTCCGGGGTGAAGGTGTTGGGATTGAGCCCCGATTCGAGCCACAGGCCATCGAGCAAGGCGCTCAGGCTGATCGCGGCAAGGTCCGCGTCGAAGGCCTGCCAGCCCTCCTCGCCGGCCAGCGCCGCCAGCAAGGCAGCCAGTTCGTTGCGGTATTCGGAGTAGGAGTGGTCGTGCGCCTGATTGATCGCCTCGGCGGTTTTCACCGCGCCCCAGAAGGCCAGCCAGGCGTCGAGCAACTGCGGGTCGAGCAACTCGGCGCAGAACGATCCGCGAAAGAACGCCGACAGGCGCTCGCGGGCATTGGGTGCGGCCTGCGCCATGGCCTCGCGCAGCAGGCCCATGACCCGCCCGGTCACAGCGCGGTAGGCCTCGGCGACCAGTTCGTCCTTACCCGAATAATGGTGACTGATCAGCCCTACCGACACCCCTGCCTCGGCGGAGATCTTGCGGATCGACGCGCCCTGGAAGCCATCGCGCTTGAGACAGGCCAGGGTCGCCTGGACCAGGATGGCCTTGCGTTCTTCGGGCGCCATGCGGTTGTAGCGGGCTTCCTGGGTCATGCGGATTCTCGTCGCGGCAGGTTGGACTGAACGACTGTACAACAAGGCGCAGCGCGTGATAAACCCTGTGCTCCGGCCAATAACAAGAATCCCAGCCATGTCCGACCTGATCACCTGCAGCCTCGACCAGGGTTTGCTGACCCTGACCTTCAACCGCCCCGACAAGCTCAACGCGCTCAACAGCGCGATGTACAGCGAGCTGGACCGCCATCTGCAGGCGGCCAGCGAAGACCCGGCCGTCGAGGTGATCCTGCTGACCGGCGGCGCGGCCTGCTTCAGCGCCGGCAATGACCTGCGCGACTTTCTCGACAACCCCCCACGTGATCTGGACAGCCCGGTGTTTCGCATGATGCGCACCGTGCTGGCACTGGACAAGCCGCTGCTCGCCGCCGTCAACGGCCCCGCCATCGGCATCGGCTGCACCCTGCTGCTGCACTGCGAGCAGGTGCTGGTCAGTCGCTCGGCGAAACTGCGCATGCCCTTCGCGCCCTTGGGCGTGTGCCCGGAATTCGGCTCGAGCCTGCTGCTGCCACGCCTGCTCGGGCATCAGCGGGCGGCGCGATTGCTGCTGACCAACGAGTTGCTCAGCGGCGAACAGGCACTGGCCTGGGGCCTGGCCAATGAGCTGCATGACGACGGCGAACAGTGCCTGGCGGCCGCGGTGGCGCTTGCCCGGCGCTTGCAGGCCATGCCGCAGCAGGCCCTGCGCATCAGCAAACGCCTGCTCAAGGATGGGCAGCGACGGGAGCTGGAAGAGACCGTGCGGCGCGAGGGCGAACTGTTTATCCAGTGCCTGGCCAGTGATGAAGCCAGGGCGGCGTTGCAGGCATTGGTCAAGCAGTAGCAAAGCACACCGATCTCGGTGTAGGAGCGGCCTTGTGCCGCGATCGGGCGCGAAGCGGCCGCAAACTCGGCAACCGAGGTTTTCCTGATAGATCTCGGCGCCTGGTTTTACGGCCGCTTCGCGCCCGATCGCGGCACAAGGCCGCTCCCACAGGGGTTGGACTGGCCTTTAGATTCTGAACAAGACGCTTGCTCCTGCACACAAAGGAGCAGCCTGCGGCGGATAGAAGCATTTCGCCACCAGTCATTCCTTTGTCATCTTGCTGTCTTATTTTTGCTGCACCACAGGGCCCGGGAACAACACAACGTGAACCGCCGCTCCCCCTCGCCTGCAGGCTTGTTGCCCCTGCTGCTGCTGATGCTGTGCACCGTCACCCTGGCCTTTCTCTGGGGGCTGCATTTCACGCAAAAGGCCGCCGCCCGTCATGATGCCCTGGCGGCCAAGGCCGCCGAGCACCTGAACCTGGCCAGCATCGTCGGCGAAAGCCTGCGCCAACTGGTCGATCGGGCCCAGGCCGTAGGGCGTGTCACTCAGGATGACCTGCTCAGCATGCGCCAGGGCAACCTCAGCCTGGCGCGGCTGTTGGCCGAAGACCCCGTGTTCAAGCGCATGAGCCTGTACGACCAGCAGGGTCGCCTGGTCTCTGCCAGCCCTATCGACGAGGCCCAACAACTGCCGGAAGACTGGCTCAAGCAGCTCAAGCAACATGTCGCGCGCCATGGTTTCAAGCCCTTCATGCCCCAGATCGCCCCCGACAACGCCCCCAACGCCTTGCCAAAATGGCGCCTGCCCTTCCTGCTGCCGCTGACCGACCTGAGCGGCCGCGAGATCGACAACATCCTCGTGGTACAGCTGGACATCGGCTACCTGGCGGTACTCTTCCAGCACATCGACCTGGGTCACAGCGGCCTGATGCGCCTGCTCCAGGCGGACGGCCAGGAGCGCGTACGCATCGACAGCAGCGGCGTGGTGGTGGCCGCCGAGTCGCTGGAGCCGGAACTGCCCAGCGGCAACAGCGACGCGGGGCAGTTCACCCAGTACACCTACGCCAGCACCTACCAGAGCCTCTACCGCCGGGTCGCCGACCGCGGCTTCAGCGTGGTGGTCAGCCAGCGTCATGACGAGATTCTCGCGCCCACCACCCTCGCCTACGACCGCCAGTTCTGGCTGAACCTGTGCATGACCCTGCTGATCCTCGGCGGCCTGTTCTGGAGCCTGCGCCTGCTGCGCAAGCGTCAGGAAGCCTTCAGCGAGCTGGAGCAGACGCAACAGGTCAACCAGCAGTTGATCGGGCGTCTGGAGGATGAACATCGACGCAGCAGCCACGCCGCCGCCACCGACCACCTCAGCGGCCTGCACAACCGCCGCCAGTTCGTCGAAGTCGCCGCCCAGGCCCTCGCGCGCCAGCGCGCCCGGCGTCGCTTGACGGCGATCCTGTTCATCGACATGGACCGTTTCAAGTCGATCAACGATTCACTCGGTCACAAGATCGGCGACCTGTTGCTGCAAGCCGTCGCCGGGCGTATCCAGCGCATGCTCGAACCCGAAGACGAAGCCTCGCGCTTCGGCGGCGATGAATTCGTGGTGCTGCTGGCCGGCAACCGCAGCGAGGAACAGATCGACGCCTGGGTCCGCGCGCTGGTGGTGAAGCTGTCCGCGACCTACGCCCTGGACGGCAAGGAAGTCAACACCAGCCCCAGTGTCGGGGTGAGCATCGCCCCGCGCGATGACCAGGAAATCGACAGCCTGATCCGCTGTGCGGACGCGGCGATGTACTCGGCCAAGCAGGCTGGGCGTGCGCAGTACCGCTTCTTCGACCCTTCGCTGAACCTGCCCGACATCCAGGCCTTCACCCTCGAACAGGCCTTCGGCAGCGCCCTGGCCGAGCACCAGTTCGTGCTTCACTTCCAGCCGCAGATTCGTCTCGACACTCTGCAGGTACTGGGCTACGAGGCACTGGTGCGCTGGGAGCATCCCGAGTTCGGCCTGCTCTACCCGGACCGTTTCATCGGCATGGCCGAGCGCAGCGGCTTCATCGTCGAGCTGGGCTGGGAGGTGCTGCGCCTGGCCTGCGAGGCGTTGGCGAGCTGGCAGGCCCAGGGCCGTGATACGCGCCTGGCGGTGAATGTCTCGGCGCTGCAACTGCGCCAGGCCGACTTCAGCGAGCGCTTGCTTGAAACCCTGGCGCAGCATGCCATCGACGCGCGGCACCTGGAGCTGGAGATCACCGAAACCACCGTGCTCGACCCCGAAGGCACGGCCCTCGAGCACCTGCACCGGCTGCGCGCCGCCGGTATCGGCATCAGCCTCGACGACTTCGGTCGTGGCTATGCGGGCTTCGCCCACCTGCAGGCGCTGCCGCTGTCGAAGCTGAAGATCGACCGCGCCCTGATCGCGCCGCTGTGCAACAGCCATGATGACAGCCCCATCGTCTCCTCGACCATCATCCTGGCCAAGCGCCTGGGCCTGGAGGTGGTGGCCGAGGGCGTGGAGACCCGCGAGCAGCTGGTGTGCCTGAAGCTCGCCGGTTGCGATATTGCCCAGGGCTATCACTTCAGCCGTCCGCTGTCGCCGGCACAACTGCGCGACTACCCGCCCTTCAATGCCCTCGAGGAAAAATCATGCGTGCATTGAAGGCACTGACACTGCTGGCCCTGATGCTGCCAGCGCTCGCCGCGCGGGCCGACTGTGCGCCCCGCAGCCTGCGCCTGGCGGTGATACCGCTCAAGGGCGCCGAGGCGATGCTGCGCGAAAACCAGCCACTGTTGCAGCGCCTGAGCGAGGCCACGGGCGTGCCGGTGGAGCTGGTGGTCGCGCCCTCCTACGAGGGCGTGGTGGATGCCATCGTCTCCGGCGGCGCCGACATCGCCCGGCTGGGGCCGGCCTCCTATGTACTGGCGCACCGTCGCGACCCGCAGGTCGAGGCCTTCGCCACCTTCACCCTGAGTGCCGGGCCCTATACCCCGGCCGGCAACCACTACCAGGCATTACTGCTCACCCGCAGCCCGGGGCCTGCGGACCTGACAGCGCTGCGCGGCAAGCGCGTGGCACTGAGCGACCCGGCCAGCACCTCCGGCAGCCTGGTACCGAGCGTCGAGTTCGCAGCGCAGGTGACCACGCCCTTGCAGCGCTACTTCGGTGCGCTGGTGTACGCCGGCACCCATGACAAGGCGCTGCAGGCCCTGCTGCAAGGGCGCGTCGATGCCGCCTTCGTCGCCAGCGAGCGCGCCGACGCCTACCTTGCCAGCCACGCCATCGCCCCCGCCAGGCTCCAGGTGCTGTGGCGCTCGGCGCCGATCTACTACGACCCCTACGTGTTCCGCGCCAACCTGTGCCCGGCGCTCAAGGCCCGCATTCGCCAGGCCATGCTCGACGACCCCGAAGCCCTCGCCGCCTTCGCCCACTCCCAGGACGCCAGCGGCCTGGTTGCGGTCAGCCATGCCGAGTATGCCGCGCTTGAGCGGATGATGGACGCCGCGCTGGCGCCACGCTGAAAGATTCAACTTTCGCCAGTGTCCGGCGTCCAAGCAATGACACCACAGTCATTGCGGAGGTTCTTCATGGCGATTCGCGCCACCTTGCTGGTTTCCTGCCTGGCCCTGGCGCTGGGCGGTTGCGTCGGCTCCTCGGCGGACAAGCCGCCACCCAAGACCATGCCGGTCAATCTCGAGCAGTACCAGGGCAAATGGTACGAACTGGCACGCCTGCCGATGTTCTTCCAGCGTGACTGCGTGCAGTCCGAAGCCAATTACCAGTTGCGCGAAGATGGCCAGGTCGATGTCACCAACCGCTGCCGAGACGATGACGGCGAGTGGCAGGAGGCGACCGGCATTGCTCAACTGCAGCAACCCGGCCAGACCGACAAGCTGTGGGTGAGGTTCGACAACTGGTTCAGCAAACTGGCGCCGGACACCGCCAAGGGCGAATACTGGGTGCTGTACCACGATCCGGACTACCGCGTGGCCGTGGTTGGCCATCCGAACCGCGAGTACCTGTGGCTGCTGTCGCGCACGCCTACGGTGAGCGAACGCACGCGCAACCAGCTGCTCGAAGTGGCCCGCCAGCGCGGCTACGATACTCGCGAGCTGATCTGGCGCCAGCCCGACTGATATCTGCGGCTCAACGCAGGTCCTGGGTCACCTGCCCGACCGCCTGCACCACGCGGCGTGCGCCTTCCTGAATATCGGTGATGGCGCTGCCCGCCTGGCCTGCCAGGGTCAGCCCGACCCCCGCCTGCTCGCGGCTGTGTTCGATCTCCACCACTGCTTGATCGGCCAATTGCTGGTTACGCGCCACCACCGCGACGATCTCTTCGGTCGCCGCGCTGGTGCGCGCTGCAAGCTGGCGCACTTCATCGGCGACCACGGCAAACCCGCGCCCCTGCTCGCCTGCACGGGCCGCTTCGATGGCAGCGTTGAGCGCCAGCAAGTTGGTCTGCGAGGCGATGCTGCCGATGGTCTGCACGATCGAGCTGATGACCAGAGACTGCTTGCCCAGGGCCTCGATGGTGGTCGAGGCGCTGTGCATCTGATCGGCCACCGCCTGCATGGTCTGCACCGCTTCCTGCACCACGCTCGCCCCCTCGCGGGCACTGACGTCGGTGTTGCGCGACACCTCCAGGGCCATTTGCGCAGCGCGGCGGATATCGTCCTCCTTGCGCACCTGGTCGGTGATCACCGAGGCGAACTTGATCACCCGGCTGATCTTGCCCTCGGCGTCGTAGACCGGGTTATAGCTGGCCTCCAGCCAGACTTCCTGCCCCCGGCTGTCCAATCGGCGGAAGCGCCCGGCGACATAGCGCCCGCTGTTGAGGGTCTTCCAGAACTCCTGGTAGGCGGGAGCTGCAGCCTCTTCCTTCGGGCAAAACAGGCGATGGTGCTGGCCGACCAGTTGCGTGAGCGAATAGCCCATGGCGCCGAGGAACTGTTCGTTGGCCGTGAGGATATTGCCTGCCAGGTCGAACTGGATCACCGCAGTGGAGCGCAAGAGCGCCTCGACGAATGCTCCGTTCTCACGGCTCTTGTCGATCTGTGCCGTGACTTCGCTGCCGTAGCCCTGTACGTAATCCAGACGGCCATCGTCGCCGCGCACCGGTAGCCAGGTCAGGTGCAGCCAGATCAACCGGCCTTCGCGGGTGAGGAAGCGGTAATCGTCACGAATCGGCTCGAAACGTGACAGCGCCTCGTTGAAGCGCCGATAGCACGGCAGAGCGGTCACGTACCCCGGCACCACATCAGCCAGGGCCTGGCCAATCAAGGCGCCATGCGGATGCCCCAGCGCAGCCGAACAGGCTTCGTTACAGGCGCTGATCCGGCGCTCGGCGTCCAGGCGCAGGGCCAGGTTGCCTCGTTCCATTGGGTCGAGCAGCGCGCGCAGGCGTTTGACCTCGGCTTCGCTTGCCGCGAGCCGAGCTTTGATTTTGCGATCGAACATGGGACACCCTGCAAACAGTTGTGTGGTAGAGCACGCACGCATCCTGCAAGCCAGCTTCCCTGGTGGCCGTCAGGCCCCGACTTCCGGGGGCCCGTCACTTTCAAACGAGAATGTGATGCAGCATCTCAGGAAAGACCGAGCGCCGCTATCAAAGTGCTATTAGCCGTTACAAAATAACGTTTTGATCCGATGAACGGTCGTGCGCTATTGGGGGGATGAGGGGCTAGAGGAGGTTGGCTGGAAGGGGGGTTGGGGCTGGAAGGTGCTCGCCCCCACACAAAACCCTCGAAAGAGATGACTCCTACACCGCCCGCGCCAACCGCCACAACCGTGCGATATCCCCCGCCCGCGCCTCAAGCAGCGCCCCGGCCTCGGCACAAGCATGCTCAAGTGTCATCGGCCCGCTGGTCACGGCGAACGCGGCATCGATGCCATGGGCATACAACGCCTCGTAGCCCTCCCCCAAGGTGCCGGCAATCACCACCACCGGCACACCGTGACGCTTGGCCACGCGGGCCACGCCCATCGGGGTCTTGCCGCGCAGGGTCTGGGCATCGAAACGGCCTTCGCCGGTGATCACCAGGTCCGCGCCCTGCACCAGCCCGTCCAACCCGGCGAGCTCCGCCACCACTTCGACCCCAGGACGAAAACGCGCGCCCATGAAGGCCTTGGCCGCAAAGCCCATGCCGCCCGCCGCACCGCAACCGGGCGATTCACGCAGGTCTTCACCCAGCAACTGCGCGCAATGATCAGCGAAATGCCCCAGTGCCTGGTCCAGCTGCAATACCTGCTCGGGCGTTGCGCCCTTCTGCGGGCCGAAGATCGCCGAGGCACCATTGACCCCGCACAAGGGATTGTCGACATCCGCCGCCACCTCGAACTGCACCTCGGCCAGGCGCGGATCGAGGTCGCTGGCGTCGATGCGTGCCAGTTGCGCCAGGGCCAGGCCGCCCTCGGCCAGTGCCTGGCCTTCGCGGTCCAGCAAGCGCAGACCCAAGGCCCGCAGCATGCCGCTGCCAGCGTCGTTGGTGGCGCTGCCGCCGATGGCGAGCACGATGCGCTGCGCACCTGCCGCCAGGGCTGCGGCAATCAGCTCGCCGGTGCCCCAGGTACTGCTGCGACAGGCATCGCGCTGCGCGCTGGGCAGCAACTGGATGCCACTGGCCTGGGCCATCTCGATCACCGCGGTGCGGCTCTGCGCCAACCAGCCCCAGCTCGCCTCCACTGGCGCCCCCAGCGGCCCGCGCACCACCTGGCGGCGCTGCTCGCCCTCGGTGGCCGCGACGATCGCCTCCATGGTGCCCTCACCGCCATCGGCCATCGGGCACTCGATTCGCTCCGCCTCGGGCCAGACCTTGGCCAGCCCGGCGCTGATCGCCCGGGCGACACCGGCGGCATCGAGGCTGTCCTTGAACGAATCGGGGGCGATGACGACTTTCATGGTGAATCTCCTGGTCCTGTTAGCCCGCATGCTGACAGCTGCGCGCCAGAGCGGCCTCGGTCGGATGCACAAAACACCCGGCCGGTTGTTTGGGCAAATGCCACTGCCCGGATCCGGGATTCACTCGGCGGGTAGCAGTTGCAAGCCCAGGTACAGGCTCAGCATCCCTTCCAGACGCAGCGGATCCACCTCGCCCAGTTCAGCGATACGCTCCAGTCGATAACGCAGGCTGTTGCGATGGATCCCCAAGGCATCGGCGCACGCCTGGCTTTGTCCGTCATGGGCGCACCAGGCACGCAAGGTGGCGAGCAATTGGCCGCTGGCATCCTTGGCGCGGATGCGTTGCAGCGGTTCGAGCAACTCGTCCAGGGCATCATCGTTGCGGTGGCGCCAGAGCAACGCCGGCAAGCGATAGCGCGACAAACTCAGCACGCGCTCGGCGGGCACTACCTCGCGGCCATACGCCAACAGGTCGCGGACCCGACGGTAACCTCGTCGCAGTTGTTCCAGGCTCTGCGCCACACTGCCCAGGGCCAGGCGCTGGACCTGCCAGCCGTGGCGCTGCAAGCGTTCGATCAGGCGCACCTCGTCCAGCGCCACGCTTGCCGGACGGCACCAGAGCAACGATTGACGCGCCGGGCTTACGCACCAGCTGTCGGGGTAGCGGCTGGTCAGCCAGGCCGACAGCGCTTCGCCCGGTGGCCCAGCCTCCAGTTCGAACAGGCAAGGCACCCTTGGCAGTTGCGGCTTGAGCCCCAGTTGCCGGGCTTCGTCCACCAGCCGGGGGGACTCGCCACTGCCACCGAGCAGCAGCGCCAGCAGATCGTCGCAGCGCTGCCGGCGCCACTGTTGCTCGATCTGCAGGTGACGCTGGGCCAGGAGCATCTCGGCGGTCATGCGCACCAGCTCGCCGTAGGTGCGCAGTTGCTGTGGATCGCCGGTCAGGCCGAGCACGCCGATCAATCGGTCGTCGAGCATCAACGGCAGGTTCACCCCTGGCTGCACGCCCTTGAGACATTTGGCCGCCTCGCTGTCGAGTTCGACGATGCGCCCATTGGCCAGGACCAGTTGCGCCCCCTCATGGCGGGTATTGATGCGCTCTGGCTCGCCGCTGCCCAGGATCAGGCCCTGGCTGTCCATGACGTTGACGTTGCACGGCAGGATCGCCATCGCCCGGTCGACGATATCCTGGGCCAGGTCGTGGTCAAGCTCGAACATGTGGGTTCCTTGCAGTGACAGACTTTGTTCCGCAGCACAGCCGTGCGTGCCCTACGCTGTGCAAAAGCACAAAGACAGCGGCGCCCTGCTCGCCGAGACTCGTTTCAGGCGAGCGCCGGAACAGGCGCCGCGAGACAACCATAACAACAGAGAATTTCATCATGGCACACAGCCCTGCCCCTGACCAAGGCCAAGACCCCAGCCGCAATGCGCTGTACCGGCGCATCACCCTGCGGTTGATCCCGTTCATTTTCATCTGCTACCTGTTCAACTACCTGGACCGCGTCAACGTCGGCTTCGCCAAGTTGCAGATGCTCGACGCGCTGAAGTTCAGCGAGACCATCTACGGCCTGGGCGCCGGGATCTTCTTCATCGGCTACGTGCTCTGCGGCCTGCCCAGCAACCTGGCGCTCAACCGCTTTGGCCCACGGCGCTGGATCGCGGTGATGATGATCGCCTGGGGCACGCTCTCGACCTGCCTGCTGTTCGTCACCACGCCGATGGAGTTCTACGTGCTGCGCCTGTTCACCGGCGCCGCCGAAGCCGGCTTCTTCCCCGGCGTGGTCCTGTATCTCTCGCGCTGGTTCCCGGCTGACCGCCGGGGCCGCATCATGGCCCTGTTCATGTCGGCGATCCCGGTCTCGGGCCTGCTCGGCGGGCCGTTCTCCGGCTGGATTCTCGACCACTTCGCCGCCGGCCAGCACGGTCTGGCGGGCTGGCAGTGGATGTTCCTGATCCAGGGCCTGCCGACCGTGGTGCTGGGCATCCTCGCGGTGTTCCTGCTCAGCGACGGCTATCAGAAGGCCCCGTGGCTGTCGGACAGCGAGCGTCAACTGATCGCCAGGGACCTCGCCGCCGATGCCGCGAGCAAGCCGAGCACCACCGGCGACAGCGTGTGGGCCGTGCTGACCAACCCACTGATCTGGACCTTCGGCTTCGTCTACTTCTGCATCCAGAGCGGCGTCTACGCGATCAACTTCTGGCTGCCATCGATCATCAAGAACCTGGGCTTCGACAGCCCGCTGCTGATCGGCTGGCTGAGTGCGATCCCCTACCTGCTGGCCGGTGTGTTCATGATCATCGTCGGTCGCTCGGCAGACCTGCGCAACGAACGCCGCTGGCACTTGGTGGTGCCGATGCTGATGGGCGCCATCGGCCTGCTGATCGCGGTCAACTTCGCCAGCAACCCAACCGTGGCCATCCTGGGCCTGTCCATTGCCACCATGGGCGCCCTGACCGGCCTGCCGATGTTCTGGCCGATGCCCACTGCGCTGCTCAGCGCCAGTGCGGCCGTCGCGGGCCTGGCGATCATCAACTCGGTGGGCCAGATGGCCGGCTTCCTGAGCCCGTACCTGGTTGGTTTCATCAAGGACCAGACCGGCTCGACCGACGCTGCGCTGTACTCGTTGGCCGGAGTGATCGTGCTGGGCAGCCTGGTGGCCCTGCGCGTGTCGCGCGCCGGGGCACTGAACGCCGCACGAGCCAACTGACGCCTGGAGGCGCGGGCTTGCCCCGCGCCTGCCGCAACGGCATCTGCGCTCAGGGCGCCGCAGTCACCGCAACACCCTTGGCCTGGTCAGGGGTCACCACCTGGCTGAGGTCGATGTGACGAAAGTCCGGCTTGGCGCCCAGCCGCGCGTTGAAGCGCACGTTGAAGGTGAACGGGTCGTCGGTCGGCACATCCAGCGCCTGGCCGTAGATACGGGTGACGGCTGCGGCGTCATAGCCCAGCAGCTTGAGCAGCGTCGGATAGATGTTGTAGTGGCTAGAGGCGTTGCGGTTCTGTGCCAGGTGCGCCTGCCAGTCCAGGGCCTTGACGCCCGTGCCCTGGATCACCACCAGCGGTACCAGCCCCTCCTCCATCACCGGGTCGCTGTCGCAGTGGGTGTTAAGGCCCGGATTGCCGCGCTCATGCAGGTCCTGGCCATGGTCGGAGGTGTAGATCAGCACCGCCTGGCTCAGGTCGGCCTCGGCGAACAGGCGGCGGAAGAACTCGCCCACGTTCCAGCCCAGCGTATTGCGGTACGCGTTGCGATACAGCACCCAGTCTTCGGGGCGGCCATCGAAGCCGTCGCGGGTGCCGGTGTCGGCCACATCGGTGAAATGCCCACGCGGCAATGCCGGCTGGTAGGTCAGGAAGGCGTCGGGGTACTTGTCGTGCACCGGGAAATGCGCGCCAACCTTGTTGATCACGATCAGTTGCGGCTGGCCATCCTTGAGCAGGCTGACCAGTTGCTCCAGCGCCGCCATGTCGCGCTGCACCACGGGGGTTTCGTCGAACTGGACGAAGCGGTCGATGTCGCGCTTCTCGGCTTCGTCCATCAGGTTCTGCAGGTTGCCGCCGGTGCGCTGGGCATCGATGTACACCGTGCCCAGCCCTGCTCGCTTGGCGTATTGCCAGATCGACGGCTGGGTCGAATTGATGCGCAGGTAATCGCTGCGGGTGCCGCCGTAGCGCAAGGTGACGTTGGTGTCGGCGCTGCAGTTGGCCACCGAGGCCGCGTAGCCGTAGTTGACGATACTCACCCCTGGCTGCGGCTGCAGCAGGTGAGTCGCCACGCCGGCAGGGGTGTTGAGGTCCAGGTAGTTGCCCGAAATGCTCTCGTCGATGATCAGTACGATATCGCGCGCCATTGGCTTGCCGGACTGCGCCAGGCTCACCGGCTCGCGTGGGCCGACACGGTCATGCAGCGCCTCGTAGCCGAACAGGCTCACATAAGCCAAGGGTGTGTACATCACCGGCAGGCCGCGGGCCCCCTCGCCAGCGCGGATGAACAGCACACCGACCAGCAACGCCAGCGCCAGAAATGGCGCGACCACGGGCACCAGGCGCGGCAGGCGCAGCACAGCGCCCGGGCGCAACCCCACACCCAACAGCACCAGCAGCGCGTTGAACGCCGCCAAGGTGATCGCATAGTGGTACTGCTGTAGCGCTTCCTGGATGAAGCCACCGGCATACACCATGGACACGAACGCACTGTAGGTGAGGTAGGAATCGGTGATTCGCATATAAGCATCGAAGAACAGCGCACTCACCGCAAAAGCCAACGCCAGCACCCAGCGCAGCCAACCTGGGCGAATCCACGCCGCCAGCAGCAGCCCTACCACCAGCACCCCCGCCACGCCCAGGTAAAGCAGCAAAGGCAGGCCAAGACCCAGCGCTTCTATTCGCTCCCGGTAATAGCCATGAAAGCTCGCCAGGTAGAGGAACAACAGGGCCAGCTTGATCCATCCGCGCATGATTCGACCACTCCGGTCATGGGTTTTCATTCAAACCGTAGCAGTCTTGAAACAAATCACAAGCCGGAAAAGTCAATTTTCCGACGGTATCTCAACGCCATATTCTGGCGCAAAAAACGTATCGCGGTTGAGACGTTCTATCGTCATAACCCCGCATTATTCGTGGCCTGCAACCGTTCATCGGTTCATCGAACGGCCAAATGCCAGTAGCTTTCAACGCTAAACCCCGGATTGGCAAAGGGTTGGTGGCCAATGGCCGTTTTGTTTAGCGTCTGTAAATGCGACGAAACATGCCATTGGTTTGACGAATTTCCCGCGAGCTGAGCTATACAGAAATCACACCACTGTTTCATACCCCTTACTCATCCATACGAGGCACGCCGACATGGACGTGAGCGTTTTTGGCACTGGCTACGTAGGACTGGTACAAGCGGCGGCACTTGCCGACGTCGGCCACCGGGTCCTGTGCGTGGACGTGGATGCCCACAAGATCAACCAACTGCGTCAGGGCGTCCCGCCGATCAGCGAGCCGGGCCTGTCGGGCCTGCTGGAAGACAACATCAAGGAAGGTCGCCTGCTGTTCAGCACCCAGGCCAGCGACGCGGTCAGCCATGCCGAGCTGATCTTCATCGCCGTCGGCACCCCACCTGACGAGGACGGCTCGGCCGACCTGAGCCATGTGCTCAACGTCACCCGGCAGATTGCCGAGCTGATGGAGGCCGACCGCACCCTGATCGTCAAATCCACGGTACCGGTCGGTACCGCCGACCAGGTCGTGACCCTGGCCCGCGACGAACTGCAGCGCCTGGGCAAGGGCCATTTGCAGGTGCGCGTAGTGTCCAACCCCGAATTTCTCAAGGAAGGCAGCGCCCTGGCCGACTGCATGCGCCCCGACCGGATCATCGTCGGCACCCATGACGAGGTCGCCCATGACCAGCTTGCCGAGCTTTACGCGCCCTTCTGCCGCAACCACGAGAAGCTGATGTTCATGGACAACCGCAGCGCCGAGCTGACCAAGTACGCCGCCAACGCCATGCTCGCCACACGCATCAGCTTCATGAACGAACTGGCCAACCTCAGCGAGCACCTGGGTGCCGACATCGAAGCGGTGCGCCGCGGCATCGGGTCGGACCCACGCATCGGCTACCACTTCATCTACCCCGGCTGCGGTTTCGGTGGTTCGTGCTTCCCCAAGGACATCAAGGCGCTGCTGCACACCGCCGAGCACAGCGGCATGCCCCTGCGCCTGTTGCAGAGCGTCAACGAAGTCAACGACCAGCAGCGGCGCATCCTGTTCGCCAAGCTCAAGCAGCGCCTGGGCGGGCTGCGCGGGAAGTCCATCGCCCTGTGGGGCCTGGCCTTCAAGCCCAATACCGACGACATGCGCGAAGCACCGAGCCGCTACCTGATGGAAGCGCTGTGGGACGAAGGCGCCACGGTGCGGGCCTATGATCCCGAAGCGATGGACGAATGCCGACGCCTGTACGGCTACCGCGACGACCTGCAACTGTGCGCCACCCGCGACGACACCTTGCAGGACGCCGACGCCCTGGTGATCTGCACCGAATGGAAGAACTTTCGCGTGGTGGATTTCTCGCTGCTGGCCAGCAAGCTGCGCGCACGGGTGATCATCGACGGCCGCAACCTGTACAACCCCGAGCAGGTCGCCGCCCACGGCCTGCACTACAGCGGCATCGGCCTGCGCCAGGTCGCGCCCGACCAGAGCGCCCCACAGGTCGGCGCGCCATGAAAGTGCTGGTCACCGGCGCGGCCGGTTTCATCGGTGCCCACACCTGCCTGCGCCTGCTGCGCGACGGTCATGAGGTGCTGGGCCTGGACAACTTCAACGACTACTACGATCCGTCGCTCAAGCACGCTCGCGTGCACTGGGTGCGTCAGAACGTCGGTGACTTCCCCCTGCACTGCCTGGACCTTGCCGACCGCGACGCCATGGCCCGGCTGTTCGCCCAGGAGCGCCCCGAGGTGGTGGTGCACCTGGCTGCGCAAGCCGGTGTGCGCTACTCGCTGCAAAATCCCCAGGCCTACCTGGACAGCAACCTTGCGGGCTTCCTGAACATTCTCGAAGGCTGCCGGCGCCACCCGGTGCAGCACCTGCTGTACGCCTCGTCCAGCTCGGTGTATGGCGCCAACCAGCGCACACCATACCGGGTGCAGGATGCAGTCGATCATCCGCTGTCGCTGTACGCCGCCACCAAGAAAGCCAACGAGGCCATGGCGCACAGCTACAGCCATCTGTTCGGCATCCCTTGCAGCGGCCTGCGCTTCTTTACCGTCTATGGCCCCTGGGGCCGCCCGGACATGTCGCCGATGCAGTTCGCCCGTGCCATCAGCGAAGGCCGGCCGATCCAGCTGTTCAACCATGGTCGGCACCAGCGCGACTTCACCTACATCGACGACATCGTCGAAAGCCTGGCGCGGCTGCTGCCCTACCCGCCCCGCGCCGATGCGCAGTGGGATGCCTTCAGCCCCGACGCGGCCAGCAGCGCAGCGCCCTGGCGCCTGTTCAACATCGGCGGCCAACGCCCGGTGGAACTGCTCGACTACCTGGCCCTGCTGGAAAAACACCTGGGGCGCGATGCGGTGATCGAGTTGCTGCCGCTGCAACCGGGCGATGTGCTGGCCACCTGTGCCGATGCCAGCGCCCTGGCCCGGGTCACCGGCTTTACCCCAACGATTTCCCTTGATGAAGGGCTCGGGCGATTCGTCGCCTGGTTCAAGCACTACTACTCGCACGGTGCCACAGATGGCGAACCTGCAGGCGAGCAGCCGAAACAACGGAGGGTGATATGACAGGACAACCGAAAAGCGCCCAGCTGCAGGCGCTGTACCAGGATAAACGCATGGATCCGGCGCACCGCCAGCGCATCGATGCCGCCATCCACATGCAAGGCCGTGGCTGGATGACCGGGCGGGTCGGCGGGCGCCCTTGGACGCTGTCGCGGACCAACCGCGTGCTGTCATGCCTGGCGGCGCTGAACCTGCTGCTGTTGCTGTCGCCGGTATTCCTGGCATTGGCGGTGATGATCAAGAAGTCCAGCCCAGGCCCGGTGTTCTTCGTGCAGAAACGCACCGGCTACCGCGGCCGCCTGTTCGGCATGTTCAAGTTCCGCACCATGGTCGCCAACGCCGAGGCGCTGAAAGACTCGGTACGCCACCTGAACAAGCACGGCGCCGACTCCATCGATTTCAAGATCGACAAGGACCCGCGCATCACCTCGGTGGGCAGTTGGCTGCGGCGCAGCAGCCTGGACGAGCTGCCCAACCTGATCAACGTGGTCACCGGCGACATGCGCCTGGTCGGCCCGCGCCCTACCTCGTTCAACGCCTACCGCTACAAGGATAACCACCTGGCACGGTTGTCGATCTACCCCGGCATGACCGGCCTCTGGCAGATCTCCGGACGCAGCAACATCGATTTCGACCAACGCGTAGAGCTTGACCTCAGCTACATCAACGAACAGAGCCTGCTGCTGGATCTGAAAATCCTGCTCAAGACCCCGTTCAAGGTTTTCACTGGCCACGGAGCAAGTTGAGATGGACGGTTCCACTTCTAGAAGCCTGAGTATCGCCAACCCGAGCGAGACCAACCTGACCGCCACTGTCCTCGACCTCGACCAGCGCACCCTGCTGCTGACCGCGGCCAACACCGGAACCGGCACCAGCACCAGCGCCCTGGCCTTCGCCAGCCAGCTGGCGCTGATGAGCGCGGGTGCGGTGCTGCTGATCGACGGCAGTTCCAGCAGCAATGGCCTGAGCCAGCAACTGGGGCTGAACAAGCTGCGCGGCTACACCGACCTGTTGTTCGACGAGGACACTCCACCCTTGGCGCAGGACTGCGTGGTGCACCTGTCCGACCAACCATTCGACGTGCTTCCGGCGGGCACCTGGAAGCGCGGCCGCGACCGCCTCGACCCCGAACGCCTGCGCATCCTGTTGCGCCAGTTCGCCGCCCACTACCGCTTCGTGGTGATCGACGGCGAGGCCATCTATGCCAGCGCCGACAGCCTGGTGATCGGCACCCTGGTCGATGGCGTGATCCTGGTGGTGTGCGCCGAGGAAACCCGCTGGGAAGTGGCCCAGGCTGCCGCCCAACGGCTGACGCAAGCTGGCGCGCGGCTGATCGGCAGCGTGTTCAACAAGCGCAAGTACTACATGCCCAAGTGGCTGTACGACAACCTGTGAGAGGACGCACGCCATGATCGCCATGAGATACCCCTCGATTGCCCTGTGCGTGCTCGCCCTGGCCGGTTGCGCCAGCCAGGAAAGCCGCGAAATGCCGGTACAGATCCTCACCGCACCAGCGGCCGAGAGCCAGGCCACCGAAGTCGCCCGCCGCGAACAGGTGCTGCGGCCACAGGACGTGCTGGAAGTGATCTTCCACGTCAGCAACCGCTCTGCCGGGGTGTACCGCATCCAGTCCGGTGACACCCTGGACCTCAACTTCATGGCCGCCAGCGGCCTGAACGGCCAGCAGCTGGTGCAGCCCGACGGCAGCATCACCCTGCCATCCACCAACGCGTCGGTGCGCGTCGAGGGCCTGACCCCGAGCGAAGCGGAGAGCGCCATTCGCCAGGCCTACAACGACAAGCGCGTGTTCAAGCCCAACCGCGACCAGGTAACGGTGCGCGTGCTCAGCCCCATGACCGACGAGGTCAACCTGAAGAACGCCCTGAGCCACCCCGGCACCGGCATGAGCCGCGACATCACCGTGGGCAACGACGGCCGCGCGACCTTCCCGGAAATCGGCTCGGTGCCGCTGCAGGGCATGACCGTCAACCAGTTGCGTGACTACCTCAACGAGCGCTACGCCAGCCTGCCCGGGCGCATGAGCGTGGATGTGCTGCTCAAGTCCACTGCCGCCAACGAGATCTACGTGCTCGGCGAAGTCGGCCAGCCGGGCGCCTTCCAGATCCGTCGTCCGGTGTCGGTGCTCGAGGCCCTGACCCTGGCCCGCGGCCCGACCCTGAAGGCCAAGCTCGGCTCGGTGGTGATCATGCGCCGCGAAGGCAACACCGTGCATGCGGTCAACTACGACGTCGACCAGGCCCTCTCCGGCGGTAGCCAGAAGCTCGCCTATCTGCAGCCCGAAGACATGCTCTATGTACCCAAGACCAAGCTTGCCAGCGCTGCCGAGCTGTCCCGGCAACTGGCTGACGTGGTGCTGTTCCAGGGCTTTGGCTTCAGCTTCAGCTACCGCGTCGACAACAAAGAAAGCAACGACTGACCAGGGGACGGACCATGACCACGCAACCGAAAGAAAACTATGTGCATGAGTTCTTCCGCATCTTCTTCGCCAACCGCCAATTGGTGAAACGGGTGTTCCTGATCTTCGCGGTGATCGCGGTGATTCTGCCGCTGGTGCTCAAGCAGAGCTTCGACATCACCGCCGAAGTCATCGTGCAATCGAAGAAGCTCTCGCAAAGCGATACCAGCTCCTCGCTGGCGCAGCAGGCGGACCAGTTCATCCCGCCGTCGCTGGCCGACATGGAGACCGAGAGCAACATCCTGCGCTCGCCCACGCTGATCCGCCAGACCATCAGCCAGCTGCGCCAGGAAGGCCAGTACCAGGCCGAACCCGGTCTGCTGCGACGCACCGTGATCGACCCGCTGCGCCATGGCATCGTCGATCCGCTGCATCGCCTGCTGGGCAAGTCGGTGGCCGACGAGCGCGATACCCAGCTCGACGAGCTCACCGATCAGGCGGTCAAGGACCTCAAGATCGAGACCCTGCCCGGCTCCAACGTCATCTCGGTCACCTACAGCGCCGATGACGCCCGGCTCGGCACCCTGTTCGTCGCCCGCCTGCTGGACAACTTCCTGAAGAACCGCCAGGACCTGCAGTCCAACGAGCTGCCCGAGACCTTCTACGAGCAGAAGAAACTGCACTACCAGGCGCGCCTGGGCGACCTCGAGGGCCAACGCCTGGCCCTGCTGACGGCGATCGGCTCGTCCGATCCGAAAGAAGAGATCACCTTCCGCCTCAATGCGATCAACACCGAGGAACAGGCACTCAACCTGCAGCGCGACCGCAAGCTGGAAAACCAGCAGTGGCTCGACTACCTGCAGAGCAGCCTGGCCGCGGCGAGCAAGGCGAAGATGGCCGACTATGCCTTCCCCTACACCTTCACCACCACGGTCGATAACGTCGCCTTCGAAGACCGCGAGATCAAGCAACTGGGCGAGCAGCTGACCACCCAGTTGGCCCGCTACAACGGCGATGCCACGGTGTTCCAGCCCGGGGCCGAGCAGATGGTCATGGCACGCCAGCAGATCGCCCAGCTGCGCGGCCAGTTCCTCAAGATCGTCGAGAACCGTATCCGCGAACGCCAGCAGGACCTGGCCGTGACCCAGCAGGTGATCGACCAGAAGACCCAACGCATCGGTGAATACAAGAACCGCATCACCGAGCTGCGCGAGACCCAGAGCAAGACCCGCCAGCTCGACACCGAGATCGATGCCCTGCACAAGGCTTTCTCCACCTACGCCCAGCGCTATGAGGAAAGCCGCGGCCAGGGCCTGCTCGATGGCAGCCAGTCCAACGCGCGGATCCTCAGCGCACCCTATGAGCCGGCCACCGCGTCGTTCCCAAAACCTGGCCTGATCATCCCGTTCGGCCTGGTCACCGGCCTGCTGCTGGCCATCGCGCTGGTCTACGTCAAGGAGTTCTTCGACCACCGCTTCAAGCACCCTGCACAAATCAGCCATGAGCTGGGCCTGCCGGTGCTGCTGGTGATCAACGACCAGACCCCGGCGCTGCCCAACCCGCACAAGTCGTGGTCGCTGCCTCGCCTGATGCACTGGGTGCGCAATTGAACGCTGCCGTGCCCGCTACCGGCCAGTTGATCCTGCACCTGCTCAGCAGCGGCGGATTCTACGGCGCCGAGCGCATGCTCCTGGACCACTGCCAGGCAACCCCTGGCAGGCACCGGGTGCTGTTCCTCGACGCGCCGCAGGATCTGGTGATGCGCTTTCGCGAAGCCGGCATCGACTGCCAGAGCTGCCATGGCCTGGGCGCACTGCTCAGGCAAGTGGCGGCCGTGCGTGGCGAGCGGCCGTTGATCAACACCCACAACTTCAAGGGTATGGTCTTCGGCTGGCTGGCCGCGACACTGTGGCGCCTGCCACTGGTGACCACCCAGCACGGCTTCACGCCGCGCAGCACCAAGCAGCGCTTCTACACCTGGCTGAGCCTGCAACTGTGCCGCACACCCACGGTGGCGACCGTGGTGTGCGTGGCCGAGAGCATTGCCCGCATCCACCGCCAGGCGGGTGTTCCAGCCAGCAAGTTGCAGGTAATCCCCAACGGCCTGCCGGAGCCTGTGGCATCTGTGCAATCTGCCCCTGTGGGAGCGGGCTTGTCCCGCGATGGCAACACCGCGGTGCAGGGCACCGGCTACGCCGGTGATCGCGGCACAAGGCCGCTCCCACAGGGTTCGCTGCAGGCCGCAACACCTCCTGTGGGAGCGGGCTCGTCCCACGATGGCAACACCGCAGTGCAGGGCACCGGCTGCGCCGGTGATCGCGGCACAAGGCCGCTCCCACAGGGTTCGCTGGAGGCCGCAACACCTCCTGTGGGAGCGGGCTTGTCCCGCGATGGCAGCATCGCAGTGCAGAGCCAGGGATCGCGCCAAGCCCCTTGGCTGGCAGGCTATGTCGGGCGGCTGTCCAGCGAAAAAGGCCCTGACCTGTTCCTCGACACCCTGATCCCGCTGTGCCAGCGCCACCCGCACCTGCACGCGGTGATGCTCGGCGACGGCCCCGAACGCGCCACGCTGCAGGCGCGCATCGATGCCGCGGGGTTGTCCGAACGCATCACGCTGCCGGGTTTCCAGCGCGATATGCAAGCCTGGATGACCCGACTGGATGCCCTGGTGATCAGCTCGCGCACCGAAGGCACGCCAATGATCCTGCTCGAAGCCATGCAGGACGGCGTACCGGTGGTAGCCTTCGGTGTCGGCGGCATTCCCGATGTGATCGAACACGGCCGCAGCGGATTGCTTGCCGCACCGCTGGCGGTCGATGAACTCGCTGCCCACCTGCAGGCGCTGCTGGACGATCCGCAACAGGCTGAAGAACTGGTGGCCCGCGCCCGCCAGACCCAGCGCGAACGCTACCACCTGCCGACCCTGGCACAACGCTGGGCCCTGGTGTACCAGGGCACGGCCATGGAGGTTATCGCATGATCATCCCCCTGTCGCTGGTGGGCCTGGTGGCCCTGCTGTCGCTGGGGCTGCTGGCCAGCCGCTACCCTTACCTGGCCCCTGGCGCCGTGGTCGGCCTGGCCGGTGCCTTGGTGCTGTACCGCAAGCCAGCCTGGGGCCTGCTGGCGATCGCCGCGCTGGTGCCGCTCGAAGGGCTGCTCAAGGACAGCATGGTCTCCGGCGCCAAGCTGATCGGCCTGGGCCTGGTGCTGATCCTCACGCTGCAACTGGCCGTGCGTCAGTTGCCGGCCGAGCGCCTGCGCAGCAACCAGTGGCGGTTGCTGATCCCGTTCATGGCCCTGTACCTGCTGAGCCTGTGGACCAGCGACAGCGTCGAGCTGTCGGTGCTGCACCTGCGTGAACTGCTGGTGGGGCTGGTGGTGTTCGTCATCACCCTGCTGGTGGGCCGCGACCTCAATCTGCGGATGCTGGCGCGGCTGATCACCGTCAGTGTCTGCGTGACCTGCCTGTTCGCCATCTTCTCCACCAAGTACCAGGAACAGGGCCGCGCCTCGGCCATGCTCGACCCCAACGCTTTCGCCCTGCTGATCACCATCGCCATGCCGCTGGGGTTGTGGCTGGCGATCAAGACCCGGCAGATTCCACTCAAGCTGTTCTGGGCCGGCTGCTGCCTGTTGCTGCTGGTGGGCATGACCAAGACCGAGTCGCGCTCAGGCCTGGTGGTGCTGCTGATCAGCCTGGGCATCGTGCTGTACAACTACCGCGAGCAACTGACACGGATCCGTCCGCGTCACCTGGGCTTCGCCATGCTCGGCCTGGCCATTGTCCTGCCGCTGGGCGCGGCCCTGATGCCGGCCGGCTACGCCGATCGCATCCAGTCGCTGATGCTGCTCAAGTCCGGGGTCAATGCGCACCAGGACGAATCCCTGGGCCGACGCGCCTCGTACCTGGTGGTGGGCAAGGAGATGATCAGCCACAGCCCGATGCTCGGCACCGGCCCCGGCACTTTCCCGCTGCACTATGCCGACACCGGTTTCTCCAAGGCCTTCGCCCCGGTCAACAGCAAGACCACCGACCTCTATCGTCGCGCCCACAACACCTACCTCGAGCTGTTCAGCGAAACCGGCCTGCCGGCGGGGCTGGCCTTCGTCGGCATGATCGCCCTGGCCCTGCGCAACTTCTGGCAGGCCCGTGCGGCGTGGCGTGCCACCGGCGAGCACGATAACGCCGACCTGATGACCCACCTGACCATGAGCATGCTGGCCATCGGGCTGTTCCTGATGTTCCTCAGTGCCCCCAGCCACAAGTACCTGTGGCTGATGCTGGCGCTGTCCAGCGTGCTGCTGCGCCAGGCCACCGCGTCGCGAGACGTGGAGGCGCAGCGATGAATCAGGTAAGCATCGTCATCCCGATGTTCAACGAAGCCCGGCATATCGGCCGCACCCTCGATGCCGCGCGCAAGGCCGCCCACTGCGCGGGGCTCGGCTGTGAGCTGATCGTGGTCGACAACGGCTCCAGCGACAACGGCCCTGCCATTGCCCGCCAGCACGGTGCCCAGGTGCTGAGCCTGCCTGGCGTGGCCATCGGCGCCCTGCGCAACCAGGGCGCGCAGGTCAGCCACGGTGAGTGGCTGGCATTTCTGGATGCCGACATCGAAGTACCGGACAACTGGCTCGACCTGCTGCTGGGCCTGCAGCGCCGCGGTGAAGGCGACGTCTTCGCCCTCGATTGCGATACCCCGCGCCAGGCGCCGTGGTTCGCCCACGCCTGGCAACGCCGCACCCTGCGCGCCGGGCAGACGGTACAGGACTGCACCTGGCTGCCTACGCCCAACCTGCTGATGCGCCGCACCTGGTTCGACCAGGTCGGCGGCTTCGACGAGCGCCTGCGCACCGGCGAAGACAAGGACTTCACCCTGCGCCTGCACGAAGCCGGCGCGCGCCTGCGCGTGCTGCGCCAGCCGGTGGTGCTGCACTGGGGCTTCGAGGGCAGCTGGGGCGAATGGCTGGGCAAGGAGATGTGGCGTCAGGGTAGCCACTTGCAACTGCTGCGCAGCCATGGCGTGAGCCTGCGCCTGCTGCGTTTCCCGCTGCTGTCGGTGGGCGCCTGGGTCCTCGACGCCATGGCGCTGTCGGCCCTGCTCGACGGTTTCCCCCATGTGGCCCTGGTGCTGCTGCTGATCAGCGCCCTGCCTGCCCTGGCGCTGAGTCTGCGCCAGAGCCTCAGGCACCACGACACGTTGCTGACCCTGCAGCTCTGGGGCCTGCACTGGCTGCGCCTGCACCTGGCCGGCGCTGCGTTCATCCTCAGCCTTTTCAACCGCACCGCAAGGAGGCCCGCCCGTGGCTGAGATCATCTTCTGGTTGTGCCTGCTGTTGCCGCTGTACGCCTGGGTCGGCTATCCCGTGCTGCTGACCCTGGCGGCGCCGTTCTTTCCTGTGCGCACACCCGGCCCGCTAGCGCCGCAGCGGGTCAGCGTGGTGATCGCCGCGCACAACGAGGAGCGGCATATCGAAGCCAAGCTCGCCAGCGTGCTCGCCCAGGACTACCAGGCCGCCGAACTGCAGGTGGTGGTGGCCAGCGACGGCTCCAGCGACCGCACCGTGGCGCTGGCCCGCGCCGTGAACGATCCACGGGTACAGGTGCTGGACCTGCCGCGCCTGGGCAAGACCGGCGCGCTGAACACTGCGGTGAGCGTCTGCCGCGGCGATATCCTGGTGTTCACCGACGCTGACAACCAGTGGGCCGGCAACACCCTCGGCCTGCTGCTGGCGCCCTTCGCCGACGCAGATGTCGGCGGGACTGCCGGGCACATGATCATCCCCGACCCAGGCAAGGGCCTGAGCCTGGGCGACAGCCTGTATCGCCATTACGAAGCCTGGGTGCGCAAGGTCGAGAACCGCACCGGCTGCATGGTCTCGGCAGACGGCGCCCTGCTCGCCCTGCGCCGCCCGCTGTACCAGGCGATTCCCAAACAGGTCAACGATGACTTCTATATCAGCACCTGCGCCCCGGCCGCCGGCCAGCGCATCGTCTACGTGCCCGAGGCGATCGTCCTCGACCAGGGCGTGGACGAGGCCGACAAGCAGTTCCGCCGTCGCCAACGCGTCACCGTCGGCGGCCTGCAGAGCCTGGCCGCGCGCAGCGAACTGCTCAACCCGATGCGTCACGGCCTGTACGCCATCGCCCTGATCAGCCACAAGCTGATCCGCCGCCTGGCGCCGGTGCTGTTGCTGCCGCTGCTGTTGGCCAACCTGTGGCTGGTGGGTGAATCGCACTTCTACCACCTGACCCTGGCCGCGCAACTGCTCGGCTATGCCGCTGCGATCGCCGGCCTGCTCGATGCTGGCCACCGCCTGCCCAGGCCATTCCGCCTGGCCGCCTTCGTGCTGGTGACGCTGGCGGGCATGAGTGTCGGCCTGTGGCAATTCCTGCGCGGGCACAGCTACAGCCAATGGAATCCCGACCAGAATCGATGAGCGATGGACATGCCGATCAAGACGACGATCAAACAGGCCAGTGGCTGGCTGTATTTCAAGTCGCCCAAGGGCCGCGCCGAATTGCGCGGCGCCGGGGTGATCCTCATGCTGCATCGGGTACTGGCCGATGATGCCAGCGCCGCCTTGCCGCACCGCAACGAGCTGTGCGTCGGGCCACGCGCCTTCGAAGGGCTGCTGCGCTGGCTGCCTCGGCACTTCGACTGCGTCAGCCTCATGGACCTGCTCAAGGACCATGAGACCCCCCGCAGCAACCAGCGCCCCAAGGTTGCCCTGACCTTCGACGACGGCTGGCGCGACAATGCCAGCAACGCCTTCCCGCTGCTGCGCAAGCACCAGGTGCCGGCGAGCATCTTCCTGTCCACCGACTACATCGGCAGCCGCCAGCGCTTCTGGTGGGAAAGCGTCGGCGAGACCCTGTGGGGCAGCCACGGCGAACCTGCGCGGCACAACCTCATCGAGTACCTGCGCAAGCTCGGCCGACCGCTGCCGGCGGCCTACTTCATGAACGACCGCTCGCAAGCGCGCAGCCAGGTGCTGGCGCACTACCTGCAAAGCCTCAAGAGCCTCAGCCCGCAGGCCCTGCAGCAACTGACCGACGCCTGCCCGGCCGAATCGCTGCCCCAGGCCATGGACTGGCAGCAAGTGCGCGAGCTCGAGGATTCGGGCCTGGTGCGCTTCGGCCCGCACGGCGCCAGCCACGCCTTGTTGCCCTATCTCGACGACCGGCGCCTGGACGAGGAACTGCAACGCAGCCACGCCGCCCTGGAGCACGGTTGCCAACAACCCCTGCCGGTGTACTGCTACCCCAATGGCGATCATGACGATCGCGTGCGCGCCCGCGTGGCGGCGCACCGCTACCCCTTCGCCCTGAGCACGCGCGCCGGCATCTGCCAGGGGCATGACGATCCGCTGGCCCTGCCACGCATCGGCGTCAGCCAGCGCAATGCCAGCCGCCCATCGCTGCTGGCCTGGCGCATCAGCCGCGGGGGCCGCTCATGAGCCGCAACCATTACCTGCGCCATCTGGCGCTGAGCATGGGCACCAAGCTGGCGATGATCGGCCTGCGCCTGCTGCGCAACGTGCTGCTGGCGCGCATCCTCGGCCCCAGCGAGCGGGGCTTGTTCGCCCTGCTCAGCACCCTGCCCGACCTGATCAGCGCCGCCACCAGCGGCGGGCTGAACAGCGCCGTTGGCTACCAGGCGGCCAAGCAGCGCGACATGGGCCTGCTGCTGACCCAGGTGCTGGTCTACGGTTGCCTGTTGGCGGGGCTGTTGACGCTGGTCTGCGTGCTGCTGGTGCGCGAGTTCGGTGCCGACCTGGACATCACCCTGCAGTTGGGCCTGCTGGCCTGGCTGTTGCTGCTGGCGGTGCCGATGACCGTACTCAAGAGCGGCCTGCTGACACTGCACAACGCCAGCGGTGGCGTCGGCGCGTTCAACGTGCTGCGCCTGACCGAATCGGCCGCACCGCTGCTGCTGTTTCTTGCGTTGTTCTGGATGTGGCGTGAAGAGGCGCTGGAGGCGGCGCTGATCAGCTGGCTGGTGGGCATCGCCCTGGTGCTGGTGCTGGGCCTGTGGTGGCTGCGCCGCCAGCATCCGCTGACCCTGCGCTGGGACCGCGGCGGCCAGCGCGAGCTGCTCAGCTACAGCGCCAAGAGCCATCCTGACCTGTTGTTCCAGCAAGTCATCCTGCGCTCGGACTACCTGTTCATCGGCGCCATGCTCGGCAGTACTGCACTGGGCCACTACGCCATGGCCAGTGCCGCCGCCGAACTGCTGCTGATCGTCCCGGAAGCGGTGACCACACCGCTGATGAAGCGCCTGCTGCAGCAGGACGCCGGCATGGAAAAACTCACCCCCCTGGCACTGCGCCTGACCGCCACGGTGATGCTCGGTGCCTGCCTGTGCATGGCGGTGATCGGCGACTGGCTGATCGTCACCCTGTTCGGCATGGCCTACCAACCGGCCTACCCGGCCCTGCTGGCCTTGCTCCCAGGGCTGCTGGGGCTGTGCTACGCCAGCATCCTGCGCCTGGACCTGCTGGGCAAGAACCGCCCCGGCACGGTATCGCTGATGATGGGTGCAGGCGCCGCGCTGAACCTGGTGCTCAATGTGCTGCTGATTCCGACCTGGGGCATCGTCGGCGCCGCCGCGGCGTCATCGATCGCCTACCTGGCGGTGACCGTGGCCATGCTGGTGCTGTACTGCCGCCTGAGTGGCGTGCCGGTACTGCACACCCTGATCATCCTGCCCAGCGACTTCGCGCCGCTGCGCCAGATGTTGCAGCGCAGGCCAGCATGAAACGCTGGCTGCTGCTCTGTGCCCTGTGGGTGCCGCTGGCACCTGCGGCCCCCCTGCAATGGGGCGATATCCGCGATGGCAGCCTGTACCTGCAACCAGCACGCAACGATGAACTGCGCCTGCGCTGGCACCCGGCCTGGCAGGCCGACGCCAATGCCGAGCGCATCTTCCTGCTCGACGGCCGCGGCCAGCTGCGCGGCGAGCGGGCGATCAAGGCCGAGGAACTGCACGGCGAGCAGCGCTGGCCGCTGAGCGCCGACGCCGGCCCCTATCGCCTGGAAGTCCCTGGGTACAGCTTCCGTGGCTACCAGATCGAGCACAGCGACACCACGCGCACCCTGTTCGCCCCCGCCAAGGTGCACTTCAGCGCCGAGGTCGGACCACGGGTCGAGCTGTATTTCCGGGTCAAGGCCGGTGAGCAGGCGACGCTGGCCGGCAAGTTCCACGGCGGCGTGCGCGGGCTTTCGGCACAACGCCTGAGCGACGGCCAGCAGGTCGAGGTGGCGCTCAAGCCCTACCCGGCCTACTGGCGCTTCGACCAGCAGACGCTGCCAGTCAGCCCCCGCGACGAAACCTGGCGGCTACGCTTGCAGGGGCGCGGCAAGGCGGCATTCTGGCTCGACGGCAGCGCCAACCTGTTCGCCCAGCGCGCCGATCATCTGGGCGACGTCGCCAACCTTGCCGGGCAGGTGCGGCTCAAGCTCCAGGCCAAGGTGCTCGGCCCTACGCCGCTGCTGGGGGTCAACCTGCCCTACGTACTGCCGCCACCGTCGAGTTTCGCCGCCCTCGACGCCTTGCGCCCGCAGTCGGCCGGCTACTACAGCTTCATGGACGTGCTCGCCCGCCAACCCGGCTATGAAGACGCCTGGCGACGCCTGTACCAGCAGCGCTTCGGCATCACCCAGGACATCACCCTGCTCGCCGGCACCGGTAGGCGCGCCGACCTCGCCGCCGATCGCACCAGCCACGACGGTCTCGATGCCTGGCTGGCCGGCACCGCGCGCCTGGGCGGCAAGGGCCTGCACTACCTGGCCTTCGCCGACGAGCCGAACCTCAATTACCGCGACTATGAAAGCTACCGCGACTTCTTCACCGGCATGGCCCAGCGCGTAAGCGCCTGGCCGGGCGCTCGGGAGGCAGGCGTGCGGATCGCCATGCCCGCCTCGTCACGCCTGCTCGGCGGCCCCTTCACCCAGGGCAGCAAGGACCTGCGCGGCATCGACTGGGCCCGGCGCCTGCTCCGGGAGCACGGCGCGCAGATCGATGCTCTGGCCTGGCACGAATGGATGGTCCGCGACCTGCTCGCCACTCGCAGCTACCGCGACAGCGTGCGCGAGGCCGCGGCCTTGGTCGGCCTCGACAACCAGGGCCGCCCGCGCAAGGCGCTGCTGCTCGACCAGACCAACCTGTCCAGCGGCTCCAGCCTCAGCCCCTATGACCAGAACACCCACTACGCTGGCCTGTGGTGGGCGTCGGTGGTGATCAACGCCTCCGCCGACGGCCTGTTGGACATGCTCAACTGGTTCCATGTCGCCGACGAGCCCGAATGGCCGAAGGGCATGATCCGCGTGCTGGGCGATGAGCGTTTCGAGCTCAAGCCGGTGGGCCTTGCCCAGCAGTTCATCCAGCGCCACTGGCTGCGCCAGGTGCTGGCCCTGGACAACGACGCCTTCGAGGTCGACGTCCTGGCCATGGCCGACGGCCGTCAGCGCAGCCTGCTGGGGGTCAACAAGGCCGAGCGCGTGCAGCAGGTCGAGCTGGCACTCGGCGACTGCCCGGCCGCCCGGCTCGAGCTGTTCGGCCCCGATAATCACCCGCGCCCTGCCCGCGTCAGCTGCCAGCAGGGACAGATCCGTTTTCAACTGCCAGGGCAGACCTTGTTTGCCCTGACCTGGAGTGCGTCATGAAACGCACCTCGATCTGCCATGAACAGGAGGCACCATGCGTGCATTGAGCAAGATCCAGGATCGCATCAAGCGCAAGGGACTGCGCAACACCTTGAGCAGCGCCTGGCGACACTACGTCTTCTATCATTGGGAGCTGGTGTGGATGGAACGCGACCTGGAAACCCCGGTGCCCCCGCACCGCCTCAAACCCTATGCGCGACTGCGCCTCGAAAACATCACCGTGAACAACGTCAAGGCCTTCACCCGGCATTTCGGCGACCGGGTCGAGACCATGCGCGAGCTGGCCGCCGAGGGCTACACAGGCTTGATGTTCGTAGATGACGAAGGTGACACCGTGGCCTTCATCTGGGGCAGCGCGCGCAACTACCACGACCGCCACTACTACGGGTGCTGGTTCCCGGTAGGCCCGGGCGAGTTCTTCGAATTCGGCGGCGAGTTGATCCGCAAGTACTGGGGCAGCGAGCTGTCGGTGGACTTGCAAGTGGCGTTGTGGAAGGCCATGGCCGCGCAGGGTTGCACCAAGGTGGTGGACGTCTGCGAACAACACAACATCCCGGCGCTCAAGCTGCACCTGCGCATGGGCTACCAGGAGCAAGGGCGCATCATGAATGTCTACTGCCTGTTCGGGCGCTGGAAGTTCTTCCGCGAGAGCCGCTACAGCGAGTCGCGCCTGGAAACCTTGCGTAAACCGGCGTCCGAAAGCGCCACGGCCACGGCGTCCTGACCCCATGGCCCTGCAACTGAGCTGGTGCGCCTCGCTGCGCACCCCCAGCTTCCCCGCCGCCGGCTATGAGGCGCTGCGCCAGCGCGTGGCCGGCAGCACCCCGTTCAATCACCTGGGCTGGCTGCGCGCCGCCGAGGCCGCACTGCTGCCGGGCCAGCAACTGCAGATCCTGCTCGGCCACCTCGATGGCCGCCTGTGCCTGTGCCTGCCGCTGGTGCGCGAGCGCCAGGCGGTCGGCCCACTGAATGTCCCGGTGGTGCGTCACCTGGGCCATCCGCTGAGCGACCGTATCGCGTTGTTGCTCGACCTGCCAGCACACCACGCCACACAAGTGCTCCAAGCCATCCGCAAGCACCTGCCCCATGCGCTGCTGCAATTGAGTGAAGTGGTGCAAGGTGGCGATGAGGACTGGCTGCGCCAATGGGCTGCGGCCTGTTCGACCTTCGAGCGCCGCCTGACCTGCCGTGTACCGGTGCACCGCATCAGTGAAGCCGACCGCCAGGAGGTCAGTGGCGACCCACGCTACAAGCTGCGCCGTGCACGCAAGCGCATTGCAGCCTGCGGCGCGCAGGTGCGCCGGGTGGTCGCCGACCGCCACAACATCACCGCCCTGCTCGATGCGATCAGCGCCGTGGAAGCGGCGAGCTGGAAAGGCGACGACGACGTCGGCATCTTCTCGGGCAGCCAGCGCCGCGAGTGGATGTACCAGGCCTTCACTGAACTGGCTGGCGAAGGGTTGGTGTGCCTGGTGTTGCTGGAGCTGGACGGGCGCTGCATCAGCTACCGCCTGGGCCTGCTCGAACACGGTCGCATCTACGACTACAACCTGGCGTTCGTACCCGAACAGCGCGAGCTGGGCAGTGGCCGGGTGCTGCTCGAAGAGTGGATTCACTGGGGCCTCGACGAGGGCTGGAGCTGGGTCGACGCCTCGCGGGTAAGCCTTGAAAACTCCAGCCACCAGTTGCATGAACGCCAGACCGGCCAGGTCGAACAATGGCGCCTGAGCGGCTACAGCTGGCGCCCGGACGGCATCGCCCTGGGCCTGGCCCTGCGTTGCTGGCGCTGGCTCAAGCCGCGCCTGCGCAAGGCCGACGGCCCAGCCACCGTCACCCCGAACCCCACACAGGAGCGAACGGATGCCATCCCAGGTCATAGTCAACGCTGACGATTTCGGCCTCAGTGCCCCCATCAACGCGGTGATCCTGCACGCGTTCCAGGCCGGGCTGATCAGCTCGGCGACACTGATGGCCAACATGCCGGCGTTCCAGGCCGCGTGCGTACTGGCCCAGCAGCCGGCGCTGAAGGGTCGGATCGGCCTGCACTTCAACCTGACCTACGGCCGCCCGCTGAGCCAGGCAATCCTCGCCGAACCGCGCTTCTGCACCGCCCAGGGCGAGTTCGACCTCGGGCTGCGCCAGCGCACCCTGCGCCTGTCAGGCAGTGAGCGCGAGGCGGTACGCGAGGAGCTCGAGACCCAATGGCAACGTTGTGTGGCCCATGGCGTCATTCCCAGCCACCTGGACTCGCACCAGCACGTGCACAACATCTGGCCGGTCGGTGAGGTGGTCGCACGGTTTGCCCGCGAACACGCCATACCGGTGCGTCTGGCGCGCAATGTCGGGGCCAACATCGGGCCACTGAAGCGGGTCTTCAAGACCCTGCTCAACCGCCGCCTGAAACAGCTCTGCGGCGTGACCGCCGACTATGTCTGCACCCCGCTGGATCTCAAGGCCGGACTGGCGCCGGCGCAGGGCGTACTGGAGGTGGTGGCCCATCCCAGCGCCCTGGGCGGCCACGACTTCGGTGATGCCTACCTGGCAACCGGGGAATCCCTCAAGAGCCTGGTCGACCGCCAGTTGCAGGGGGTTGAGCGGGTGGGTTATACCGAATTGAACATGTCCTGATGCCCGCGCACCGGCATGCCCGGTGCGCGTGTGCGTGGTGTGCTTTCGCGGGCAGTCCAAAGAAAAGAGCACCACAGTCTGCATCTATCTACCACCCGAATCAGCCATCGATGGCGCCTGCTGTTGCGTTCCACAACAGGAGCGACAGCCATGCCTTCAACTCTCCCCTCCACCCACCAGCACCTCATCGCCCAGCGCTTGCCTTCATGGGCGTCAAGACTCAGTGAAGAACAATGGCAAACCTTGCGCGCCAGCGCGCTGCCTTTGCAGGGCCTGCCAGGGCAGCACGCCGACGGCTTCGAAAACGCCTTGCCCGAACTGCGCGAGGCCGTGCTGGCCAGCCAGGCGCAGTTGGCCACGGCGCAGCAGCGCCTGGCCCGGACGCTCAAGGGCCTCCAGCAGATCGACGAATTCGCCGAGCCACTGCTCGCCGCGCAATTGAAAGCCGAGCACGGGTTCCAGGCCCCGCTGCGCACAGCGGAGCTGATCCATGTGCATGACCGTTACACCCATGAGGTCTACGTGAGCACCTACGAGCGTCGCACGTTGCTCGAAGCTGCCCTGCACAACTTTGCCGATGACATCAGTTTCAACATCAAGAGCGCACTGGCCCTGAAGGGTGATACCGAGATCACCGACATCACGGTGACCGGCACCACCACCCTCGGTGACAGCGAAACCCGAGTGCCCTACCCCCTGGCCTCCAAAGCCTTCAGCATCAAAGCATTGCCGCTTTCACCCGAAGCTTTCGCCAGCACCTGCCGCAATCTCGACCTGGGCCAGCGCTACCAGGAACACCTGCAAGCCAGGTTCAGCACGCCCAATGTCCGCCCTGCCGCGATCAGGCTCTACCAGAGCAACCTGCAACTGGCGGCAGACCTGGCGCGACTACAGCATCGGATCGGCGGCAACGCACGAGATTGCATCCAGCAGTTGCTCGATGACGGATCGGCCTTGCCTTGCCAACAGTTGCAACTGTTCGGCGTGACGTTGCACGAGGCCCTGCTGATCGACGCCGGTGAGGTCGGTCGACTGCTGTATCTCCCAGGTCAGGAAGCCGCCGTCCGTGTCTTCAGCAGTGACCTGGCGCTGGCCGCGCAATTGCAGACCGACCTTTGCGACCCCGCCTTTCGCAAACGCTGCCTGGCGCTGATCGCCAGCGAAGAACGCCTGCAGTTCCTCGATCGTGCCCGGCAGAACCTCAGCAGCGATGCGCACGCGGGCTATGATCAGGCCTGGGCACTGCCTGATGGCGCCGATCTGCACCTGGAGCGGCACGATATCGAAGGGCCGCTGTTCGACTTCCTGTACACCGACCATCTCGCCTGGCTCAAGGCCGAGGCAATGCTGTTCGCGGTGCCCACGGCCCAAGCCGACGAAAAGGCGCGCAAGAAGCGCCTGCAGATGTGGGAGAGCCTGGGCCTGAATGCCCTGATGACCATCGGCATGTTCATCCCCGCAGTGGGCGTACTGATGGTCGCGGTAACGGCCTGCCAACTGCTGCATGAAGTCTACGAGGGCTACGAGGCCTGGGAGGTTGGTGATCGCGACGAGGCGTTCCAGCACCTGAAAGTGGTAGGCCTCAACCTGGCAGTGATCGCCGGGCTGTATGTCGGCGGACAGGTAGTACGCACGCTTACCCGCACACCGTTGCTCGAGAGCCTCGATCCGATCACCCGCGCCGATGGCAGCCAACGCCTCTGGCGCGGCGACTTGACGCCCTACCGTATCCAGGCCTCCGAGACCACGCCGGAGTCCTTGCACATGGACGGCCACCGATATCTGCGGCGCTTCGACGCACAGCTGCAGCGCTGGCGGCTCGTTCATCCTGATGATCCTGACGCCTACCAGCCGCTGCTGGAGCACAATGACGAAGGCGCCTGGCGCGCCGAGCACGAACAACCACGCGACTGGTCACTGGCGACACTGGTGAGGCGCCTGGACAACCGTCTCGAAGCCTTCACCCCGGCGCAACTGGAGCAGGCAGCACGCATCAGCGGCATGGACGAAGCACAACTGCGCCAGGTACACCTGACCCACGCCAAGACCCCACCGCTGCTGGCCGACACCTTGGCACGCCTGCGCGTGCAACGTCAGGTCGCGCAAAACTATCCGACAGCGAGCGCCGCCGAGCGTGACAGGCTGTTCGCCGAAGGCTACGAGGCCAGTGTGCCGGCCCATGTCGACGAAGCGCGGATGCTGCACGACTACCCCAGACTCGGTGCGCCATTGTGCAGGCGCCTGCTCGGCTCGATGACCACGACCGAACAAGCGGCCTGGAGCACAGGGCAAGCCCTCCCCGCACGCCTGGCCAGACTTGCGCAGGGCCTTGAGGCGCAGCTGCCGGTTGTCCGCGGCCTCGAAGGCCTGTACCTGCCCGAGCTGGCCAGCGCGCACAGCGAACGCCTTGCGCTCAAAGCCATGACCGCGCTGAAAGGCTGGCCACAGGATGTGCGCATCGAGCTGCGCGCAGACAGCCCCCATGGGCCTACCCTTGCCGTAGCTGGCAGCCGCTACGCTACGCGCTTGCGGGTCATCATCAAGTCTGCTCAGGGGTACGAGCCCTATCTGGGCGAGCGGCCCGCCCCCACACCCGCCACTGCCGATCTGTGCCAGGCTGCGGTGAAAATACTGTCAGCCACTGAGCGTGCGGCGATGGCGCTTGAGGCCAGCACCGGTGACAGCCTGCGAGCGCGCCTGACAGCCCTGATCGACGCCGACCGCCAGGCCTGGGCCCGGCAACTGCGCCCATTCGGCGACTTCGCCTGGTTACCGCAACAGGGGCTTCGTGGAGGAACGCCGATGGATCCGAACCCTGCACCCGGGATCGAGCCTGAGCCGGCAGTCGTCCCTGCGCCACCTCCCGAACCGATCGACCGGGCGCTTTACCACCAGGTGCAGCAGATCTACCCCGCCATGAACGACGAAGGCGTCGAAGCCTTCTTTGCCGCGAGTCGCGAGCAAGGAGTGAGCCCGGATCAGGCCGTGGCGTCCCTGAACGCGCGGTATCAAGTAGTGACGGCCAACTTCGCTGCCTGGGCCGAGGGCTCACCTGCCCGAACCCAGGCCATGACGCGACTGCTGAACAGCTGGCGCGGCATGAGTCGACAAGCGCTGGGCGAACAGTGGCTGTTTTCGCTGGAGCTGGCCGACCTCGATCTCACCGACGCCGACCTCGCCAGCCTGGAACTACCCCACCACTTCCCGCATGTCCAGCTTCTTGACCTGGCCCGCAATCCGCAAATCAGCACCCTTCCCGCTTCGTTGCTCGAACGCCTGCCCAATCTGCATGCGCTGAGCCTGGAAGCGTGCTCGCTGCAACACTTTCCGCAACTGCGCAACCCGCAAACGCTACGCCTGCTCGACCTGGAGGGAAACAACCTGATCTGGAACGAACAGGCACAGCAAAGGTTGAACGGGATGGTCAACCTCTTGACCCTCGACCTCACCAACAATCCGCTGCAGGCAAGCCCCAACCTGCAGGCTCTGCCCAACCTGGAATCGCTGCTGCTCGGCAATTGCGAACTGACCGAAATGCCCGCTGGCCTGGCGAACATGCGCAACCCGTACATCGTCAATCTGGGCGAAAACCGCTTCACCGAACTGCCGCAGCCACAACCTCTGCCGCGTCCGCTCGCGCAAGTGATGCGGCTGGAAAGCCAATACATGGACGACGGCATGATTGCGCAGCTCAATGCCTACTACGTGCGTTTCGGCGTAGACCTGATGGTCGCCGAGCATGAATACGAAGCCTTGCTGTCCACGGCCAGCGACGAAGACTTCAGCGTCTGGAATCGCCTGCCCCTCCAGTACCGCAGGGACCTGCGGACGCTGATCGAGGATGATCAGTTCAATGCGGCCCCCGAGGCAAACCTCACGGAAATCTGGCGACGCCTTCACCTGATGGATCAGGACGCGATATTGGGCGAGCAAGCGATTGCCGCAGGGGCCGAGCATTTGCTGGAACTGCCTTTCCCACCGGCGCCCGAAGCCGAGCTCGCCGAGTCGCCTGAGCCGCCGTCACCGGAAGAGTAAACACCGTGGCCACCCGTCGGCGCCTGTCGGGCGCCAACGGCTTGGCGATGGCGAATCGTCGCACTTCAACCAGACTGGAATATTTCCGACAGCAGGTGCATGCTCGGCTGAAGCGTTTCACCTGATCAGCTAAAAGTGAGGTGCAGTACCCATGGACCGTCTGCTCGATTCGCTGTTTCCCACCCCAGAAGACATCCCCGAGGCCTGGCGCCTGGGCGAGCCACTGGAGCAACGCGACTATCTGGTGGCAGGGCAGCTCAGGCGCTGGGACGGGCCGCTGGCCACGGTGCGCAGCCCGGTGTGGCTCAAGGAGGGCGATCAGGAACGCCAAGTCGTCCTCGGCAGCGCGCCGCTGCTCGACGCCGACACCGCCCTCACCGCCCTCGATGCCGCGGTGCAAGCCTACGACAAGGGCCGCGGCGTGTGGCCGAACATGCGTGTGGCCGAACGTATCCAGCATGTCGAAGCCTTCCTGGCGCGCATGCGCGAACAACGCAGCGCCGTGGTCAAGCTGCTGATGTGGGAGATCGGCAAGAACCTCAAAGACTCGGAAAAGGAGTTCGACCGCACCTGCGACTACATCGTCGATACCATCAACGCCCTCAAGGACCTGGATCGACGTTCCAGCCGCTTCGAGCTGGAACAGGGCACACTCGGCCAGATCCGCCGCGCACCACTGGGCGTGGCGCTGTGCATGGGGCCGTACAACTATCCGCTCAACGAGACCTTCACCACGCTGATCCCGGCGCTGATCATGGGCAACACCGTGGTATTCAAGCCGGCCAAGTTCGGTGTGCTGCTGATCCGCCCCCTGCTCGAAGCCTTCCGCGACAGCTTCCCGCCAGGAGTGATCAACGTCATCTATGGTCGCGGCCGCGAGACGGTCAGCGCTCTGATGGCCAGCGGCAAGGTCGATGTGTTCGCCTTCATCGGCACGCACAAGGCCGCCAGCGACCTGAAAAAGCTCCATCCGCGCCCACACCGCCTGCGTGCGGCGCTGGGCCTGGATGCCAAGAATCCGGGGATCGTGCTGCCCGAGGTGGACCTGGACAACGCAGTCGATGAAGCCTTGACCGGCGCCCTGTCGTTCAACGGCCAGCGCTGCACGGCACTGAAGATCCTGTTCGTGCACGAGGATGTGGTCGAGCCGTTCCTCGAGAAATTCCAGCGCAAGCTGGCGGCACTCAAGCCAGGCATGCCCTGGGAACCCGGCGTTGCACTGACGCCGCTGCCGGAGCCGGGCAAGGTCGACTACCTCGACGGCCTGGTCGCCGACGCGCAGGCGCACGGCGCGAAAATCCTCAACCCGGGCGGCGGCCAGAGCCGGGGGTCGTTCTTCTACCCCGCCCTGCTGTACCCGGTAGCGCCGTCGATGCGCGTCTATCACGAAGAGCAGTTCGGCCCGCTGGTGCCGGTGGTGCCCTACCGCGACCTGCAGACGGTGATCGACTATGTGCTCGACTCCGACTACGGCCAGCAACTGAGCCTGTTCGGCAACGACCCGCAGACCGTCGGTGCGTTGGTCGACACCTTCGCCAACCAGGTCGGGCGCATCAACCTCAACGCCCAGTGCCAGCGCGGCCCGGACACCTATCCGTTCAACGGCCGCAAGAACAGCGCCGAAGGGACCTTGTCGGTGCATGACGCGCTGCGGGTATTCTCGATCCGTACCCTGGTGGCCACCAAGTTCCAGGAATCCAACAAGACGCTGATCAGCGAGATCATCCGCAATCGCCAGTCCAGCTTCCTGACCACCGACTACATCTTCTAGCCAGCGGCCGCTTAATCGGAAAACGGCATTTGCGCATTCGTCGAAACTGTACAAATATACAGTTTCGACGAATGACCACCTTCCACAGGAGGTATGCGCAATGCCAGCCAAACCCATCCCCGAAGGCCAGCACAGCATCACGCCCTATCTGGGTATCAAGGATGCCGCCAAGGCCATCGCCTTCTACAAGCAAGCCTTTGGCGCCGTCGAGATGTTTCGCCTCGACGGCGCCGACGGTCGCGTCGGTCATGCCGAGCTGAAAATCGGTGACTCCTCGCTGATGCTCGCCGACCCCTGCGACATGGACGGTGGCCTCACCGCCAGCCAGTCGCTGCCAGGGGCTGCCATCGGCTTGCACCTGTATGTCGAGGACTGCGACAAGGTCTATGCACAGGCCGTCGCTGCCGGCGCCACGCCACTGCGAGAGGTGCAGGACCAGTTCTATGGTGATCGCAGCGGCACCTTGAAAGACCCCTTCGGCAACCTCTGGTTCGTGTCCACCCACAAGGAAGACCTGAGCCCCGAAGAGATCCACGCCCGCGCAGCCAAGCTGTTCGGCGGCAACTGAGCGGGCGACGAGTCGCAAGCCGCACGCTTGAAGTTGAAAGCGCCGCGGCTTTGCTTGAAGCTTGAGGCTTGTAGCTCGGAGCTGCTATTGAATGCGAATCATCGAAAAGAACGGCGCGCAGGTGCGCACCCTCACCCCGGCCGAAGAAGAACTGCTGGCCGGGTTTGCCAGTGCCACGCTGGTTGGCCCGCGCCTGCTGCAAGCCAACCAGTGGCTGATGAAGGTGCGCAGTGCCAACCAATGGCTGGCCTGCGATTGCCGCAAGGATGCCCTGCCGGTGCTCAATGTCAGCCTCAACGGCAACACTGGCACCTTGTTCCTGCGCAATAACCCCGACACCCCGGAGCATGCTCCCGGCTGCCCTTTCACCAAGGACGAGCGCGAAGCCATGGAGCGCAGCGAGGACGTACCGCCGCCCGCCGCCTGGCTGCCACCAGACACGCCGCTGCGTCTGCTCGGCGACTTCCACCGCGCCACCACGGGTAACGGAATCGGCGGTGAGGCCGGGGAGCGCCGCGAGCAACAGCGGCTACTGTCGCTGCTGCTGACCTGGATCGAGGCCAGCGGCCTGAACGTCTACGCCACGCACCTGAAAAAGGACCTGACCGCGCAGTTCGCCGAACTGCGCGGCGTCGCTGGCCGCTATCCGCTGCTCGAGCGGGTCCCGGCGAGCAACTACCTGGAAACACGCCTGGACATGAAGCACATGATGATGCTCAAGGCGCGCCTGCGTGAATCCACCGTATTCGGCAACCACCGCCGCCACGGTCTGTTGCTGGACTGCGTCGAGCAGATCAAGGGGCGCAAGCTGCTCAATGCCCGCAGCGAGGACGGTTTCGACTTCCAGGGCCATCACTTGCTCTGGGGCGGCAGCAAGACCGGCGGCCCGCTGCTGGCCCTGGCGCTGTACTCGCCCGCCACTGCCGGCAGCCACTACTACGAACTGATCCATGTCGCCAGCGTACCGGTGCTGTCACGCGTGCACTTGTTCCCGGTATACCGTGACGAGGAGCGCGAACCGCTGAAAGCCCTGGTCTCGCTGATCGACTGGATGGCGGGCAAGGGGGTCAAAGTGCTGATGCGCCGCCCGGTGATCGGCGGCGAGGTGATGGACGAGCTGGTACTGACTTCCGACCAGGACCGCGTGCTGTCGGTGTCGCTGCTGGAAAAGCCGCTCGGCCCGGAGCCCGACACGGAAAACTTCAAGCGCTACGCAGACTTCAAGAGCCCGGAAACCTTCCGCAAGTACGTGGCGGGGTTCTTCATGCGTGAGCGCTGAAGCGCGGCCTTGTGCTGCTTGCCAAGGCCGTCTATTCCTTGAGTCAACTAGAACGCCGCCTCGAAAATCGCTTCGATCTCCCCCTGGCTGGCAGTGCGCGGATTGGTCAGCCCACAGGCATCCTTCAACGCATTGGCCGCCAACACCGGCACATCTTCGCGCTTGGCCCCCAGCTCTGCCAGGCCGGAAGGGATCCCTACCGCCACGGCCAGATGCTCGATCGCCGAAATCGCCGCCCCCGCGCCCTGCTCTGCCGTCAGCCCACACACCTTCACCCCCATGGCCTTGGCCACATCGCGCAGACGCGCGGCGCTGACCTGGGCATTGAAGCGTTGCACATGCGGCAGCAACACCGCGTTGCAGACCCCATGCGGCAGGTCGTAGTAGCCACCGAGCTGATGCGCCATGGCATGTACATAACCCAGCGAAGCATTGTTGAAGGCCATGCCGGCGAGGAACTGGGCGTACGCCATGTTCTCCCGGGCTTGCAAGTCCTGGCCGTCGGCAACCGCCTGGCGCAGGTTGTCGTTGATCAACGTGATGGCCTTGAGTGCACAGGCATCGGTGATCGGGTTGGCGGCCGTGGAGACATACGCCTCGATGGCGTGGGTCAGCGCATCCATGCCGGTGGCGGCGGTCAGGCCCTTGGGCATGCCGACCATCAATGCCGGGTCGTTGACCGACAGGATAGGCGTGACATTGCGGTCGACGATGGCCATTTTCACATGGCGCGATTCGTCGGTGATGATGCAGAAACGGGTCATCTCGCTGGCCGTACCGGCCGTGGTGTTGATGGCGATCAGTGGCAATTGCGGCTTGGCCGAACGGTCCACGCCTTCGTAGTCGCGAATATGCCCGCCGTTGGTTGCGCACAGGGCGATGCCCTTGGCGCAGTCATGGGGCGAGCCGCCACCGAGCGAGATCACACAGTCGCAGCGTTCGCGCTGCAACAGTGCCAGGCCCGCCTCGACGTTGGCGATGCTCGGGTTGGGCTTGGCGCCGTCGAAGATCGCCGAGTCGATGTCGCGCTCGGCCAGTAGCCCGGCGATGCGCTTGGCGACCCCGGCCCTGGACAGGCCTTCGTCAGTCACGATCAACGCCTTGCGCAAGCCGTAGCCGGCAATCGCCGCCATGGCTTCGTCCAGGCAATCGAGGCCCATGATGTTGACGGGTGGAATGAAGAAGGTGCTGCTCATGGCCGAGATCCTCTCAGGTTGTTGTCTGTCTACCCTCGAGGATCTGCCCTAACTGCTGGACGAATGTTGATCCAGGACAAGCCGCCGTGACTGAACGGTCGACATCGCAGGCAAACCGCGATGAGCGGCACTCGTTTACCCCAGAAACAACCGATACGCCGGATTGTCCGTCTCATCCCAGTAGCGATAGCCCATGGCCTGCAGCGCCTGGGGCATGAGGGCCTGCTCGTCGGCTGGCACCTCCAGCGCAGCGAATACCCGTGCCTCGGCAGCGCCATGGTTACGGTAGTGGAACAGGCTGATGTTCCAGTTCTGGCCCAGGCGCTCGAGAAAGCCCAGCAACGCACCTGGGCGTTCGGGGAACTCGAAGCGCAGCACCCGCTCGTCGGCGCTCGGCGCAGCATGGCCGCCGACGGTGTGGCGCACATGCAGCTTGGCCAGTTCGTTGTCGGTCAGGTCGAGTACCTCATAGCCCTGGGCCCGCAAGCTGTCCAGCAGGCCCTCGCGCGGGTCGTGCTGCGGATGGGTTTGCACGCCGACGAACAGCCGGGCTTCCTTGCCAGGGTGGTAGCGGTAGTTGAACTCGGTCACCTGGCGCTTGCCCAGGGCCTGGCAGAACGCGCGAAAGCTCCCCGGCCGCTCAGGGATGGTGACCGCGATCACCGCCTCACGCTGCTCACCGAGTTCGGCACGTTCGGCCACATGGCGCAGGCGGTCGAAATTGATGTTGGCCCCGGAGTCGATGGCGACCAGGGTCTGCCCACGAACGCCGTCTCGCGCCACGTACTTCTTGATCCCGGCCACGGCCAGCGCGCCGGATGGTTCGGTGATCGAGCGGGTATCGTCGTAGATGTCCTTGATCGCCGCGCACAGCTCATCGCTGCTGACGGTGATCACTTCATCGACGAAATGCCGGCACAGCTCGAAACAATGGGCACCGACCTGGGCCACCGCCACGCCGTCGGCAAAGGTGCCGACCTGCGCCAGTACCACTCGCTCGCCAACGGCCAGGGCGGCCTGCAGGCAGTTGGAGTCCTCGGGCTCGACACCGATCACCTTGACCTGCGGACGCAGGTACTTCACGTAGGCGGCGATACCCGCGATCAGGCCACCGCCACCGACCGGGACGAAGATCGCATCCAGGGCGCCCGGGTGCTGGCGCAGGATCTCCATGGCCACGGTGCCCTGCCCGGCGATCACGTCCGGATCGTCGAACGGCGGTACGAAGGTCGCTCCCTGGCGGTCGGCCAGTTGCAGCGCATGGGCCAAGGCATGGGGGAAGCTTTCGCCATGCAGCACCACGTTGCCGCCGCGCGAGCGCACACCGGCGATCTTCAGTTCAGGGGTGGTGGTGGGCATGACGATGGTCGCCGTCATGCCCAGGTGCGCTGCGGCCAGCGCCACGCCCTGGGCATGGTTGCCGGCGGAAGCGGTGATCACGCCACGCTCGCGCTGGACCTGGGACAGGCGCGACAGCCGGGTATAGGCACCGCGGATCTTGAACGAGAAGGTCGGTTGCAGGTCTTCGCGCTTGAGCAACACCTGGTTGCCGAGGCTGGTGGACAGCGCCGGGGCCGCCTGCAGCGGGGTTTCGATGGCCAGGTCGTACACGGGCGCTGCAAGAATGCGCCGCACCTGCTCCGACAGCAGTTGCTGGGGCGTGACGGGGGAACGGGGGCTGACGCTCAGATTGCTCATCGATGACTCCTGGGGTTTGCAGATGCCCAGGAGTCGAGAAGAAAAAACCCGCCTCCAGGGCGGGTTTCGGTGCCAGTGCGCGCTAGCCCGCCAATCCGATAATGGCGGTAATAATAATCAGGCCGAAGGTGCGCACAGGCGAGTAGGTATTCATAGCGTAGGAACTTATCCCGCCAAACCGTAGGAAGTCAACATTCAGCATCGCGCCTGTTGCTGTGCCGACAGCGGCACGTCGAAGACCTTGTCAAAGCCCCACTGGAAGACGAAGGCATAGACGAAGAAGAACACGAACAGGGCCAGGTTGGTGAGCAACGCGCTCCACAGGCTGATATCCAGCCAGAACGCCACCAGCGGCAGCAGGATCAGCACCAGCCCACCCTCGAAGCCCAGCGCATGCAGCAAGCGGCGGAACCAGGTACGGGTACGCTGCGCCTGGCGTGCTTCCCAGCGCTCGAAGGCCCAGTTGTAGCCCATGTTCCAGCTCATGGCGATGCCCGACATCAGGATCGAGAGTATCGTCGAATGAGCCATGCCGGCGTCGAACATCAGCGACAGCGCAGGCGCCACGCACGCCACGGCGATGACTTCGTAGAGAATGGCCTGGACGACCTTGCGGGCCTTGCCTTGCATGGAGCACTCCTTGGCGGAAACGGAAGGAGACGGTACGCCGGTTGAGGCACCGGTTCAAGCACAGGAATCGTGTGGGAAAATCGTTAGGCTGCTTTCTTTTATCCCTCGAGCCAGCCATGATTGCTGCACCGCCCGCCCGCGAACACCGCCATGACCGCCCCAGCCCCAACGCCTGTCAGCACCACCGCCCTGACCCTGCAGATCCTTTCGATCGTCTTCTACACCTTCGTCGCCTTCCTGTGCATCGGCCTGCCCATCGCGGTGCTGCCCGGCCATGTACACGACCAGTTGGGCATGGGTGCGGTAATCGCCGGCCTGACCATCGGCTTGCAGTACCTTGCCACCTTGCTCAGCAGGCCCTTCGCCGGTCGCGTGGCCGATAGCCTGGGCGGCAAGCAGGCGATTCGCTATGGGCTGTATGGCATTGCCGGTTGCGGCGTGCTGACCCTGCTGTCGGCCTGGTCCCTCGCCCTGCCCTCGCTGAGCCTGGCGTTGCTGCTGGCCGGGCGTGTGCTGCTGGGGGTCGCCCAAGGCCTGATCGGCGTCGCCACGCTGAGCTGGGGCATCGGCCAGGTCGGTGCCGAGCACACCGCCCGGGTGATCTCCTGGAATGGCATCGCCTCCTACGGCGCCATCGCCATCGGCGCGCCCGCCGGGGTGGTGATGGTCGGCCAACTGAGCTTCGTCGCCCTCGGCCCGGCCTTGCTGGTGATGGCGCTGCTGGCCCTGTGGGTGCTGCGCGGCCGCCCGGACGTAGTAGTGGTGCGCGGTGAGCGCCTGCCCTTCTGGTCCGCCTTTGGCCGCGTTGCACCCTGCGGCATGGGGCTGACACTGGCGTCGATCGGCTACGGCACCCTGACCACCTTCGTCACCCTCTACTACCTGGAGCAAGGCTGGGTTGGCGCGGCCTGGTGCCTGAGCGCCTTCGGCCTGTGCTTCATCGTCTCGCGGCTGTTGTTCGTCAACGCGGTCAACCGCTTCGGCGGCTACAACGTGGCGATCGCGTGCATGGCCACCGAAGTGCTGGGGCTGACCCTGCTGTGGCTGGCGCCTGCACCGGGATGGGCTTTGGTTGGGGCGGGGCTCACCGGCTTTGGCTTGTCGCTGGTGTATCCAGCGCTGGGCGTGGAGGCGATCAGGCAGGTGCCCAGCGCCAGCCGGGGCGCGGGCCTCGGGGCCTACGCGGTGTTCTTCGACCTGGCATTGGGCCTGGCCGGCCCGGTAATGGGCGCGGTAGCCGTGCACCTGGGGTACGCGTCGATCTTCTGCGTGGCAGCGCTGCTGGCGCTGTCAGGGGTGGGTCTGGTCCTGCTGCTGGCCCGCCGCGCCGACCGCCGCTGAACGCTCGGCGGGCTCCGGGGCTCCCAGCGCCTGGCTGAAGAACGCCGCAGCCTCGCTCTGCAGGCCCCGGTGCACCTGGCGACGGTCGATGCCGTCGGCATCCTTGCACAGCACCGCCATGCGCTGGCGCTGTTCGTCGTCGCAGGGTGCCATGAACACGAAATGCCCAGCGCCAGACAACAGACGGTAGTCGGGCGTGACCGGCAACTTGCGCGCCAGGGCGCTGGCGTTACGGTCGACTGCAAGCAACTGGTCCTGGTCGCCGCTGTAGATCAGTGCGGGCACATGCACGCCGGCCAGGGCATGGCGGCCAAACATCAGGCTCAACGGCGCCATCAGCATCACCGCACCGACACGCGGGTCGGACTGCGGGGTCAACTCGCTGCGGTCGGCGATCAACACACCATGGGTCTTGCAGGCATCGGCATCCATCGGCCGTTCCAGGCAATAGTTGCGCAGTCGCTCAAGGTCTGGCTGGGCGCCCGACAGGATCAATGCGGTCTCCCCGCCTGCCGAGTAGCCGATCACGCCAACCTTGCCCTGGCTGAGGTAGGGGCTGAGCAGGTGATCCGCACGCGCAGCCGTGATCGCGGCGCTGACCTGCAAGGGGCGGCCGTAGAGGTTGCTGAGCTTGCCCAGCCGACTGTGGTCACGAAGGTTGTCGCCCGGGTGGGTGACGGCCACCACCACGAAGCCCTGGCGGGCCAGCGAGGTCGCCAGGTCGTGCAACGCCACCGGGGTGCCGGTATTGCCATGGGAGACCACCAGCAGCGGGAACTGGCCCATGGCGACCGGCGCCTCTTCGGCCACCCGCAGGGTGTAGCCTTCGATGCGCGTAGGCCGCGCCGGGCTGCTGCTGGGATAGAACACCAGGGCCTGCATGGGCTGGGCGTCCACCGGGTCGGCAAGCGTGAGGCGATGCAAGCCGGCCACCCAAGGTGAAGCCTCGGCACGGGCCAGCAGGCCGCCGAGCAGGAGCAACGTCAACAGGGCACGGGTTTTCATCGCGAGCATCTCTCCCCTCGAGGCGGACGAGTAGCATAAGCATAGAAGCTACGCGATGGACGACAGATGAAACATCCATGAAAAAGCCGGCGGTCGCACAAGGCGACAGCCGGCTTTTTCGGGGTTCGATCAGGCTGCGGCGAACAGCTCGTTGGCAATCTGCGCCTGGGCAGCGTCGATGGCCTTGCTGCGATGCTCGGGGCCATACGCCAGGCCGTGGGCGCGGACGATTTCCAGGTCGGTGATGCCGATGAAGCCCAGGAACACCTTGAGGAAGTCTTCATGGCCGACACCGCTTGGCTGGCCCTGGTGCAGGCCACCGGCAGTGGACACCAGCACGACTTTCTTGTCGCCGCACAGGCCTTCCGGGCCCGCTTCGGTGTAGCGGAAGGTCTGACCGGCGACGGCCACGCGATCGATCCAGGCCTTGAGCTGGGTGGGCACGGTGAAGTTGTACATCGGAGCACCGATGACCACGGCGTCGGCGGCGAGGAACTCGGCCAGGGTTTCGGCACTCAGGCGGGCTTCGTGGGCCAGGGCGGCGTCACGGGCTTCTTCGGGGGTGCCGGCGGCGACCAGGGTCGCGGCCGAGAAGTGGCTGATGGCATCGGCAGCGAGGTCGCGGTAGATGACTTCGACGCCAGGATCGGCGGCCTTCCAGGCCTCGACCACTTCGCGGCTCAGCTGGCGGGAGGCGGAATTGTCGCCCAGGATGCTCGAATCGATGTGCAACAGTTTCATGGGACTCTCCTGTGAATGAAGACCGCGACTGTGGGCGATCACGATGGAGAGAATCCTACACAGGCGACGAATAGCTGATTAGTCGGCAAAAATGCGTTAGTTTGTTCCACTGATGGAACAGTGAGATATCCATATGCAAGACCTCAACGACCTCTTCTACTTCGCCCGAGTGGTCGAGGCCGGTGGCTTCGCCGCCGCCGGGCGCCAGTTGGGCATCCCCAAGTCGCGCCTGTCGCGGCGTATCGCGGAACTCGAGGAGCGCCTGGGCACGCGCCTGCTGCAGCGCACGACCCGGCAACTGAAGCTGACCGCCGTCGGTGAACGTTACCTGCACCACTGCCAGGCCATGCTGCTGGAGGCCGAGATGGCCGACGAAGCCGTCGCCAGCATGACCAGCGAGCCGCGTGGACGCCTGCGGGTGTCTAGCCCGGTAGCCCTGGCACATGCCTTTTTACCCGACATCATCAGCCGTTTTCTCGCCCAGTACCCGCTGGTCCAACTGGAGATGGTGCTGCTCAATCGCCGTGTCGACCTGATCGCCGAGGGTATCGATGTGGCGCTGCGGGTGCGCGACCTGGGGGACGAGGACCCGGCCCTGGCCACCCGCCGCCTGCGCCAGGCGCAGATGTACTTGGTGGCAGCACCTGGATTCGCCGACGGGCTCGAGCACCCGTCGCAATTGGTGGGGCTGCCGGTGCTGGGAGCGGCGGATGCCGATCGCCTGGTGCACTTTCGCCTCATCGGGCCTGGCGGTGAGGAGCAGGAGATCGCCCTGGAACCGCGCCTGACCATCGATGACTTCGTTGTGCGCAAGGCCTCGGCCCGCGCAGGCCTGGGCTTCACCGCCCTGCCAAGCAACTATTGCGAAGAAGAACTGCAAAGCGGTGAACTGGTGCACCTGCTGCCGGAGTGGTCACTGCCAGGGGGTTACCTGCAGGCAGTGTATCCGCACCGACGTGGTGTGTTGCCTGCAGTGCGGGTATGGATCGATCACCTGGCGGCCTCGTTCGAGGCCTGTGGAGAGCGTTATGTCTGAACGACGCATGAGCCCCGAGCAGGTGGCAGCGTTCTGCCTGAGCCTGCCCGGCGCGCGGGAGGATTACAAATGGGGCGGAATCCGGGTGTTCTCGGTGGCCGGCAACAAGATGTTCGCCGTGCTTGACCTGCCGGGAGCAGGCTTGATGTTCAAGGTCGCCGACGAGCTGTTTCTCGGTTATTGCGACCGTCCCGGCGTACGGCCGGCGCCTTATCTGGCGAGGGCGCGCTGGATCAGCATGCTGCCTCCCTACCCCATGGGCCGGGAGGAACTGACCGATCTGCTGCAGCGTTCGCACCAGCTGGTGGTGCGACGCTTGCCCAAGCGCTTGCAGGTGGGCTTGTTGGCGGATTGAGGATTGCGTGGCGCTCGCTCAGCCCATCAATCCCAGCCAGCGCCCACCCAGCACCAGGCGATCCAGCCAGAACACCTGGTGCAACGCGACGATTGCCCAGAACACCATCTGGTACGACAGCTTGCGGGTCTTGTGCCGGAACAGTTGCTGCGCGAGCAAGGCCCCCGGCCAACCACCGAGCAGCTCGCTGGCGTGGAGGATTTTCTCGGGCGTACGCCAGGCCTGGGTGCGGGCCTGCCGCTTGTCCTGCCAGTACAACAACAGGCAGATCAGGCTGGCCGCCGGATACAGCGCCAGGGGCAGCCAGGACTGGCCGCTCCAGGCCATCTGCGCCACCCCCACGCCCGGTAGCAGGCACAAGACCAGCAGCACCAGCAACTTCAGGCGCAGGTTGCGCACGCCCTCGCCTGCCTGGCCAGCGTCGCGCCGCCCGGCACTTTGCCCACGTGCCATCAGCCGTGCGCCGTGGCCCAGTCAACCCAGCCGAACTGCCAGGTCGCCAGGATCAGCAGGCCGAAGGCAATGCGGTACCAGGCAAAGACCGCGTAGCTGTGGTTGGCGATGAACTTGAGCAACGCACGCACCGCGATCATGGCGAAGATGAACGACACCACGAAGCCGATGGCGAACACCGGCAGGTCGGCCGGCTGGAACAGGTCGCGGTACTTGTAGCCCGAATACACCGCGGCACCGACCATGGTCGGCATCGCCAGGAAGAACGAGAACTCGGTCGCGGCCTTGCGGGACAGGCCGAACAGCAGGCCGCCGATGATGGTCGAGCCCGAACGCGAGGTCCCCGGGATCATCGCCAGGCACTGCACCAGGCCAACCTTCAGTGCATGGGACCAACGCATGTCATCGACATGGTCGACCTCGATACGGTGATCGCGGCGCTCGGCCCAGAGCATGATGAAGCCCCCCACCACCAATGCCACCGCCACGGTGATCGGATTGAACAGGTACTCATGGATCAGGTCGGCGAACAGTACGCCAAGCACTACCGCCGGCATGAAGGCGATCAGCAGGTTGGCCGTGAAGCGCCGCGCCCTGGGCTGGCTCGACAGGCCGAATACCACTTCGAAAATCTTGCTGCGAAACTCCCACACCACCGCCAGGATCGCGCCCAGCTGAATGATGATGTTGAACGCCATCGCGCGCTCGCCGCCAAAATCGATCAGGTCGGCCACGATGATCTGGTGGCCGGTACTGGAAATCGGCAGGAACTCGGTCAAGCCCTCGACGATACCCAGGATGATTGCCTGGAAGGCACTCCAAAAATCCATCAACTCCCCCAATGGACACTGCTCCTGGCAGCACCCTAGTTCTTTTCGATTACAAATATTCACCGCACGCGCGGCGACGCGTGTTTTACAGCCTTCGTTAGTCACAACACCAGCGAAAAAGTGCGCGGCGGCTAAAGGTTTCATCTTGCGCGGCCGAAATCCTATCAGAGGCCCCGCACGAAGGCTTGCGCGGGATGCAACATGGATTGTCGAGCCCGGCACTTAGCCGTTGGTCGACTGGGTTGCCGGCATCCGGTCATGGTTGGATGCTGCTCATATAAAAAGAACAAGACATGGAGTGACCTTTTGATGAAGACCTTGAGATCGATGTCGATCAGCCGTCGTCTGTGGCTGATCCTGCTCGTGGCCGTCGCCATGCTGTTGGTCCTGGGGCTGCTGATGCTGCGCCAGATCCATGGCGACCTGTACCAGGCCAAGGCGCAGAAGACCCAGCACGTGGTCGAGACTGCCGTGGGCGTGCTCGCCTATTACCAGGGGCTGGAGGCCGCCGGCAGCCTCGATCGGCAAAGCGCCCAGCAGCAGGCGCTGCAGGTGGTGCGCAGCCTGCGCTACGACAAGGATGACTATTTCTGGATCAACGACCTGCAACCGAAGATGGTCATGCATCCGGTCAACGCCAAGCTCGATGGCCAGGACCTGTCGGCGATCCGCGATCCTGACGGCTTTGCCGTGTTCAACGAGATGGTGACCCTGGCCAAGGCCCAGGGCGCAGGTCCGGTCAACTACCGCTGGCCCAAGCCCGGCGCCAGCGAGCCGGTGGCCAAGACGTCCTATATAGAACTGTTCAAACCCTGGGGCTGGATCATCGGCTCGGGAGTCTACGTCGACGACGTCCAGGACGAATTCGCCCGCCAGGTCCGCGAGGCCTCGCTGGTCGGGCTGGTCATTGCCCTGGTGATGGGGCTGGTGGTGTGGCTGATCGCCCGCAGCATCGCCCGTCCGCTGCACGAGGCGGTGCAGGCCATGGGCAACATCGCCAGTGGCGAGAGCGACCTGACCCGCCGCCTGGACACCCACGGACGCGACGAAATCACCCACCTGGGCGAGTACTTCAACCGCTTCAACGGCAAGCTGCAGGGCGTGGTCGGCCAGTTGCAGGGCACAGCCCATGCCTTGGCCCAGTCTGCCGGGCACGTCGGCGACAACGCCGGCAGCGCCCAGCAGCGCAGTGCCCAGCAATCCTTGCAGATGGACCAGGTGGCCACGGCGGTCAACGAGGTCACCTACGCGGTGCAGGATGTGGCGAAGAATGCCGAGCAGGCGGCCGTGGAAATGCGCGCCGCGCAGCAGCAGGTCGGTCAGGGCCAGCAGGCGATCCATGGCAGCCTGCAGCAGATCGACCGGTTGTCGGCGACCATCGATCAGGCCCAGGGGGTGATCCGCGACCTGGCCGGGCACAGCACCAAGATTGGTGGCGTACTGGAAGTGATCCGCTCGATCGCGGAGCAGACCAACCTGCTGGCCCTCAACGCCGCCATCGAGGCCGCCCGCGCTGGCGAGCAGGGCCGCGGCTTTGCCGTAGTCGCCGACGAGGTACGCCTGCTGGCCCAGCGCACGGCGCAGTCCACTGCCGAGATCCAGACCATGATCGAGCATCTGCAGGGCCAGTCGGATGCCGCCGTCCGGGCCATCGACACCAGTAGCGAAGCATCGCGCCAGACCGTCGAACAGGCCCGCGACGCCGGCACCAGCCTTGCAGCCATCGAACAGGCACTGCATACCCTGGCAGCGCTGAACACCTCGATCGCCAGCGCCACCCTGCAGCAGTCCCATGTGGTCGAGGAAATCAACCGCAACGTGCTCGACACCGCGGGCCTTTCGCAACAGACCGCCGAGGCGGCGCGCCAATCCAGCGATGCCGGTGTTGCCCTGGCACGCCTGAGCGAGGAGCTCGAGCAGTTGTTGCGTCAATTCAGAGTCTGACCTCTAGGGGGCGCTACGGCGCCCCTTGTTGCAGAGATTCACCTTCCCCTGCCCTCAAGCTACAATCGCGCCCTTTCCCTTCCGAAGGATCGCCGATGTCCGGCCTCGAACTCTTCGCCGCCGCGCTCGGCGTCATCGCCGTCTGGCTCACGGTCAGGCAGAACATCTGGTGCTGGCCGATCGGCCTGGTGATGGTGCTGCTCTACAGCTGGATCTTCTACGACGTGAAGCTGTATTCGGACATGCTCCTGCAAGTGGTCTATGCCGTGCTCAACCTCTATGGCTGGTGGCAATGGACGCGGCCGGACCGCGTCGAGGACGCGCGCCGGGTATCACGCCTGGACACTGCCACGGTGCTGCGCGGACTGGGCTTGGGCCTGCTGGCGAGCGCCGCCCTGGGGGCCGCCATGGCCCACTGGACCGACGCCGCCCAACCCTGGCTGGATGCAGCGCTGACCGGGTTCAGTCTGGTCGCGCAGGTGTGGATGGCACAGAAACGCCTGCAATGCTGGGCGTTGTGGTTCGTGGTCGATGTGATCTTCGTCGGACTGTTCCTGTACAAGGGCTTGTACCTGACCGCCGCGTTGTACGCCCTGTTCACCCTGATCGCCGTGCGCGGTTGGCTGGAGTGGCGGCGCGATCCGGCGCTGGCCGGCGCATGAAGGTCCTGGTCCTGTGCGGTCCTGAATCCAGTGGCAAGAGCTGGCTCAGTGGCGAGATCCAGCACCGTTTCGGTGGCATCACCGTCGGCGAATACGTACGCCATTTCATCGACACCGAGCAGCGCGATACCTGCTACGCCGATATCCCGGCCATCGCCCGCGGGCAACTGGCCTGGGAGGACGAGGCGCGGGCAGCCTCGCCTTCGCTGCTGATCCTCGATACCCACCTGCTGAGCAACATGTTGTGGAGTCGCGTGTTGTTCGGCGACTGCCCTGCATGGCTGGAACAAGCGCTGCTGGCCAGGCACTATGACCTGCACCTGCTGCTCAGTCCCGAGGGCGTGGAATGGATTGGCGATGGCCAGCGCTGCCAGCCGCGGCTTGAGGAGCGCCAGGCGTTCTTCGATGACAGCCTGCACTGGCTACAACAGCATCGCCAGCCACTGCGGGTCATTGACGGGGACTGGCAGCAGCGCCGCGATGACGCGCTGGCGGCGGTGGCCGAACTCCTGGGGTGAGCCCAGCGGCCCCTCAGCAAGGCGGGACTGTTAACTCACTGATACACCCAATCGCCATCAAACCCCTATTGCCGGGGCCTTCCCCACACTTTCGGGGGAACTGTCACAGCGCTGATACACCCCCTGCGCACCCCGCCAGATCGCCCGTGCTTCGGCCCTTGACGGGCGGCGACCCGGCACCTTGTATCAACGCTGATACAGCAGAAAACCGGCACTGCCACCCCCCTCGCACAACCCACTGATAAATCGGCAAAAAGCAAAACCGGCACGGCTTTCGCTCTCTGTTCTGGCAACGCTCAAGGGCCAGCGCACAGAAAGGGAGCACCGCCGTGGGGAACCAGCACAACACACTGCCTGCACTGCTCGTTCTGGCTTGCCTTGCCGCCACATCGATTGCACCGCCGGTCCTCGCTGGCGGCAACGGGGTGATCGTCCTCAACCGCGATGTCCAGCCGCGTCAGGCTGATCGCCGAACCGGCACGCCAGACCCCTACCCGACCACCGCCAACACCAACGAGTCGGCACGCATCCAGGCCCAGACCAACAACGAACTGACCGATGGCGACTTCGCCAGCGTCGCCAGCGGTTCGACCGTCAGCCGCATCTTCCAGCCCGACAACTCCGGCAATCTGCGCGGCATGGGCACCGCCCAGTCGCAATTGCCCGGCATGCCCGGCGGTTCCGGTGCAGGGGCGTCCGGCGCCAACAGCATCTCCAACACGGTCAACCAGAACGTTCAGCGCGGCATGGCGCCGCTGCAGATCCTGACCCGGGGCCAATGATCATGCAGACCCTCAACCTCTCTCTGCTGTGCCTGGCCCTGGGCTGCAGCGCCAGCGCCTTCGCCGGCTCCCCTGTGGTCGACAACGCCACCCTCGACGCCAGTGGCCGCGCCTACCAGGGCAACCTCAACATCAACCAGGCCGCGGGTGACGCCCTGCAACAGGCCAACGTGAAAGCCATCGCCATCGGCACCGAAGGCCAGGCCAGCACGCAGATCCGCCAACGCAACGACTTTCGCGCCAACAGTGCGCTCGACGCCCACGCCAGCATCAATGGCAATGCCTTCAGCAACGGCAACGGCATGCTGGGCATCAACCAGTCGGCGGGCGCCGCCACGCAGCAGGCCAACGCGGTGCGCATCAGCATCAGCGCAATTGCACAGAGCATCGACGACAGCATTCTCAGCCAGCAGAACGTCTCGCTGGCCAACAGCTCCGACGCAACTGATCACACACCCGGCAGTCGCCAGGTCACGACCAGTGACCAGGCCTTCACCGGCAGCCGTGGCGTGATCCAGTTGAATCAGAGCGCCGGGGTGGGCAACCGAATGGCCAACACCCTGAGCGTCCGGGTCGCAGATTGACCCGATCAGCAACACAACACTTAACAACGAAAATATAAGCGGAGAAACACCATGAAACCAAAAATGGCACTCAAGCCTCTGGTATTCGCCCTCGCTGCGGTCATGGCAGTTGCTGCACAAGCCGGCGGCCGTGGCAACGACAACCACGGCGGCCACAACAACGGCCATAACAACAACGAAAGCCTGCTGCTGTCCCTGCTGGTGAACGCCGGTTCTGCCGCCACCGTTCTGGACACCCAGAACAACTCCGGCAACCGTGTGCTGAACCAGGGCACCCGCAACGATGCCCGCATGGACAACTCGGCCAACGGTTCCCAAGGCAACCTGGGCGCCAACGTCGCAGCCGGCGACGGCAACCAGCAGGACAACGTTGCCGCGATCGCCACCGCCGATGAGAACTTCATCTTCGGCAGTGCCGTGGCCATGGCTCAAGCCACTCAGACCAACAGTGGCAACACCGTCAAGAACTACTCGACCTCCAACAACGCCAACCTCACCGGTTCGGCCAACGGCAGCTCCGGCAACATCGGCATCAACGTGACCGCCGGGGACTTCAACCAACAGAAAAACAACATGGCCATCGCCGTGTCCGGCGGCCGTGTCGCTGCCGCCACCGGTGCAGCCAACCAGAACGTCGGCGGCCTGAACGTCACCAACAAGGCCGACCGTACCTACAGCAAGGAAACCCTCACCTCCACCTTCGCTGCCTACGGCCACTACCAAGGCAATGGTTACGGCTACGTCGAAGACGAAAGCAGCCGCGATCGCCATGGCAACACCCATGTCGACAAGGACCCGCTGAAGTTCCACGAAGAAGGCACCTTCGGCCTGGCCGGCGTTGCCTCCTATCAGGTCCTGACCCCCACCGGCTGGCGCAACCCTGTGACCAACAACGCCAACCTGAGCAACTCGCTCAATGGCGTGTCGGGCAACGTCGGCGCCAACGTCTCGGCCGGCAGCGGCAACCAGCAGACCAACTCGCTGTCCATCGCCGCAGGTTGCAAAGCCTGCATGTAACAGCAGCCGATCGGGGCCCTTCGGGGCCCCTTTCCCTGTCTCTACCCGGTGGAGAAGGTCATGCGCATTGTCCTGCTTGCCACACTCATGTTCCTGGCCGGTCTCGTAGAAGCGGCACAGATGCCGATTGCCGCCTTGCCAGGCGGCACCCTCGTCTACAAGCCGGTGCAGAGCCTGCGTGAGCGGCGCTTCGCCGACCTTGTGCAACAGAAGACCGATTTCAGCTGCGGCGCCGCCGCCCTGGCCACCGTCCTCAAGCAGGCCTACTGGCTCGACGTGGACGAACACCAGGTCATCGAAGGCATGCTCGCCCATTCCGACCAGGACACCGTCAAGGTGCAGGGATTCTCCATGCTCGACATGAAGCGCTACGTCGAAAGCATCGGCATGCGCGCCCGGGGCTATCGGGTCGAACCCGACACCCTGGAAAAGGTGAGCATTCCGGTGATCGTGCTTATGGACATCCGTGGCTACAAGCACTTTGTGGTGCTGCAGCACATCGACAAGGGCTGGGCCTATATCGGCGACCCTGTCCTGGGCCACAAACGCTACAAATTCGATGATTTCCTCAAAGGCTGGAACGGCATCATCTTCGCCGTCATCGGCCCCGGCTACGACAAGGCCAACGCCCTGCTCGACCCGCCGGCACCTCTGACCGCGAAGAACCGCGTCAACGGTTTCTATCCGGTAGAAGACGCGCAACTGATGGAGTTCGGTTTCATCCAGAGCGATTTCTTCTGACGATTACAAGGGGCACGAAGTCCCGGGGAGCAGCGATGAAGACTACCACCTGGCTGGTCGCAGCATGCCTGGCTGCCAGCCTCCCCGCCCACGCCCAGGTGTTCAAGCCCATCGAGGTCAAGGACCAGGAGCTTGCCCAACTGCGTGGGAAGTACGTGATGCCGGGACGGATCATCAGTTTCGGTGTCGTCATGAGCAGCACCTGGCAGAACGCCGCCGGTGATCGCATCGGCGCCACGACGACCCTGCAGGTCCAGCAGAACGTGATCAAACCGCAGTTTTACGTGTCGATGACCGGCGAGAACGGCTCGGGCAACGCCCCTGGCCGCGGCAATGGCCTGGTCAACGGCGGCGCAGGCCTGGTCAACACTACCCAGGGCGTGACCCAGTCGGTGCGCGCGGCCGGCGACAACAACAGCGCCTATAACGATGTCGCCATCAATGTCCGCGAGGCCAGCCAGGTCGCTGATGCCGGCGTACCGCAAGGCCAGGTCCTGGCCGCAGGCACCACCCTGAGCACCAGCAACAACGCCGGCACGCTCAGCGTCTCGAACAGTGGCAGCGGGATCCAGATGGCCATCCAGGCCAACAACAATCAAGGGCAAAGCCTGCAACGCCTGGCCGATGGTGGGCTGCTCCAGGCCACCACCTTGCTGGGCGGCAGCAACGCCGTCAGCAACCTGACACAGCTCAATGTGGTGCTGCGCGACAACCTGCCTTCGGCAGGTGCGCTGAACTGCAATCTTGATCAACTCAAGGGCCTTCGTGTTTCAGGATATTGATCTACGCTTCGTCTCAATCATCGCAGTTGGAAGGGACGGCTAACTTATGCATCGATCGTTGTCATTGGGGGCAGTTGTCTGCCTGGGGACGTTGGTACCATCGTCACTGCTCTATGCAGCCAGTGACCCTCAGGTAGACGCGCTGAAAGCCGAACTGGCTGCGCTCAAGCAGCGCTACGAAGCGCAGCAACAGGCGCTGATGGTGCTCGAACAGCGCGTTCGCCAGGTCGAAGAGCAACCCGCCGCCCCACCCCCCAAGCGCCTGACCCGCTCGCCGGCCTCCGAGCCGCGCAACAACCAGGCGATCGCCGCATCCGGCGGCAGCGGTTCATCCTATGGCGAGTCGCTCAAGGATGATTCGGAGCCGGCGCAGAGTGTGTCCAACCTCTACGACGAAGCCAGTGGCTTCTTCGGTGGCGGCAAGTTCAGCGTCGAGACCGGCATTACCTATGCCCGCTACGATACCCGCCAACTGATCCTCAACGGCTTCCTGGCGCTGGACTCGATCTTCCTGGGCAACATCAACCTGGACCGGATCAAGGCCGACAACTGGACGCTCGACCTCACCGCGCGCTACAACCTCGACAACCGCTGGCAGTTCGACGTGAACGTGCCGATCGTCTACCGCGAGTCGACCTACCAGTCCGGGGGTGTCGGCGGTAACGCCCAGGGCATTTCCGAACGCACCATCACCCGCGACCCAACCCTTGGCGACGTCAACTTCGGCGTGGCCTACAAGTTCCTCGACGAGTCGGAGAACACCCCGGATGCGGTGTTCAGCGTGCGGGTCAAGGCACCGACCGGCAAGGATCCGTTCGGTATCAAGCTGCTGCGCGACACCGAGAACGACAGCCTCAGCTACCCAGAAGACCTGCCCACCGGCAACGGTGTCTGGTCGATCACCCCAGGCATCTCGCTGGTCAAGACCTTCGACCCGGCAGTGCTGTTCGGCAGCCTGTCGTACACCCACACCTTCGAGGATTCGTTCAGCGACGTCAGCTCGACGATCAACCAGAAAGTACCGGGCAAGGTGAAGATCGGCGACAGCTTCCAGATCGGTGCAGGCGTGGCCTTCGCCCTCAACGAGAAGATGTCGATGTCGTTCTCGGTCTCGGACCTGATCGCCCGGCGCTCGCGGATCAAGTCCGCGGAAACCGGCGACAGCTGGGCCGACGTCAAGAGCAGCGATGCCAACGCCGCCTACTTCAACGTCGGCATGACCCTGGCGGCCACCGACAACCTGACCATCGTGCCGAACCTGTCGATCGGCCTGACCGACGATGCACCGGACTTCACCTTCAGCCTGAAATTCCCCTACTACTTCTGATCCATCCAGCCCGGGGGCGCCTCGCGCCCCTGCACTTCAATTGGTAACCAACCTTGTCGCGTCCGGCCTTCCCGTGAGGGGGCTGTTATGATGCAGCACATTTTTGTGACTGTTTCATGGCAAGGAAGGACGTTTCGTGAAGAACATGCTTGGCCATCCCCGCGCTCGGCTCGCCACCCTGGCAGTGCTGGTCGTGGTGATCCCCCTGGCCGCCCGCGCACTGCTGGGTTGGTCCGATCCGCTGGGGTACCTGTCGGACCTGGCGATCGGCATCCTGCTGGTACTGCTGTTGCAGCGCAGCCCCTGGTGGCTGGCGCTGCCGGTGCTGCTGGCATGGGGTGGGCTGCTGGTGGCTTCGGCCGAGCTGGTCAGTGCGGTCGGGCGCCTGCCGAACAGCAGCGATCTGGGCTATCTGTTCGACCCACAGTTCATGGAAAACTCCACCGGCGGAGCCCTTGCTCACCCCTGGCTGCCCTGGACCCTCGGTGCCGGCCTTTTCGTCTGGCTGCTGACCCGCTGGCTGCAGCGCGGCCAATCCGCCCCGGCGTTGCCACGTGCGGCCTGGGCCGCCCCTGCAGTACTGCTCGCCGCGCACTGGGGCAGCGAGCACCTGATACCGTCCGATGCCGACCAGTGGCGTCAGTACAATCTCTCCCATCAACTGCTCTCGGCAGGCACCAGCGACCTGCAACTCAAGGCACAGGCCTGGCTGGGCCACGACCTGACGGTCACACCGCTGCCCAGCGCCGGCCTGACCCAGGCCGACCTCGACGGCCGCAGGCTGTTCGAAGCCCCCGGCAGTGCAAGCAACCTGCTGGTCATTACCCTCGAAGGGATCCCCGGCGCCTATGTGCGCGCCAACCGGCAAGCCCTGCACAGCCGTTTCGATGACGACCTGATGCCCAACCTCAGCCGCTGGGCCGAACGCGGCATGAACACCCCCGATTATGTCCTGCACACCCATCAGACCATTCGTGGCCTGTACGCCATGCTCTGCGGCGATTACGACAAGCTCGCCAACGGCACGCCCAAGGGTGTCGAGCTGCTGACCCAAGACTTGCGCAACCAGGCCTGCCTGCCCGCACAATTGCGCCAGGCCGGCTTCAGCACCCACTACCTGCAGGGCGCCGGCCTGCGCTTCATGGCCAAGGACCGGATCATGCCGCACATCGGCTTCGACTCGGTGCACGGCCTTGAGTGGTTCCGCAACGACAACTACCTCGAGTTCCCCTGGGGCAAGGACGACAAGGCCTTCTTCGAGGGCGCGCTGGGCTATGTCGGTGAGCTGCGCAAACAGCGCCAGCCGTGGATGCTGACCCTGCTCACGGTCGGCACCCACCAGCCCTACTCCGCACCAGACGATTACCTGCAACGCTACGACAGCGCCAAACAGGCGGCGGTCGCCTACCTGGACGACGCCCTGGGCGCGTTCCTCGACACCCTGGAGCGCCAGGGCGTGCTCAAGGACACCCTGGTGGTCATCACTTCGGACGAGTCCCACGGCATCGACGGGGTGCGCCTGGCCTCGTCCTGGGGCTTCAACCTCACCCTCGCCCCCGAGCAGGCGCAGTTGCCGAAGATCAAGCACGGCACCTACGGCCATGTCGACCTTGCCACTTCGCTGCTCGACTACTTCGCGCTGCCGATTCCCGCCGCCCTGGCCGGTCGCTCGCTGTACCGCGACTACGACAGCGGCCGGGAAATGATCTCTTTCACCAACGGCATGCTGCGTTACCACGATGGCCGCGGCACCTTCAGCGAATGCGACTTCCAGCAACGCTGCCGACGCTACGCAAGCGAGGGATTCCTCGCCGACCAGGCGCAGTTCCTCGGCCGCGGCGAAGCCTCGCTGGGGCGCCAGATCACAGCGCTGGCCGGCGTGCTGGACCAATCGTTGCTGCAAACCCCGTTGAACCTGCGCTACCAATTTGGCGGGCCGTCGGCCATTCCTCTGCACAAGCGCATTCGTGATGACTGGGCCGACAATCTGATCGGCGCGCAGTACCTGGAAATGCCCCAAGGTTCGCACACCCGGGTGCGGGTCAAGGTGCGCTCGCTCGACCCTGCCCACCGGGCGCACATCCAGCTCAAGGCCAAGCAGCAGGAACAGGACGTACCGCTGGGGTTGCCCGAGGAGATCCTGGTCACGGCCGACCAGCCGATGGAGCTGGAGTTCGGCTTCGACAACCCCATCGAGCGCAAGGCGTTCTCCTTCCACCTGCTCGGCTATGGCGGGGGTGAAGTGGAAGTCAGCGATTTCAGCGTGATCACCGCCCTGCCGGGAGAAGAGGACGTGATCGAGGAAATACAGGACGACGGCCACATCGCGCAGTCGAGTTGAATCAAAAGCGGGCGTGATCCGTACCGGCATCGCCGTGTCTTTTTCGCGGGCAAGTCGGAGCGCCGAACCGCCGCTCCTGCAGGATTCAGCGGATCTGATGCTTGTGCAGCAAGCGGTAGAAGGTCGGTCGGGACACCCCCAGCACCTTCGCCGCGATGCTCATGTTGTCACTGTGGCGGTTGAGCACATCGCACAGCGCCTGGCGTTCAGCCCGGTGCTTGTAGTCCTCCAGCGTCCCTAGCGGAGCGTCGGCTTCCTCCAGCACCTGCAACCCCAGGTCCTGCGCCTCGATCTGCCGCCCCTCGGCCAGCACCAGTCCGCGACGTACACGGTTGGCCAGTTCGCGTACGTTGCCCGGCCACTCGTGGCGCCCCATGGCCGCCAGGGCATTGTCGCTGAACGAACGCGGCCGTCGCCCGGTTTCCAGGCTGTAGAAATGCGAGAAATGGCTGGCCAGCATCGACAGGTCACCGTGGCGGTCGCGCAGAGGCGCAGTCACCACTTGCAGAACATTGAGCCGGTAGTACAGGTCTTCACGAAACCTGCCACGCTCGATCGCCTGCTCCAGGTCCACGTGGGTCGCCGCCAGCACCCGCGCATCCACCGGAATCGGCTGGCTGCCGCCGACGCGCTCGATGTGCTTTTCCTGCAGAAAACGCAGCAGATTGGCCTGCAACTCCAGAGGCAGATCGCCAATCTCGTCGAGGAACAGCGTACCGCCGTGCGCCGCCTCGATACGCCCGACCTTGCGTTGATGCGCGCCGGTAAAGGCACCTTTCTCGTGGCCGAACAGCTCGGACTGGATCAGATGCTCGGGGATGGCCCCGCAATTGATGGCGATGAATGGCTTGTCATGCCGCTGCGACTGACGATGCAGCGTACGCGCCACCAACTCCTTGCCGGTGCCGCTCTCGCCACGGATCAGTACGGGCGACTCGGTCGGCGCCAGCTTGCCGAGCAGCTTGCGCAACTCGCGGATGGGTCGGCTCTCGCCGAGCAGTTCGTGCTCGGGCTCATCGACCCGCACTGCCCCCTTGCCCCGCAGGCGCGCCATGCCGAACGCCCGCCCGAGGGTGACCTGCACCCGGGAAACATCGAATGGCAGGGTATGGAAGTCGAAGAACCACTCACAGACGAAATCGCCGACGTTCTGCATGCGCAACTCTTCGGCGCTGAGCACGGCGATCCATTCGGTATTGCTGCGCTTGATCAGATCCTTGACGGCATCCTGGTGACGCAGGTGCGAGGCCTGCAATCGCAACAGGCCGACGTCACAAGGATGTTCGAGCGCAGCGCCCAGGGTGCAACTGCGCACATCCCAACCGGCGCCCCGCAGGCCCGGCAGTAGACGGTGGCAATCGTCGCAGGGGTCGACAATCAGCAGACGGCGTTGGGATGCAGGTTCAAGCATGACCTATCCTTGGCGCCAATTTTCAGTTTTTTAATTAGAAACAGTAAGTTGCGGCGCCCGAATTAACAGTAGCAACGAACCTGACGGTGCCCACTACCGTTTGTCTGCCAAATGCCGTCACACAAAGCGAACCTGGAATTTTTGCCAATAACCGGCGTCACAGGCGGCACATACAACGGATAACTTTTACCGTTATAAAAAAATTTTCGACTGCCATGTGACTTCACCCACGACCCGGAGCATCAGTACCAATAACCCCGCGCTGCAATCGTTCATTTCTTTACCCTGCGCGGACACACATTTGCTGTTTGGGACTACAAGAGAGACCGAACCATGAATGCCCCGCTCCGTGTCAACGAAGCACTGCTGATCGCCGACCACGCCTTCGAACCCTTCCAGTGCGTTGCCTGGGATGCACCCAACGGTACTGGTGAACTGAGCCTGGCAGTGATCGACCGGACCAGCACCCGCATCGGCAGCAAGCAGGTATCCTCGCGCATCTATTCGGACCCTGCACAATGGGCCAGCCTGATCGAGGAAGTCCGCGCCGAGCTGTTCGAAAAAGGCTACGACCTGCAACCCTGGTCCATGCCCAAGGCATAACTTGCCGTCGCACAGGTGCGCGTCTTGTCGCGCACTTGTGCAACTTTCCCCCTGCCGCTTCGGCAACTTTCAGTTTGTGCGACTTATTGTCGCGCGCCCACTTTATTCAACAACGTTGAACTGCTCGACATGCTGGTAATCCGCCTGCAGTTGCGCAGCGAGTTGCCGTGCCCGCCCCAGGCGCACCGGCGCCGTCTCGATATCGACCAGCACGCAGGCACAGGGCATCGGCTGCACAGGCTTCCAGCGTTGCAGGCGCCCGTCGGTCAGCACCAGGCAGCGCTGTACCTCCCCGGGGTGCGCTTTGCCGCGGCGCAGCAACCACTGGCGCGCCTCTTCCAGGGCCGCGAGCAACGGCGTGCCGCCTCCCGCCCCGAGCGCCCGCAGCCACGGCTGAAGCGCAGCCGAGGCCTTCAGGCCATGACGCTGCCACTGAGGCGTGCTGCCGCTGGCGGTCAGCAACGCCAGGCGCGCACGCTGGCGGTAGGCCTGGTCGAAGAAGGTCTCCAGCAACCCCTTGGCTTGCGCAAGGGATTGGTGGCGGCGGGTTGACGCCGACGCATCGACGATCACCAACCACAGTTCCGGCGCTTGCCCACGGCGTTGCTGCCAGCACAGGTCCTCGACACGGCGCGGCCGCCCCTTGAGCAGGGTCGGCAGCCAGGCGACCCGACCGTCAGCGGCTGCACGGGCGCGTCCACGGCTGGCACCTGTCAGTTTTCCGGCACGGGGCCTGGCATCCGCCGCTGAACCACTTCGTGCGCGGATGCTCAGGGCTTTTTTGCCCAGTTCGGCACCTCACGCCGGGCACCTGCGCTCACCGGTTGTGCCTCCATTGCCCCCCAGTCACCTTGTCCACTCGGGTCTTGCGGCTGCTGGCCGCCCTGAGGTGGCATGTTCGAGCCAGCGGGCGGCTCTGCGCTACGGCGGCGATGGCGCAAGGCAAATTCGGCCACAGCCTCTACATCTTCCTCGCCGATGGCCGCAGCACCGCGCCACGCGGCATGGGCGCGTGCCGCCCGCAACCAGACCAGGTCGGCACGCAGGCCATCGACACCCGCAGCGAAACAACGCTCGGTGATCCAGGCCAGCGCCTGGTCGTCCAGGGCGATGGCCGGCAGGCGCTCACGCGCGTGCTGGCAGCGGTCGCGCAACTGCGCCTGGGCCGCTGCCCACTGCGCGCAGAACGCCTCGGGGTCGCTGTCGAATGCCAGACGGCGGCGGATGATCTGCTGACGGTCGTTCGGCTCAGGCGTGCCTTCAAGGGCAATGTTCAAGCCGAAACGGTCGAGCAACTGCGGACGCAGCTCGCCCTCTTCCGGATTCATGGTGCCGATCAGCACGAAACGCGCCGAGTGACGGTGCGAGATGCCGTCGCGCTCGACACGGTTGGTGCCGCTGGCCGCCACATCCAGCAGCAGGTCCACCAGTGGGTCGGGCAGCAGGTTGACCTCATCCACATAGAGCACCCCACCATCCGCCTGGGCCAGCACGCCCGCCGAGAAGCGTGCCTTGCCCTGCCCCAGCGCAGCATCAAGATCCAGAGTACCGACCAGCCGCTCTTCGGTCGCGCCCAGCGGCAGGGTCACGAAAGGGCCTGCGCCGAGCAGGTCGGCCAGGCCCCGGGCCAAGGTGCTCTTGGCCATGCCACGCGGACCTTCGATCAGCACACCGCCGATCTTCGGGTCGATGGCGGTCAGGCACAGGGCCAGCTTGAGGTCTTCGGCACCGACCACGGCGGCCAGGGGGAACTGCAGGGGTTCGGTCATTTCAGGCTTCTTCCTCGCCGTCGAGCAACTGCTGCTCGAGGGCCTCGCGGTAATCGCCCGGCGCCTGCCACAGACCACGCTGCTGGGCTTCCAGCAACCGTTCGGTCAGATCGTGCAAGGCGTGCGGGTTATGCTCGCGCATGAATGCTCGGGTCGCCGGATCGAGCACGTAGGCATCGGCCAGCGACTGGTAATGGTGATCGTCAATCAGGTGAGTAGTGGCATCGAAGGCGAACAGGTTGTCGACCGTCGCCGCCAGTTCGAAGGCACCTTTATAGCCGTGACGCTTGACCCCGTCGATCCATTTCGGGTTCAGCGCACGCGCACGGATCACCCGGTTCAGCTCCTCCTTGAGGGTGCGGATACGCGGGCGATCGACCTGGCTGTGGTCGCCGTGGTAGCTGGCGACCGTGGCGCCGGCCAAAGTTTCGGCAGCCGCGAGCATGCCGCCCTGGAACTGGTAGTAGTCGTTGGAGTCGAGCAGGTCGTGCTCGTGGTTGTCCTGGTTCTGCAACACCGCCTGGACCTGCCCCAGGCGCTGGGCGAACTGGGCCCGTGCCGGCGTGCCTTCATCGGCAGCACCATAGGCATAGCCGCCATGGTTGAGGTAGACCTCGGCCAAGTCGGCGCGCCCCTGCCAGAGGCGTCCGTCGATGGCGTTCTGCACACCCGCGCCATAGGCACCCGGCTTGGCGCCGAACACCCGCCAACCCGCCTGACGCGTGGCCTGCTCGGCATCGACACCCTGCGCCAGCAGCGCCGCGCGCTCGGCACGCACGCGGGCAGCCAGCGGGTTGAGGTCGTCCGGCTCATCCAGCGCCGCCACGGCCTGTACCGCCGCGTCGAACAGGCGGATCAGGTTGCCGAAGGCATCACGGAAGAACCCCGACACGCGCAAGGTTACATCGACCCGCGGGCGATCGAGCAGGCTCAGGGGCAGGATTTCGAAGTCATCGACCCGCTGGCTGCCGGTGGCCCATACCGGCCTCACCCCCATCAGCGCCATGGCCTGGGCGATGTCATCACCGCCGGTGCGCATGGTCGCCGTGCCCCAGACCGACAGCCCGAGCTGGCGCAAGTGATCACCATGTTCCTGCAGGTGGCGCTCGAGGATCAGGCTGGCCGAGGCAAAGCCCAGGCGCCAGGCGGTGGTGGTGGGCAGGTTGCGCACATCCACGGTATAGAAGTTGCGTCCGGTGGGCAGCACGTCCAGACGTCCGCGACTGGGTGCGCCGCTGGGGCCTGCCGGCACAAAACGCCCGGCCAGGGCCGCGAGCAGGCCGTCGATCTCGGCGGCGCCACAGGCATCCAGGTTCGGCGCGACTTCGTCGGCGAGTGCCTGCAGCACGGCATGCACCGCCTGCCATTGCGTGGTATCGGGTGCTGCCAGGCGCCCTTCGATCAGGGCCAGGGCGAGCATCTCCAGACGTTCACGGGTATCACCCTGGGTGCGCCACAACGCAGCATCCAGCGCCTGCAGCAGCTCGGGACGCGGCCCTTGCCAAGCCTGGCCAAGGTCGCAGTCCAGCGGGTCGAACGCCAGTTCCAGAGCACGTGCCAGTGCGCGCAGCAGGCTGGCATTGCCACCGCGGCCGTCACCACGATCGACCCGCAGCAGCGCCAGCAGCGTATCGCTGCGCAGGCGCCCCTGCGGCGACTGACCAAAGACATGCAAGCCATCGCGAATCTGCGACTCTTTCAAGTCGCACAAATAAGTGTCCAGGCGCGGCAGCCAGACAGCCGCATCGTCCAGTTGCCCTTCGAGCTGCAGGTCACGGTCGATATGGTTGGCCTTGACCAGCTCGAGAATGTCGCGCTGCAGCTCGCGGGCGCGGCGCGGGTCGAGCAGTTGCGCCTCGTAGTATTCGTCGGCCAGCTGCTCCAGATGCCGCAGCGGCCCGTAGGTTTCGGCGCGGGTCAGCGGCGGCATCAGGTGATCGATGATCACCGCCTGGGTGCGGCGCTTGGCCTGGGCACCTTCACCGGGATCGTTGACGATGAACGGGTAGATGTTCGGCAGTGGGCCGAGCAGCGCATCCGGCCAGCACTCGGCGGACAGTCCGACGCCCTTGCCGGGCAGCCACTCCAGGTTGCCGTGCTTGCCGACATGGATCAGCGCATCGGCGGCAAAGCCGTTGCGCAACCAGAAATGGAACGCCAGGTAGCCGTGCGGCGGCACCAGGTCCGGGTCGTGATACACCGCGCTAGGGTCTACCTGGTAGCCCCGGGCCGGCTGGATGCCGACGAAGGTCAGGCCGTAGCGCAGACCGGCGATCATCATCCGGCCGTTGCGGAACATCGGGTCTTGCTCGGGCGAGCCCCAGCGTTGGCGCACTGCCTGCTGGTTGGCCTCGGGCAGGCAGGCGAAGGCCGCGAGGTAGTCGTCCAGGGACAGGCTTTGGGCACAGGGACGCTGGTCGAGGTGGTCCAGGTCGTTGGTCACGCCGCCGAGCAGTTCGTGGATCAGCGCCGTGCCCGTCTGCGGCAGGCCCGCAACCGGGTAGCCCTCGGCCTGCAGGGCATGCAGGATGTTGAGCGCGGCGCCCGGCGTGTCGAGCCCTACGCCATTGCCGATACGCCCGTCGCGGGTCGGATAGTTGGCCAGCACCAGCGCCACACGCTTCTGGGCATTGGGCAGTCGCGCCAGCTCGACCCAGCGCCGCGCCAGTTCGGCGACGAAATCCATGCGTTCGGGATGGGCCTTGTAGCAGACCACATCGGACTGGCTGCGCTCGCTGCGCCAGGCCAGGTCCTTGAAGCTGACCGGCCGGGTGATGATGCGCCCGTCCAGCTCCGGCAAGGCGATGTGCATCGCCAGGTCGCGCGCGCCCAAGCCCTGCTCGCTGGCTTCCCAGCCGGGCTGGTTGTCCTGGGCGCAGATCGCCTGCAACACCGGCACGTCGCGGCGCAGCGGGCGCAGGTTGGGCCGCTCCGGGCTGGACAAGGCAAAGCCTGTGGTGTTGATCACCACCTCGGCGCCGACCTCGTCGAGCCACGCCTCGACCTGTTCCAGACAGGCCGACTCCTTGAGGCTGGCGACTGCGATCGGCAATGGGTTCAGCCCTGCCGCCTGCAAGCGCTGGCAGAACACATCGATGAACGCGGTGTTGGCGGCCTGCAGGTGCGAGCGGTAGAACAGGATCGGCGCCACCGGATGCTCCGGGTGCCACTCGGGGAACCAGTCTTCAAGCCCTGCACTGGGCTTGCCGGGGTGGTAGACCGTGGTGCGCGGCAGCGGCTGGGGTTCGTCCCAGGCATAGTCGCGCCCCAGCCACTGACTGGCCAGGCAATTGAACAGGTTGACCGCATTGGCCTTGCCGCCCTGGCGCAGGTAGTGCCAGAGCCGCTCGGCCTGCTCGGTCGGCACCGTGCCCAACTGCGTCAGCTCAGGGTCGGGGCGGTCATCGCCGGGCACCAGGATCAACTGCACGCCACGCGCCGCGAGTTCGACCAACTGTTCTACGCCATAGCGCCAGTAGCCGACACCGCCGTGCAGCGACACCAGGATCACCTTGGCGTGACGCAACACCTCATCGATGTAAAGGTCGACGGAGGCGTGGTTCTGCACCTGCATGGGGTTGGCCAGGCGCAGGCTGGGGAAATCGTCCGGCAACTGCTCGGCGGTTTCGGCGAGCAGTGCCAGGTGAGAGTCGCCGCTGCAGAGAATCACCAGCTCGGCGGGCGTCTGGCCAAGGTCGGCAATGCTGTCGTCCGGCACGAAGCCGCCGGGCTGGGTCCGCAGCAGGTGCATGGATCAGGCGCCCAGGGCCTGGCGCAGGCGCGCTTCCAACTGTGCCGCGTCGAGGTCCTGACCGATCAGCACCAGACGGGTGATGCGCGGCTCGTCGCTGCGCCAGGCGCGGTCGAAGTGCTTGTCGAAGCGCGTGCCCACACCTTGGATCAACAGGCGCATCGGCTTGCCGGGGATCGCGGCAAAACCTTTGGCACGCAGGATGCCGAACTCGGTGACCAGTTGCGTCAGGGCATCGAGCAGCAGGCTTTCGTCCGCTTCAGGCAGGTCGATGGAGATGGAGTCGAAGGCGTCATGATCATGATCGTCATGATCGTCGCCGTCGTGGTGCGAATCGTGGTGGGTGCGACGGCCATCGATATGCACTTCGGACTCGGCCCCTACGCCCAGCAACACATCCAGCGGCAGGCGACCGCTGCTGGCCTCGATCACCTTGACGGCCGGCGGCAGTTCTTCGGCGACTTCGGCGCGGACCTTGGCCAGGCCCTCGGCGTCGATCAGGTCAGCCTTGTTCAGCACCACCAGATCGGCACTGGCCAGCTGGTCGGCGAACAGCTCGTGCAGCGGGGATTCGTGGTCCAGGTTGGGGTCCAGCTTGCGCTGGGCGTCGACCTGGTCCGGGTAGGCGGCGAAGGTGCCGGCGGCCACGGCCGGGCTGTCGACCACGGTGATCACCGCATCGACGGTGCAGGCATTGCGGATTTCCGGCCACTGGAAGGCTTGCACCAGCGGTTTGGGCAAGGCCAGGCCACTGGTCTCGATGAGAATGTGGTCCAGGTCACCGCGACGGGCGACCAGCTCACGCATCACCGGGAAGAACTCTTCCTGCACGGTGCAGCACAGGCAGCCGTTGGCCAGCTCATAGACGCGGCCGTTGGCCTCTTCCTCGGTGCAGCCGATGCTGCACTGCTTGAGGATTTCGCCGTCGATACCCAACTCGCCAAACTCGTTGACGATGACCGCGATGCGTCGCCCCTGGGCGTTGTCGAGCATGTGGCGAAGCAAGGTGGTCTTGCCCGAGCCGAGGAAGCCGGTGACGATGGTGACGGGAAGTTTGGCCAGTGTTTTCATGTGGCGATGCCCTTGGCAGCAATGGTGCGGGCATGCGGGACGAAAGCCGCGGCCGACCGGCCGGACTCGCTCGCCACCGGATCACCCCGCCCGGTTGAAAGTCGAAAACGTTGCGAGGCAGGTCTCCTGGCTTGCACTGCACGACGTCCAGCCGTCAGGGCGACGCCTTCCCGCGCGTGGGCGCAGTGGCTATGTCGAACCTGTTCAGTGCTTACAGTTGCGGGGGCAGCCGCGGCTTGTACCGCGTTCCCGTCTTAGCTCCGGCAGCGCCGGAGAACCTCGAAGCGGCAAGGCTACGCAGTGGTGCGCAGGTGGTCAACCGTCTGACGCTGATCGGAGCCTTCAGATGCCATCCCCGGCCAGCAGCTCGGTCAGCACCTGCGCCAGGGCCTTGACCATCACGTCGGCCGTTGGCCGGTGGACGATGACGATCTCGTAGCTGTCAACCTCCGGCAACCCTTGCGCCGCCCCCAGCACCCGGTGCTCGGCGGTGGCCGCGCGCGGCGGCAGCAGGCTCACGCCCATGCCGTCGGCCACCGCGGCCTGGATCCCGGACAGGCTGGAGCTGGTGAAGCTGATTCGCCAGCGGCGGCCCATGCCTTCGATGGCATGGATCATGTCTTCGCGGTACAGCCCGCGCGGCGGAAAGGTGACCAAAGGTACCGGGTCAAGCTCGAAGGCCGGCATGCGCACGCTGTCGATCCATTGCAGGCGTTCGGGCCAGCAGGACACGCCCTCGCGGCTGTTGCGCCGCTGCTTGAGCAGCACCAGGTCGAGTTCGCCATTGTCGTAGGCCTGGCTCAGGTCGCGGCACAGACCGCTGGTGACTTCCAGCTTGACCTGCGGGTGCAGGCGGCTGAACGCCGACAGCGCATTGGTGGTTCGCCCGCCGACGAAATCTTCGGGCACGCCAAGGCGCACGGTGACGCCAACCATGGCCCCGGCCAGGGCCTCGAGCATCTGGTCGTTCAGCGCCAGCATGTGCCTGGCATAGCCAAGCAGCGTCTGCCCGGCGTCGGTGGGCAGCACGTCGCGATTGCCACGCACCAGCAGGCGATGGCCGACCATCTCCTCGAGGCGTCGCACCTTCTGGCTGATGGTCGACTGGGTCGAATGCAGGCGCGCTGCAGCCGTGGTGAAGCTGCCGCAATCGGCGACCACGACGATGGCGCGCAACAGGTCGAGGTCGAACAGAGCCCTATTCGGTTTTACGCTGATGGACATGAGGGTATTCGGTTTTCAAATGACGAGCCTGACTTCTAGCATGGCCCTTCACGCCGGGCAACGTTGATGCATTCGGAAATCCACTACCGGTCATCCAGATAATTCGTTTCAGTCGCCGGCAACTTTTTCCCTAGGATGAGGTTTTGCCTCAGGAGCCCCACGCATGCGCCACACCCTCGCCGCCTGCCTGCTGGCCTTCACCTGCCTTGCCGCCCACGCCGAGACCACCTCCATGGATACCCGCCTGCTTTATGCCGCCCAGCGCAACGATGCACCTGCCATCCGTCGCTTGCTCAAGGAACCACTGGCGCTCGACAGCCGCGATGGCCAAGGGCGCACGCCCCTGCTGGCGGCGACCCAAGGCAACCATATCGACGCGGCCAAAGTGCTGATCGAAGCCGGCGCCGATGTCAACGCCAAGGACAACATCCACGACAGCCCCTACCTGTATGCCGGTGCCCGCGGTCTGAACGAGATCCTGCGCCTGACCCTGGCCCACGGCGCCGACCTCGCCAGCACCAACCGCTACGGCGGCACCGCGCTGATCCCGGCGGCCGAGCGTGGTCATGTGGAAACGGTGCAGATACTGATCGACGCGGGCGTGGACGTGAACCACCTCAACCGGTTGCACTGGACCGCCTTGCTGGAGGCAGTGATCCTTGGCGACGGCGGCCCGCGCCATGTGGACATCGTGCGTCGGCTGCTGGCGGCAGGCGCGGACCCTGCGATTGCCGACAAGGATGGCGTGACGGCGCTGGAGCATGCGCGGGCACGCGGGTATGCCGAGATGGTGGCGTTGCTGGAGCGTTGATGAAGCGCTGGTCGGTGGTAGGTGAAAGACAGTTGGCTCGCACGGGTAACACCACCGTATTCAGAAGCTATGGGGCCTGTTGTGGGAGCGGGCTTGCCCGCGAAAAATACTCCGCGCTGCCTGGCACGGGCTACGCCCGTGTTCGCGGGCAAGCCCGCTCCCACAGGGGGATTGGGCTGGACTTTAAATTTTGAGGGAGACAGTTGCTACACCTCCTCGTACGGCAAGCCCACATAATTCTCGGCAATGTTCACCAGGCCGGCCTCGGACGACAGGAAGTACTCCCGGTCGGCCTCCTGCATCTTCTGGTCCCAGGCATCCTTGTGCTCGCCAAAATCATGCAGCAGCTGGGTCATGAACCAGCTGAAACGCTCGCCCTTCCAGACCCGCCGCAGCGCCAGCGGTGAGTAGCGCTCCAGCAAGTCGGTGCGACCTTCGCGGTAGACCTTGACCAGGATGCGATACAGGTAGTTGACGTCCGAGGCTGCCAGGTTCAGGCCCTTGGCCCCGGTCGGTGGCACGATATGCGCCGCATCCCCCACCAGGAACAGGTGCCCGTACTGCATCGGCTCGACCACCAGGCTGCGCAGCGGCGCGATGCTCTTTTCCAGCGCGGGGCCGGTGACCAGGCGCGCGGCGACGTCCTCGGGCAGACGCGCCCTGAGTTCGTCCCAGAAACGCGCATCGGGCCAGTTCTCCACCCGCTCGTCCAGCGGCACCTGCAGGTAGTATCGGCTGCGAGTGGTGGAGCGCTGGCTGCACAACACGAAACCACGGTCATGATGCGCATAGATCAGCTCGTGGTTGACCGGCGGGGTATCGGCCAGCAACCCCAGCCAACCAAACGGATAGACCCGCTCGTACTGCTTGAGCACGCCCTGTGGAATGCTCTGGCGCGAAACGCCATGAAAACCGTCGCAACCCGCGATGTAATCGCACTCGACGCGGTGCAACTGGCCGTCCTTCTCGTAGGTCACGTAGGACCGCTCGTCCTTGAGCCCGTGCGGCTGCACGTTGCTCGCGCCATACACGATCGGCGCCCCGCTCTGCTCGCGGGCCTGCATGAGGTCGCGGGTGACTTCGGTCTGGCCGTACACCATCACCGTCTTGCCGCCGGTCAGGGCCTTGAGGTCCAGGCGCTGGCGGCGCCCTGCCACCAACAGTTCGACACCCTCGTGCACCAGCCCCTCACGGTCCATGCGCGCCGATACCCCGGCCTCGCGCAGCAGGTCAACGGTGCCCTGCTCCAGCACACCGGCGCGGATACGGCCAAGCACGTACTCAGGGGTCTGGCGTTCGAGAATGAGCGTGTCGATGCCCGCCTTGTGCAGCAGTTGACCAAGCAGCAGGCCAGAAGGGCCGGCGCCAATGATTGCAACCTGGGTTTTCATTGTTGTTGTCTCGCCTTGTCGATGCCGTACTGGCGGCAGCCGGCATACGTTATTCGGGTTAGCCCCTGCATTTTTACTGGCGCAAAAAGCTGAAAAGGTGTCATATCCGATGGAAAATCTGCACTTTTCAAAATTCCGTGCGATCAGCGCACAGGTGTCCCGACCATGAAATTCTCCCTTCCCGGCGTACCGCTGTTTCAGCTCTATGGCGAGAACCACGCCTGGCCCGGCACCGATCTGCTGCACTGCGAATCGATCCCCGCACGCAGCCGCCTGCACCACTGGGAAATCAAGCCGCACCAGCATGCCGAACTGTTCCAGTTGCTCTACGTGCAGCGCGGGCACGCGCTGGTGGAAATCGAAGGTCGACGCAGCGAGATCCACGAGGCGGCGATCCAGGTGGTACCACCGCTGACGGTGCATGGCTTTCGCTTCAGCGCCGACATCCAGGGCCATGTACTGACCTTCGGTACGGCGCTGGTGGCCGACCTCGAGCAGCGCCTGGGTGCGCCACTGGCGGTGCTGGCATCGGCGGCCTGCTACCCGCTGGGCCGCGACCGCACGCGCCTGCGCGGGCTGATCGACACCTTGCAGCAGGAGTACCAGGGCAGCGCACCCGCTCGCGCCGCCATGCTGCAGGCGCTGGTGACCGCCCTGATGGTGTGGATCAGCCGCCAGCAACTGGGCCAGGCACCGCGCAACCGCGACGAGCGCGACCGCCACCTGCTCGGGCACTACCTGCGCCTGGTCGAAGCGCATTACCGCCAGCACCTGTCGGTCGATGAGTTCGCTGCACGGCTGGGCATCACCAGCCTGCAGCTCAACCAGCTGTGCCGCGCGCTGAGCGGGCAGACCGCGCTGCAGGTGATCCACCAGCGCCTGCTGCTCGAAGCGCGGCGCAACCTGACCTACACACGCATGAGCATCGGCCAGTTGTCCGACAGCCTGGGTTTCAGCGATCCCACTTACTTCGCACGCTTCTTCAAGCGCCTCAGCGGCCAGACGCCCAATGCCTACCGACGCAGCGGCACTGCGCAATCACCTTGACGTATACGTCAACCTGCCTTTAGCTTACTCACATTCCACCCCCGAGCCCGAGCATGAGCAGCCAGACCTACAGCATCTCCGACCTGTCCCGCGAGCTGGACATCACCACCCGCGCCATCCGCTTCTACGAGGAACAGGGTCTGCTGAGCCCCGAGCGTCGCGGCCTGGAGCGCATCTATTCGGCGCGTGACAAGGTGACGCTCAAGCTGATCCTGCGCGGCAAGCGCATCGGCTTCTCGCTGGCCGAATGCCGCGAGCTGATCGAGCTCTACGACCCCAGCGGCGGCAACCTCAAGCAGCTCACCAGCATGCTGGCCAAGATCGCCGAACGCCGCGCGCAACTGGAGCAGCAGATGCTCGATATCCAGCAGATGCACTTGGAGCTGGACACCGCCCAGGAGCGCTGCGAGCAGGCGCTGGCCGCCACCCTGAACAATAACCGCTGATTCGCCACAGGAACCCCGCCATGTCATTGCCCGCACACGTGCGCCTGGTCGAAGTCGGCCCGCGCGACGGCTTGCAGAACGAAGCCCAACCCATCAGCGTCGCCGACAAGGTGCGGCTGGTGGACGACCTCACCGACGCCGGGCTCTCCTACATCGAGGTGGGCAGTTTCGTCTCGCCCAAGTGGGTGCCGCAAATGGCTGGATCGGCCGAGGTGTTTGCCGGTATCCGCCAGCGTGCCGGGGTGACCTACGCAGCCCTGGCGCCGAACTTGCGCGGTTTCGAGGATGCACTGGCAGCCGGGGTCAAGGAGGTGGCGGTGTTCGCCGCGGCGTCCGAGGCGTTCTCACAGCGCAACATCAATTGCTCGATCAGCGAGAGCCTGCAACGCTTCGAACCGATCATGGACGCCGCGCGCGAGCACGGTATCCGGGTGCGCGGCTATGTATCCTGCGTGCTCGGCTGCCCTTATGAAGGCAAGGTCAGCGCCGAGCAGGTCGCCCCGGTCGCCCGGGCCCTGCACGACATGGGCTGCTACGAAGTGTCGCTGGGCGACACCATCGGCACCGGCACCGCCGGCGATACCCGGCGCCTGTTCGAGGTGGTCTCGGCGCAGGTGCCGCGCGAGCAGCTTGCCGGCCACTTCCACGACACCTACGGCCAGGCCCTGGCCAATGTCTATGCCAGCCTGCTCGAAGGGATCAGCGTGTTCGACAGCTCGGTGGCCGGGCTCGGCGGCTGCCCCTACGCCAAGGGCGCCACAGGCAACATCGCCACCGAAGACGTGCTGTACCTGCTGCAAGGCCTGGGCATCGAGACCGGTATCGACCTGGACAAACTGGTCGCCGCCGGCCAGCGCATCAGCGACGTGCTGGGGCGTGCCAACGGCTCGCGGGTGGCACGGGCGCGCAACGCCCGCTGACGCTCGCCCGGGGCGGCGAGCGCCGCCCTGCTTGCCTCACTCATCGAACTGTGACAATCCCGACCATCAGGATTATGCTCTGCGGGTATGTCCTCCAGTCTCAATATGTGAGCGCCGAATATGAAAATCGATGACATGGACGCCTTCGTGGCCGTCATCCGTTGCCAGTCGACCAACCTTGCCGCCGAAGCGCTGCAACTGACCCAGCCGGCCATCACCCGGCGCGTGCAGAACTTCGAGGAAGACCTCGGCGCCACCTTGCTCGACCGCAACACCAAGCCACTCAAGCCCACGCCCATGGGCCTGCGTGTGTACGAGCAGTGCAAGGCCATCCTGCGTGAAATCGACGCCCTGCGCGAACTGGTGGCCAACGATGGCGCGCCGTCCGGCACCCTGCGCCTGGGCGTGCCGCAGACACTGGGCGATGTGGTGCTGCTCGAGGCCCTGGCGCAGATCCGCCAGGCCTACCCTGAGCTGCGCACCCAGGTCACCAGCGGCTGGGGCAGCAGCCTGATCGCGCGCATGGAAAACGGCGAGCTGGATGCCGCTGCCGCCCTCTTCCCACCGGGCAAGATCTTCCCCGAGGGCATCGCCAGCCATTCCATCACGCGTATGCCGTTGCGGGTGGTCGCGGCCAAGGGCAGCGCCGGCAAGCGCAGCTACAAGTTGCGCGACTGCTATACCCGCGGCTGGGTGCTCAACCCCGATGGTTGCGGCTTTCGCGCCGGGCTGCAGCGCGCATTGAGCGAACAGGGGTTGTCACTGTCGATCAACCTCGAAACCTTCGGCACCGAGTTGCAACTGGGGCTGGTCGCCAACGGCCAGGGCCTGGGCCTGGTGCCCGAACCGCTGTTGCTTGCCAGTCGCCATCGAGACCTGCTGGACATCGTCAACGTCAGCGATTTCAAGCCGCAAGTCGACCTGTGGCTGTTCCATCCACGCTACTTGGGCAACCTCCAGGAGCCGGTGGAGCTGTTCGGCGCCGTGGCAGGCACCCGCCTGAACAGCGCAGCGAGCTGACCCGGCTAAATGATCACCTTGCATAAAAACAAAAAAGATAATTCTTAAAACGAATAATTAGCATAGAACCAAAAAGACTTTTACAGCGTTGCGCCAGACGCCTACGGTCCTGTTCACACCGTACTGCTTGCACTGGAGCACCGCATGAGTTCACTGTCCGTCGTACCTCCCAGCCAGGAGGCCGTGCGCCTACGGGTCAGCGCCGAGGAATGGGAGGTGCGGGTCAAGCTCGCCGCCGCCTATCGCCTGGCGGCCCTGTTCCGCTGGACCGATCACATCTACACGCATTTCTCGGCACGGGTTCCCGGCCCGGACGAGCACTTCCTGATCAACGCCTTCGGCCTGCTGTTCGACGAAATCACCGCGTCGAACCTGGTCAAGGTGGATGTCGACGGCACGATCATCGACGACCCGCTGGGCCTGGGCATCAACCAGGCCGGCTACGTCATCCACAGCGCGATCCACCGCGCCCGCCCCGACCTCAAGGCCGTATTGCACACCCACACCCGCGATGGCGCGGCGGTGTCTGCCCAGCGTGACGGCCTGCTGCCGGTCTCCCAGCATGCGTTGGCCTATTACAGCCGCGTGGTGTATCACGACTACGAGGGCGTCGCGCTGGACCTGGATGAACAGCAGCGCCTGGTGGCCAACCTGGGGCAAAGCAATATCCTGATCCTGCGCAATCACGGCTTGCTCACCGGCGGCATCAGCGTCGAGCATGCCTTCCGTGAGCTGCACGGCCTGGAGCGCGCCTGCAACATCCAGATCGCCGCCCAGGCCGGTGGCAACGACCAGCTGCAGTACACCTCCCCGGCGGCGATTGCCAAGGTGCATGAGCAGTCGAAGCGCTTTTCCGACGGGCTTGGCGAAGGGATCCAGCGGCACTGGGATGCGTTGATCCGGCAACTGGATCGCGAGGGGCGCGATTACCAAAACTGACCACAGCACCTCCTGCGGCAGCGGGCATGCCCGCTGCGCTTACCTCAGCCCTCGCGCCAACGCCACGCAGCGGCGCGCCAGCACATCGGTCGGGTCCACCAGTGCCACCTGTACCCCGTCGATGGGGAAGCCATCGGCCTGGGCCAGAATCAACGGCAATTCGGTACAACCCAGGATCAACACCCGCGCGCCCTGCCCGACCAGTTGCCCGGCGCCTGCCAGCAGGTCTTCCCGACACTGCCCTTCGGTAAACCCCGCCTTGACGCCTTCCTCACCATAGATCGCACGCATCACCCGCGCCTGCGCCGCATCGTCCGGCACCAGCAACGACAGGCCGACGCGTTCGGCCGCCGCGTGATAGACCCCACTCTGCAACGTGCCCGAGGTCGCCAGCAGCCCCACCCGCACCTCACGACCATAGCGGTGCAGAATGAAATCGATGGTCTCGCTCAGCATGTTGACGATCGGCACCGCCAGATGCTCCTGGATCCGCTCGACATAGGCATGCGCGGTGTTGCACGGGATCGCGATGGCATCGGCGCCCTCCTCTTCCAGGCGGCGGCAGGTCGAGTACATCGCCACGGTCGGGTCGGCCTCCTGGCGCAGTAGGTTGGCGGTGCGATCGGGAATCTGCGGGTTCTGCTCGACCACCATCCTGATATGGTCCTGGTCACGCCCGGCCGGAGTGTTCTTCACTACCTTGCCCATGAAATCCACGGTCGCCGCCGGCCCCACGCCACCGACGATCCCCAGCTTGAACGGCGCAAGGCTGGGCACCGAATCGGTGGCGCTGGCGAAGTCGGCATACACCTGGTTGGCATCGATGCAGTGAATGCCACGGCGCATCAGCTCTGGCGCCAGCAACGACAGCTCGGTCATGCCCGGCAGCAACAGCGTCGCGCCCTGGCCCTCGAGCTCCAGGCAAACCTGATGCAGCAGCTCCAGCGCCACCCCATCCAGATGTCCGGCCTTGATGCCTGCAGGCCCGTACACCGCCTCCATCAACGCCGCCTGTTGCACCGGCGAGGGATGGATCAGTTCGTAGTCGTCGGCAAGATGCCGCTCGAACAACCCCGAGGCACGCACATAGTCCGAAGCCAGCACCCCCAGGCGCGCGCCGGGCGGGGCGATGTGCGCCACATGGGCCTTGAGCGCCGCCATCAGGTCGACGATGGCGATCTGCAGCTCGGCGCGCAGTTCGTCGATGAAGGTATGGCTGGCGAAGCACGGCACCAGCACGGCGTCGGCACCGCTGTCGGCATAGCCCTGGCAGACCTGGAACACGTAGAGCTTGCGCGAGGTCATGCTCGCGCCCGCGCTGAGCGGCAACGCCAGGTCCTTGAAGGGGTGCTGCTCGAACAGCAGGTGGTAGCGGCCCTGTTCGGCCAGCAGGGGCTGGCTCTTGAGCAGCTTGAGGAACAGATCGCCACCGGCCAGCGAGCCGAGGCCGCCGATGATGCCGAGGGTGCGCGCGTTGGCGGTCTTGCGTGGGCTTATCATGGGACGGTCCGGATCAGGCGTGGGTGGCAGGTTTCAGCGCAGGTTCGACAGGCGTCGGGGCATCCTCATGGCGCCGTTCGAGGTCGGCGATCACCGCCGTGGCGATGCTGTTGCCCACCACGTTGGTCGCGGTACGGCCCATGTCGAGGAACTGGTCGATGGCCAGGATCAGCAATAGCCCGGCCTCGGGCAGGTGGAACATCGGCAGCGTCGCCGCGACCACCACCACCGAGGCCCGCGCCACACCGGCCATGCCCTTGCTGGTGACCATCAGGGTCAACAGGATCAGCACTTGCTGGGTAAAGCTCAGCTCGATGTTGTAGGCCTGGGCGATGAACATGATCGCGAAGGCCTGGTACATCATCGAGCCGTCGAGGTTGAACGAGTAGCCCAGCGGCAGGACGAAGCTCGACACACGCTTGGGTGCACCGAATTTCTCCAGCGCATCGATGGTCTTGGGGTAGGCCGACTCGCTGCTCGCAGTGGAGAACGCCAGCAGCACCGGCTCGCGGATCAACTTGCCCAGGGTGAAAACCGGGCGCCCGAGGAAGCCGTAGCCCACCGCGAACAGCACCATCCACAGCAGCAGGATGCCCAGGTAGAACTGGCCGATCAGCTTGCCGTAGTCGAACAGCAGGCCAATGCCCTGGGTGGTGACGGCGGCGGCCAGCGCGGCGAAGACGCCGACCGGGGCGAACATCATCACGTAGTCGGTGATGCGGAACATCACCTTGGCAAGCTCGTCCACCAGCTCGCCGATACGGGTGTTGCCACGTTGCTTGACGAACGCCAGCGCCAGCCCGAAGAACAGCGAGAACACCACGATCTGCAGGATCTCGTTGTTGGCCATGGCTTCGGCGATGCTGCGCGGGAACACATGGCTGATGAAGGTCTTGAGTCTGAAGTCCCCGGCGTTGACCGCCACAGCGCTCACTGCCTGGCCCGATTCCACGCTCAGGTTCAGGTGGGCGCCAGGCTGGAAAAGATTGACCAGCAGCATGCCCAGGGCCAGGGAGAACACCGAGGCGCTGACGAACCAGATCATCGAGCGCAGGCCGATGCGTCCCACCGAGCCGGAATTACCCAGGCTGCTGATCCCTGCGACCAGGGTGGCGAACACCAGCGGGGCGATGATCATCTTGATCATGCGCAGGAAGATGTCGGTGACCAGGCTGAAGTAACCGGCAATCTGCTTGGCGGCGTCCGCGGAGCCTGCGTAGGTGTTGCACAGCCAGCCGACGACGATGCCGAGCAGGATCGCCACGGCGATGTAACGGGGTAGTTTCTTGTTATTCATCTCGACCTCTGTCTGTCGAATGGGGAGGGACAGCAACAGGCTACGACGCACGGTCGGGGCAGTTGATGAGGATGCGCGATGGGTTCATGCGTAATTCGCATAGTTGTCGAATGGCGGTGAATTCGCGGCGAAGCGAGGATAAAATCCGGCATTGAACCGCCCCACTAACCTGTAGCAGCGGCGGTTCGCCGCTGCGACTTGTCCCACGATTGGGCGCGCAGCGGCCATAACACCGGACACCGAGTCACATCAGAAAGACCTCGGTTGCCTGGCTTGCGGCCGCTACGCGCCCGATCGCGGGACAAGCCCGCTCCCACAGGGTGCGGCTGCAGAATCTACGCACCAACCACAGGCCCACCACCATGCAGACCAAATGGATCGATGACCTGCTGGCCATCGCCGAGACCAAGAGCTTTTCCCGCGCGGCCGAGATCCGCTGCATCACCCAGTCCGCGCTGTCGCGACGCATTCGCTCGCTGGAGGAATGGGTCGGCGTCGAGCTGGTCGACCGCAGCACCTATCCGGTGCAACTGACCGCCGCCGGCAAGACCTTCTGCGACGAAGGCCGAGACGCGCTGTCGATCTTCCATGACCTGCGCTCGGCGCTGCGCCGTGGCGAGCGCATGCCCGGGCGCTCGATCCAGGTGGTGGCCGGGCACACCCTGTCGATGACCTTCCTGCCCACCTGGTTCGCCGGTTTCCAGCGCCGCTACGGCTACTTCAATGCGCGGGTGCTGGCCGCCAACGTGCAGGAGGCGGTCATCGCCCTGGCCGAAGGCAGCTGCGACCTGATGATCGGCTACAGCCACGCGCGTGCACCGATCATCCTCGACCGTGACAAGTTCGTCGGCCTGCGCCTGGGCAGCGATGCCTTCTTCCCGGTGTCGGCGCCCGACGCAGATGGGCGCCCGCTGTTCGCCCTGCCGGGGGCAGCGGGCAAGCCCATCCCCTACCTCGCCTACACCTCTACCTCGTTTCTCGGGCGGGTGGTGGATGTGCTGCTGCAGGGCAACGCGCAACCTCACCTCAAGCGCTTCTACGAAGCCGACATGGCCATGCACCTGATGCGCATGGCCCGCGAAGGCTATGGCATCGCCTGGCTGCCGGAGTCGGCGGTCGAGGAGGAACTGGCCAGCGGTCGGCTGGTGCGCGCAGGCGGGGACGAGTGGAGCGCGGAACTGGAAATCTGGTCATTCCGCTCGATCGGCAACAGCAACCCGACCATGCTCGAGCTGTGGAAGTCGCTGGAGCACGACCTGCGCTGAAACGCTGCCGGGGCCCTTGCGGCCCCGGCTTCAAGTGCATCGACGGGCGATCAGAACTTCAACTGCCATTGCCCCATCACGGCGTGATTACGCGCATTGCTGCCCAACTCGCCGTTGTAGCCCAGGCCCACACTCTGCCGTGCACTGAGTCCCAGCTCCAGCCCGGCCTCGACGACCAGGCTGTCACGGTCCAGCGCACTGCCCTGGACGCTGAACGCATCGCCGCCGGCCAGGAACGCCTGGCGCGTGCGGGTGTCGAGGTTGCCATAGGTGTGGCGCCAGCCCAGGCTGGCGCGGGGCGTCAGGCTCATGCCGTTGTCCAGTTGCCCCAGGTGTGCGATGCGCACGCCGAAGGTACTGGTGACGTTGTCCTGCGTGTCGGCATCCACCGCCAACGCAGCATCGCCGCCCTTCTCGCGGTAGCTGTCGCGGTGATAGCGCTGGTAGCCCAGGTTGGCGAAAGGCTCGGCACTCAGGCGCCCGCTGCCCAGGGCATAGCCCAGCTCGGCGAAGGCCTGCTGGCTGTCGGCATCGTAGTTGCCCTTCAGGCGCTCATCGAAGCCATCGAAGGCCACGCTGCGCTTGCTGTCGCCGTCATGGCTGCTGTACGCCGCGCCCAGGCGCAGGGCCAGCGGGCCACTCTGGCGTTGGGCGTAGACGCCGGCATGCCAGCTGCGCACCTTGCCGTCCAGGCCGCTGGCGTCCAGACGGGTGCGCGAGTAGCCGCCCAGCACGCCCAGGCGCCAGTCGCTGCCCACCGCCCAGTCCAGGCCCATCACCGCGCCGCCGGTGCGCTGTTCCAGGCTGCTGGCGCCGTGGCTGCCATCGACCTTGCCGTAGCTGCCCAGCGCCTGGCCCCACACTCGCCCCTGGGCGTTCGGGTCGTTGAGGTTGCGCACGCCCTGGGGCAGGCCGGTGGCAGCGAGCACCGGGGTGTCCTGCTGATCCAGGCCCACCAGCAACCCGGCATTGCTGCCCATCGACTGCAAGGCGCCGAGCATGGTGCTGCCCACCTGGGCGCTACCGGCCAGGGTGGCCGCAGCGAGGTTGGCGGTGTTGCTGCCCGACAGCTGCTCGATGGCATTGCCTGCGCTGGCGTTCGAGGTATTGAGCAGCGCACTGTACAGCGCACTGCCGCTGCCCAGGCTGGCCAGGCTGCGCGCCGCAACGCCAGCGTTGGCGCTGCGGGCGAACTGGTCGAAGGCGACATCGTTGCGGGTGTAGGTCAGGCCCACCGACTGGCTGCTATAGCTCAGTTTCGGGGTGAGGAAGGCGTAGTCACTGGTGACCTGGCCAAAGGTGCCGTTGATCGCACCGGCGTTGAGCACGGTGTACTGGCTCTGCCAGGGATACTGGCCAGGCGTCGGCTGGATGCGCAGGGTGGCACCGCCCAGATTGGCGGTACCGGTGACGGTGATCGGCGCGCTGCTGCCGTCGGCGTTGACGCCATAGACCAGGCTGGCGCCCGAATCGAACTTCAGGTCGCCCTTGACCGTGGCCACGCCCAGCCCGGTGTTGGTCAGCATCGTGCCCCTGACGTCGAGGCCACCGACCACACCACCGCCCGCGTAGGTCGCCCCCCGGTCTACCCGCAAACTGCCGAGCACGCTGCCCTGGTTGACCAGCGCCGCGCCCTGGGTGATCTCGCCACCCTGGCTGAAATCGTTGACGCTGCTCAGCGTCCAGGTGCCCCCGGAGACCAACAGCTTCTCGAAGTTGGCGCTGTTGCCGAACTGGCCACTGCCCTCGAGCTGCAGCGTATCGACGCCATCGCCCGCATCCACCAGGCCATTGAACACCCCACCGGTACGCACGATCAGGCGGTCGTCGCCGCCGCCCATGCTCAATGCCAGGCCGTTGCCGCCGCTGATGGTGCCGCTGTTGATCACGGTGTCATCGAAGTTGCCGATCAGCTTGATGCCGAAGCCACGCTCACCACGAATGGTGCCGGCGTTGTCGATGGTGGTGGCGCCGACACCCGAACCTTCGGCACCGTCGTCCACCAAAATACCGTTGTCGACGCTGCGGATCAGGCCGGTGCTGGTGTTGGTGACCGTACCGCCGCCCATGGCGATGCCTTCGCTGCCGTTGGGCCTCCCGCCGCTGTCCACGCCCTTGGCGCCCAGGCCCTGGATGGTGCCGGCGTTGTAAATGTGGCCGATCAAGTCGATATCGACGCCATCGCCATCGCCATTGATCTTGCCGTCGGCGATGGCACCGGTGATGGTGCCCCAGTTGTACACAGTGCCGGTACCGTCGGAGCCGAAGCCCGAGCCGTTGCGCCCGGTGACGCTGGCACCGGCATAGTTGTAGAGGGTGGCGTCGGTCTTGAGGTCGATGCCGTGACGGTCAGCACTGATGCTGCCGTAGTTGTACACGGTGACGCCGGTCGAAGTGCCGATCTTGATGCCGTCGTATTTCTGGTCCAGGCCCTTGGCATCCTGGGGCGCGGTGTCGGTATAGATACGCCCGTAGTTGGTGATGGTGGCGTTGGAGCCGGTCTTGATCGCGTCGTTGCCCACGGCGTGGATCACGCCGCTCGCCTCGTTCACCAGGGTGGTGCTGAAGCCTGGGTTGTTGAGGGCCTCCAGATCGATGGCCTGGCCATCGGTGATGGACTCGATGGTCCCGGCGTTGCTGATCTTGAGGCTGCCGCCCGCGCTGGGGTTGGTCTGGAAACGGATACCGTCGTTGGTACCCTGGATCAGCGCCCCGGCACGGTTGGTGATGACGAAGAAGCTCTGGTCGGTGCCGCCATCCTTGGTATCGATACCACGGGCCACGGTGGAGCGAATGATCCCGGCATTGTCGACGCTGACCGTGGTGCCACTGGTCTGCTTGGGCAGGATCACCCCGTCGTCGGCACCCGAGACGATGCTGCCGGTCGGCGTCACCTTGAGCGTGTCGCCCTTCTTGAGTTCCAGCGTGCTGGTACTGGCATTGCCAACCTGGTAATCGGTGGCGTTGGCGGCCAGGGCAGCACTGGCCAGGGCGACACACAGGGCCAGACGGTGCGGCGTGAAATGCATGTTGGGGCGACCATTGTGATTGTTGATGGCCGGCCAATATGGCTATCAGATATTACCGTTTGATTGACAACCTGCGCCGACCGCCTTCAACCAGCGCCCCACTTCGGCATAAATCCCCTCCACGGCCTCGACCATCCCCTGCATCCGCAGGAAATCGTGGGTCAGTGCCTCTTCCACTCGCCACTGCAGCGACACGCCGGCCTTTTCCAGCGCATGCGCCCAGGCAACACCTTCATCGAGCAACGGATCATGCCCGGCCAGGGCCATCCAGGTGGGCGCCAGCCCTTCGAGCGTCGTCAGGTGCAACGGCGACACCCGCCAATCGAGGCGCTGCGATGCGTCACGCACGTAATGCCGGTAGAACCACTCCAGGGTTTCGCTCTCGAGCAGGTAACCCTCGGCATATTTCCCATGGGACGGCCGCTGGCAGCTGATGTCGGTGACCGGATAAAACAGCAACTGCGCCAACGGACGCAACAGCGCCTCCTCCGGCTGCTGCGCGGCCATAGCGGCGACGACGATGGCCAGGCTGGCCCCGGCGCTGTCGCCACTGACCACCACCCGGCGGGCATCCAGGCGCTGCGCCTCGCCGTGTTCCACCAGCCAGCGGGCACTGGCCAGGGCATCGTCCGCAGCCGCCGGGAAGGGTGCTTCCGGCGCCAGGCGGTAGGCTGGCGCGAGTACCGCAAAATCGCTGCACATCGCCAGGCGGCGACATACCGCATCGTGGGAGTCCAGGCTGCCGACCACATAGCCGCCACCGTGAAAATACAACAGCACCGGCTGCAGACCGTCCACCGGCGACTGCCGACGGTACAACCGTGCCGACAGCGGTTGACCTTCGCCATCCACCATCTGCAGGTGCTCGACCTGCAGGTCATCAGGCGGGCTCGGGTCGAGCACCTGGGAGCTGCGTTCGAATTCGGCGCGGGCCTGCTCGACGCTCATCTGGTGCATGGGTTGGCTGGCACCGGTCAGTCGGCCCAGTTCGACCAGTTCGAGAAAACCGGCCAGGTCAGGATGCAGAGACATTGGGAAAATCCTCGGAAGACGCGATACGGGCGCCCGCCTTAACGGCGGGCGCCCGAGGTTTCAATGACTGAACGTCGGTGCCAGGCTGTCGCGCAGATCCGCCAGTACGCTGGGGTGCTGCAGCAATTCGAAGTGCCCTGCCGCCAACACCGCACTGGCCTGGCACTGCCCAAGCGCCGCCTCGAAACTGGCACGCTCGCGACTGCCGACGCCTTCGCCCCACCAGCAGCGCGCCTCGGCCGCCACCGCAGGCAGGCTTTGCAAGGCTTCACCCAGGGCTTTCAAGCGCATGGCCACGACGAAGGTGTGGGCCAGGTCCTGTGCCTCGATCCGGGCATACACCTGCGAGGTGCCGCCCTGCTCGCGCAATTGCCCGATCTGCACCGCCAACGCATCGGCGTCCAGTTGCGTCAGCGTTGCGGGGTCGAGCGCCGCTGCGGGCGCATCGCCCAGGGTGACCGCCACGAAACCGTGGAAGTCGTCACGCCAGTCGCCGCCCGGTGCGGCCAGCCCCGGCAGGTAACTGTCCACCAACCCCAGCAGGCTGACTTCGCGGCCAAGCCGGATCAGCTCGGCGGCCACCAGCACCGCCAACGGCCCACCCAGCGACCAGCCCAACAGCCGCAGCGGCCCTTCGGGCTGCTTGCGCAGCACGACCTGGGCGTAGTCGCCGGCCATTGCCGCCAACGAGCTGTCCTGCCACTCGCGGTCCAGCAGCATGCGGCATTGCAGGCCATAGACCGTGCACTGCCCATCCAGGTGGCGGGCCAGCGGCTCGTAGTCGAACACCGTGCCGAAGCCGGCATGCAGGCAGAACAGCGGCGAGCTGCCGTCGACGATACGGTTGAGCGCCAACAGCGGATCCGGCGCCTGCAGCTTGCGTTCGCTGCCGCACAGTTGGGCGATGGTCGGTTTGCTCATGATGTCGCGCAGCTTCAGGCTCAGGCCCAGCTCAGGTGCCGCACGGACCTTGCCCAGCACCTTGAGCACGCGCAGCGAGTCGCCGCCCAGTTCGAAGAAGTTGTCGGTGATCCCGACCTGGTCGAGCTCCAGCACTTCCTGCCAGATACGCACCAGCGCCAATTCCTGCGGGGTGCTGGCCGGCACGTGCTCACGCGCCTTGAACTGCGGGTCAGGCAGGGCCTTGCGGTCGAGCTTGCCATTGGCGCTCAGCGGCAGCGCCGCGAGCAGGATGATCTGTGCCGGGACCATGTAGTCCGGCAGCTCATCGGCCAGGTGCGCACGCAGGCTTTCGGCCAGGTTGTCATCCGCCTCGGCCACCACGTAGGCGACCAGTTGCTTGCTGTCATTGACCTCCCGCGCGACCACCACGGCATCGCGCACCTCGGCCCGCCCACGCAGGCGCGCCTCGATCTCGCCCAGCTCGATACGGAAACCGCGCACCTTGACCTGGTTGTCGAGGCGGCCGAGGTAGTCGAACACGCCATCGGCACGACGGCGCACCAGGTCGCCAGTGCGGTACAGACGCCCGCCTGCCTCTGCGAACGGGTCACAGACGAAACGCTCGGCCGTCACGTCCGGACGTTGATGGTAACCCCGCGCCAGGCCTTCACCGCCGATGTAGAGCTCACCGGCAACCCCGTCCGGCACCGGATTGAGCGCAGCATCCAGCACATATAGGGTGCGCTCGCCGACGCGGGTGCCGATCGGTGCGTACACCGCCTCGCACGGTTCGCTGGCTGCGACACGCCAGAGCAACGGCGTGACCACGGTTTCGGTCGGGCCGTAGCCATTGGTCAGCGCCTGCGGGCGCAGGTTGCGGCGCACCAGGTCGTAGTTGGCCTGGGCCACCGCATCGCCACCGAAGCAGTAGATGCGCACTGCCGGCGGCTCGCGGCCTTCGGCGTACTCGGCCAGTTGCTGCAGGTAGGCCGGCGGGAAGCAGGCGATGTCGATGCGCTCGGCATGCAGCGCTTGCCAGGTCTGTTCAGGCGTCCACAGCTCGCCCGGGCGGATCACCAGGCAGCCACCATTGCTCAGGGTCGACAGCCAGCGCTCCTGGGCGCCGTCGAAGGCGAACGACATGAACAGCAGCTCGCGGGTGCGCGCGTCCATCTCGTAGCGCTCGGCAATCGCCGCGCAATGCATGGCCAGTGGCCCGTGGGTCACCGCCACGCCCTTGGGCTTGCCGGTCGAACCCGAGGTGTAGATCAGGTAGGCCAGGTTGTCGGGCGACACCGTCGCGGCGCCACGGGTGATGCCCGCAGCATCGAGGTCAAGGCTGTCGAGGGGCAGCCAGTTCACCCCCTCGCGCTGCGGCAGGCGTGCCTGCACGCTGTGCTCGGTGAGGATCAGGGCAGCGTTGCTGTCTTGCAGGATCCAGTCCAGGCGCTCGCGGGGGTAGTCGATGTCCAGCGGCACGTAGGCGCCACCGGCCTTCATCACCGCGTAGAACGCCACCACCATGTCCACCGAGCGCTGCAGGGCCACGCCCACCCGCACTTCCGGGCCGACACCTTGCGCCACCAGCAACTCGGCCAGGCGGCTGGCCCGCTGTTCGAGTTGGGCGTAGGTCAACTGGCGACCGGCACACACCAGCGCGACCTGCGTCGGACGCTCACGGCTGTGGCGGGCGATCTGCTCGCCCAGCAGCGCCGTCGGCGCCTGTCCGCCCAGGCGGTTGGCCTCGAGCAACTGGCGCTGTCCGGCCTGATCGAGCAAACCGAGATTGCCAAGCCGGGCCTGCGGCTGGTCGAGCATCGCCTGCAGCAAGGTCTCGAAGCTGGCGAGGATCTGCTCGACGCTGGCCGGCGTGAAACGCCCGACCAGATAGAGGAACTCGATCTTCAGGGTCGTGCCCAGGTGCACCGCCAGGTCCATGGCGTAGTTGGTCACGTCACGCGTGCTCACCTGGCCGAACTGCAACTGCTGGTCCTGGGCCTGGGCCAGGCGCTCGTCCACCGGGTAGTTCTCGAACACGATGATGCTGTCGAACAGGCCACCGGCGCCCTGCCCGGCCCAGCGCTGGATATCGGCCAACGCCGTGTGCTCGTGGTCGCGCACCTCCAGGTTCCAGGCCTGCAGGGCCTGCAGCCATTGGTCCAGCGGCTGCTGGTCGGACAGGGTCTGGACGATCGGCAAGGTGTTGATGAACAGGCCAAGCATCTCACCCGAGCCTGCCAACTCCGCCGGGCGCCCGGCCACCGTGGCGCCGAAGCACACGGTCTGCTGCCCGGTATGGCGCTGCAACAGCAACAGCCAGGCCGCCTGCACCAGCGTGTTGGGGGTCACCCGCAATTGCTGGGCGACCTCGCGCAGGCGTTGGGTGCGTGCGGCATCCCAGTCCAGGTACAGCGCCGCATGGCCTTCAGCCTGCGCATCGGCCGGCAACGGCAGGCTGCTGCTGAGGCTGGTCGGCCCCTCCAGGCCTGCCAGGCGCTCGCGCCAGAAGGCTTCCTGGCGCGCCGCCGGCTGCGCGCGCAACCAACCGATATAGTCGCGGAAATGCCCGCGCTTGGTGGGCAGCGGATGCCCGGCATAGCACTCGAAGACCTCGCCCATCAGGCGCGAATTGGACCAGCCGTCCATGAGGATATGGTGGCTGGTCCAGATCAGTTGGGTGGTGTCGTCATCCAGGCGCACCACGCTCAGGCGCGCCAGCGGCGCCTCGAGCAGCTCGAAGCCACGTGCACAATCCTCATCGGCCAGCGCCTGCAAGGCGCCTGGCTCGACGGTGCGCTCGCGCCAGTCCAGGCAGCGCGCCGGCAGGCTGCCCTGGCGGTAGACCACCTGCAGCGGCTCGGCCAGGTGGCTGGCGGTCCAGAAGCCGGTACGCAGGATCTCGTGGCGCGCCACCACCTGCGCCCAGGCGGCGATGAACGCCTCGGCGTCGAGACCCTTGACCTCGATGCTGGTCTGGTTGATGTACAGGTTGGCCGCCGATTCCTGGGTGTGGAACAGCATGCCCAGCTGGGTCGGCGATAGCGGGTAGATGTCCTCGACCTGCTCCAGCAGGCCGGGGAAGCGCTCGAGCTGGGCCTGATCGAGCCCGCACAGCGGGAAGTCCGAAGGCGTCGCGCCGCGCACCGGCAGTTCCACGCAGTGGCGCACCAACGCGCCAAGCTGCTCGATGTAGCGCTCGGCCAGGGCCTGGATCTCGTCGGAGGCGAACTGCGCTCGGCTGAAGATCCAGTTCAGGCTCAGCTCGCCGCCATACAACTGGCCATTGACCGTCAGCCAGTTGCCCAGCGGTGCATCCTCGCCCTGCTCCGCCCCCGCAGACTCGTTTGCCGGGGTGAACAGCGCACCGTCGTCCACGGCGAAACTGCCGTCGAACTGGCCCAGGTAGTTGAAGGTCACCCGCGGCTGCGGCAATGCCGCGAGCAGCGCACGCACCTGCGGCTCGCCGTAGTAACGCAGCGCCCCGAAACCGACGCCGCGATGCGGAATGGCGCGCAGTTGCTCCTTGACCTGCTTGATCGAGGCCCCCAGCTCGGCAGCCGGCGTCAGGCACACGCTGAACATCGAACTGAACCAGCCGACGGTACGGGTCAGATCGATGTCGTCGAACAAGGCTTCGCGCCCGTGCCCTTCCAGTTGCACCAGGGCGTGCTCGTCACCGGTCCAGGCCACCAGGGTGCGCGCCAGGGCCGTCATCAACAGGTCGTTGATCTGGGTGCGATAGGCCGCAGGCGCCTGCTGCAGCAATTGTCGGGTCAGGGCCGCGTCCAGGCGCACCTGCACCGTGGCGGCGTCGCGATTGAGCAAAGGTTGCGTCGGCGCGGCTACAGGCCAGTGCACCTGCACCTCGCGCAGACGCTCCCAGTACGCAAGCTCCGCCTGGCCCTGCTCGCTGTGCGCATAGCTTTCCAGGCGCTCGGCCCAGGCCTTGACCGAGCTGGTGCGTGGCCCGAGGTCCGGTGCCTGGCCAGCCAGGCTCTGCTGGTAGGCGCTTTGCAGGTCGTCGAACAACACCCGCCACGACACGCCATCGACCACCAGGTGGTGAATCACCAGCAACAGGCGCTGGCTGTCGTCGGCAAGGGTGACCAGCACGGCGCGGACCAGCGGGCCGTCGGCCAGGTCGAGGCTGCGCTGCACCCGCTCACCCAGGGCTTGCAGGGCGTCGGGCTGTATCCCCTCGACCCGCTCCAGCAACGTACCGACCGTGGTCACCTCACGGAATTGTGCCTGCCACTGCCCGTCCACCTCGGTGAAGCCCAGACGCAGCGCGTCATGCTGCACCAGCAGCGCCTGCAAGGCGCGCTCCAGGGCATCGGCGTCCAACGCCCGGGTCGGCTGCAGCAACACCGATTGGTTCCAGTGTGCGCGCTGCGCCAGCGGCAAGGCGAAGAACGCCTGCTGGATCGGCAGCAGCCCCGCCCGGCCAGTCACCGGCCCCTGCTCGGCCTCCTGGCCCCCGGCCTCGATGCGCACTGCACCGGCCAGGCCCTGGATGGTCTGGTGGCGGAACAAGTCCTTGGGGGTGAAGCGGATACCGGCCTGCCGCGCGCGGCTGACCACCTGGATGGAGATGATCGAGTCGCCACCCAGTTCGAAGAAGTTGTCGTTGACCCCGACCTGCTCCAGCTTGAGCACGTCCTGCCAGATCCCGGCGAGGGTCTTTTCCACGGCGCTCTGCGCCGCGACATAGGCCTGTTTCGACTGGCCGACCGCAGGGTGCGGCAGCGCACGACGTTCCAGCTTGCCGTTGGGGCTCAGCGGCAGTTGCTCGAGCAGCAGCAGGTGCACCGGCACCATGTAGTCCGGCAGCACCGCGCCCAGGCGCTCTCGCAGCGTGGCGCGCAAGGCCTCGGACGCCGCGTCGTCCGCCACTGGCGTGCTTGGCACCAGATAACCCGCCAGTTGCAGGCCACCGGCACCCGGCACCGCCAGCACCACCGCTTCGCGTACTTCGTTCTGCTCCATCAGCCGTGCTTCGATCTCGCCCAGCTCGATGCGCAGCCCGCGAATCTTCACCTGATGGTCGATACGCCCCATGTACTCGATCA
>NZ_VZZS01000037.1:0-61796 GCF_009650575.1 Pseudomonas sp. MNR3A | reverse complement strand
TGGTCCCGCGATAGGGCCGGTAGATACAGCGGGAATAAACGGGTGGGCTGGCTTGTTGTGTAGAGGTCCCCATTGATCACAGGCAAAACACCATGCACCCGACCTCATGCACCACCCCGCAACGCCGCCGCGCTTTCCTCGGCGTCTGCGCCCTGGCCGTGCCACTGCTCGCTGGCGCGGCGCCGGCCAGCTTCACCGTCGCGCCGGGCAAGGCCGAGATCCTCGCGGTGCAGGCCGTGGGGGTGCAGGTCTATGACTGCCGGGCCGATGAAACCGGGCAGTTGAAGTGGGCATTTCGCGAACCGCTGGCCACCCTCACCCTTGGCGGCAAGACCGTCGGCCATCACTTTGTCGGGCCGTCCTGGGAGATGGACGATGGCAGCCGGGTGAGTGCCAAGGTGGTCGCCCAGGCGCCGGGCGCGGGCGAGCAGGATATTGCGCTGTTGCAACTGGAGGTTGCCAGCCACCAGGGGCAGGGCGTGTTGAGTGGAGTGGACGAGGTGCAGCGGCTCGATACCCAGGGTGGCAAGTTTGCCGGAAGCTGCACACGGGAAGGCGCGCTGCACGTTGAACCGTACAGCGCGCGGTATGTGTTTCTGGGGCGGTGATGGAGTGTTCAGGGTTTGATGGATTTCAGTGCCGGCCTCATCGCGGGGCAAGCCCGCTCCTGCAAGGGCCAGTGGCGACCTGTGGGAGCGGGCTTGCCCGCGATAGGGCCGGCACTGACGTCGCGGTCAGAGAATCGACAGCGGGTAGTCGACGATCACCCGGAACTCGTTGACATCCCCTTCGGCCTGGTCGGCATTGCCCCGATGGATCGCCTCGCGAAGGCGCACCGACAGGTCCTTGGCGGGGCCGGACTGCACCACGTACTTGGCTTCGAGGTTGGTCTCATGATGCTTGCCATCCTCGCCATAGCCATAGCCCAGGTACTTGCTGTCCGCGGCCATCTTGCTGCCGTCGATGCCATGGCCGTTGACGTAGCGGGCCATGAAGCTCAAGCCCGGCACACCGAAGGTGTTCATGTCCAGGTCGTAGCGCACCTGCCATGATTTTTCCTCTGGCCCGTTGAAGTCCGAGTACTGGATGGAGTTGGCCAGGAAGATCCCGTCACCGGTGTCTCCCGGGCCGTTGATGCCGAAGGCGACGTAGTCGAACGGGGTGTCGCCGTGCACTTTCTGGTAGGCCAGGGTGATGGTATGCGCCGATAGGAAACTGTACGCGGTGGAGAACGACCAGGTGGTGTTGTTGATCGCACCGGCGTCGGCGCGACCGTCGTCATTGGTGCGGTAGAGGTTGAAGTCGAAGTTCAGCGACTGGTCGTCGGCCAGCGCCAGGATGTAGTTGGCGTTGCCGTAGTACTGGCGCCAGATGTCCTGCAGCTTGGAGCCGTACAGCGACACCGACAGGGCGTCGTTGACTGCGTATTTGCCGCCGATGTAGTCGATGCTGTCAGCCTGGATATTGGCGTAGGAGGCCCACAGGCCATGGTCGCCGTTGGTGGTGACCGGGCCGTTGCCGCCGGTGAAGTGGCCCGCCTCCAGGTCCAGCCCCTTGATCTCGCTGCTGAGCAGGTTGAAGCCGGTGGCGGTTTGCGGCAGCAGGCGCGTACCGCCGGCGGCGAACACCGGTGCGGTTGGTTGCAGGTCGCCCCAGCGCAGTTCGGTCTTGGAGATGCGCACCTTCAGCGCGCCCCCGGCACGGCCATAGTCGTCTTCGGGTGAGCCGTTGTCCCTGACGGGCAGGTTGCCGGTGCCGGAGGTGCCCTTGCCGCCGTCGAGCTTGACTGCCAGGTGGCCGAACGCTTCGACGCCGAAGCCCACGGTACCCTGGGTGAAGCCGGAGCTGTAGTTGAGGATGAAACCTTGGGTCCAGTCGCGGCGATCCGGGCCTTGCGACTTGCCATCACGGTTGAAGTAGTAGTTGCGCAGGCGTGCATTCAGCTCGCTGCCTTCGAAGAATCCCTTGGCTTCGGACTGGCTCGAAACGGCTTCGGCGAATGCGGCTTGCAACGGCGCGCACAGCAGTGCCGCGCTCAGCATGGAGAGTCGGAATGGCGACATGTCATACCCCTTGGTTGGAATTGTTGAGGCAGGTGTCTGGGTAAAGGAATGTAATTGTTGTAAGGGTGTAGCCGGTATTGATGCCGGGCTACTAGTAACAAATGCCGCGCCGCGCATGCCATTGTGTTTCGTTGATAATCGAAATCACGGTTTTTGATTGCAGTATCGAGTGACTATGGGGTTAAAGTCGGCCCCGATAAAGTATTCGTGCACTCAGGACATCCCCCGTGCTAGAGCACCTCCTGGGTGGGCTCCACTTTATCGCCCTTTGGTTGTTTGCCGCCTGGTTTCAGGCGGCTTTTTTATGCCTGGTATTTAATGACGGGTGGCGAAGAGCTATTTTTTTGCGCACTGATTTCAGCGCGCCTGGAAGGGTAGCGGGCAACTTTCCTGCAGCAGAAACAACAAGGCCGGTGACAAAGCATGTCACCGGCCTTGTTGTTTGCCGCGGGCGTTATATCAGCCGATCACACCACCGCTTCGCGGCGGCTGCTGGCAACCTGAGTGTGGCGCAGTGTCGGCAGCAGGAAGGCGATCGACAACAGGCAGGCACCGACCAGTAGCACGAAGCCGCCGTCCCAGCCGAAGTGGTCGACGGTGTAGCCCATCGCCGCACTGGCTGCGACCGAGCCGCCCAGGTAGCCGAACAGGCCAGTGAACCCGGCGGCGGTGCCGGCGGCTTTCTTCGGCGCCAGCTCCAGCGCCTGCAGGCCGATCAGCATCACCGGGCCGTAGATCAGGAAGCCGATGGAGAACAGCGCGATCATGTCGACGGTCGGGTTGCCCGGTGGGTTGAGCCAGTACACCAGGGTGGCGACGGTGACCAGGGCCATGAACACGATGCCGGTCAGGCCGCGATTGCCACGGAAGATCTTGTCCGACATCCAGCCGCACAGCAGGGTGCCGGGGATGCCTGCCCACTCGTAGAAGAAGTAGGCCCAGGAGGTCTTGTCGACGGTGAAGTGCTTGGCCTCCTTGAGGTAGGTCGGCGCCCAGTCGAGCACGCCGTAGCGCAGCAGGTAGACGAACACGTTGGCCAGGGCGATGTACCAGAGCATCTTGTTGCGCAGCACGTACTTGACGAAGATCTGCTTGGCGCTGAATTCCTGTTCGTGGCTGGCGTCGTAGCCTTCGGGGTAGTCGTTCTTGTACTCCTCGATCGGCGGCAGGCCCACCGATTGCGGGGTGTCGCGCATGGTGACGAAGGCGAACACGGCCACCAGCACCGCCACGGCGGCCGGTACATAGAAGGCGGCATGCCAGTCGTTGGTCCAACCCAGGCCGAGGATGAACAGCGGGCCAATCAGGCCGCCACCCACGTTATGTGCCACGTTCCACACCGACACCACGCCGCCGCGCTCCTTCTGCGACCACCAGTGCACCATGGTTCGTCCGCTCGGCGGCCAGCCCATGCCCTGGGCCCAGCCGTTGATGAACAGCAGGATGAACATGATGGTGACGCTGGAAGTCGCCCAGTGCGCGAATCCGAACACGAACATCACCGCTGCCGACACCAGCAGGCCGAAGGGCAGGAAGTAACGGGGGTTGGAGCGGTCGGACACCAGGCCCATGAGGAACTTGGACAGGCCGTAGGCAATGGCGATGGCCGAGATTGCCAGACCGAGCTGGCCGCGGGTGTAGCCTTCCTCGTCGATCAGGTAAGGCATGGCCAGGGAGAAGTTCTTGCGCAGCAGGTAATAGCCTGCATAACCGAAGAAGATGCCGGCGAAGATCTGCCAGCGCAGGCGGCGATAGGTACTGTCGACCTGTTCAGCGGGCAGCGGCGCCCGGTGCACGGCGGGGCGGAAGAAGGCAAACATCGGGGTACTCCAACGTTGTTGTTTTATCTGCGAAAGCGAATATTACATTTTCGTTACAGAAAAAAATATCGCTTTCACAGGCGGGAGTGTTGCTTTGCGAACGTTCCGTCAGATCGTGATCAGGGACGGGGTCTGGCTGTTGGGGGGGCGATGTCGCTGCGTTTGCTGGAGGCATCGGTGGTGGTACTGGACGGGTAGGCTTGGTGGTTTAGGCGCGGCAGGGGTGAGATGGCGCCAGATTTCAAGGCCATGGCAGGTGTGGTTCAAAACCTCAAGGCCAGCCATCCCCCTGTGGGGGCGGGCTGGCCTTGATTTAACGCATCACTGATTACGCGTCACCCGCCACACAGTATTGGCCAGGTCGTCGGCGATGATCAGCGCGCCTTTCGGATCCACTGTCACCCCCACCGGGCGGCCGCGTGTCTTGCCATCCTCACCCCGAAAACCGGTGGCGAAGTCGATTGGCTCACCCGCTGGCTTGCCGTTGCTGAACGGCACGAAGATCACCTTGTAGCCGACAGGGTTCGGTCGGTTCCAACTGCCGTGTTCACCCACGAACACACCGTTGGCGAACTTTTCGCCCATCGCCGGCAGGGAGAAATCCACGCCCAGTGCGGCGACGTGCGAACCCAGGCTGTAGTCCGGCTTGATCGCAGCGGCGACTTTCTCCGGGTTCTGCGGTTGCGCGCGGGTATCGACGTTCTGCCCCCAGTAGCTCCAGGGCCACCCGTAGAAGGCCCCTTCGCGCACCGAAGTCAGGTAGTCCGGCACCAGGTCCGGCCCCAGCTCGTCACGTTCGTTGACCACCGCCCACAGTTGCCCCGAATCAGGCTGGATGGTCAGCGCCGTGGGGTTGCGCAGGCCGGTCGCGTAGGGCTTGTGGGCGCCGGTCTGGGCGTCGATCTGCCAGACCATCGCGCGGTCGATCTCCACTTCCATGCCACGCTCGGTGATGTTGCTGTTCGAGCCGATGCCCACGTACAGGTAGCGCCCGTCCTCGCTGATGGTCAGCGCCTTGGTCCAGTGGTGGTTGATCGCCGAGGGCAGCTCGGTGAGCGTGGTCGGCGGGCCGTCGGCCTTGGTCTGGCCTTCGGTGTAGTCGAAGCGCACCAGTGCGTCCTGATTGGCCACGTACAACTTTCCATCGGCAAACGCCAGGCCGTAGGGGGCGTTGAGGTTGTCGGCGAACACCGTCTGTACTTCGTAGCGGCCGTCACCATCGGCATCGCGCAGCAGCGTGAGGCGATTGCCGCTTTTCACCTGGGTGTTGCCCTTGGCCTTGATCTGGCTGGCGATCACGTCCTTGGGCTTGAGCTTGGCGGCATTGCCGCCACGGCCTTCTGCCACGATGATGTCGCCGTTGGGCAGGATCAGCGTCTGGCGCGGGATCTTCAGGTCGGTGGCGATGGCCGTGATGCTGTAGCCGTCCGGCACCTTGGGTTTCTGCTCGCCCCACAGTGCCGGTTCGGCGATCTTCATGCTTGGCAGCAGGCCACGTTCGGGGGCCGGAAGTTTCGGGTCGGGCCCGCGGGCCTGGGTGGCCTCGCCTTCACCACCGCAGGCGGCCAGCAGCAGGCTCATGCTCAGGATCGACAGCGCAAGAGGTGTCTTCATGCTGCACCTCCCGAGCGCAGGTTGGTCAGGCCGACCCAGGTGGCGATGCAGGCCAGCACGCTGACGATCACCGACAGTACCAGCCCTGAGGGCATGACCGCCCAGGCATCCTTGGCGTGCTCGAAGGCGTTGACCAGCCCCAGCAGCCAGGTCACCACCAACAGCAGCACGTACAGCACCGGGCGACCGGCCTTGCGCTCGGCGCGCACCAGGTTGGCCAACGCGAACAGCACGGCCAGGCCGCAGAACAGCAGCCCTCCGGCGATGAGCCAGGCGGCGAAGTTGCTCCACTGGATCTGGAAGGTCTGGTAGTAGGCGATGTCGCTGATCAGTGCCCCGAGAAACAGCGGCACGGTGCCGGCCAGCAGGGTCGCATGCAGCGGCCCGGGCGTGCACCGGTAGGGGTCGTGGACGGTCGTGGTCATGGCGGCTCCTTGTCGTTGGCGATGAAAGCCAGCGATTTTTTACGCTGGCTGCGCCTAGGGAAGGATCGCGCGGGTGGTCGGTTGGTTCAGTGCAATTTCGCGTTCAAGTATTTTGTTCGCGTACCAGCTGCCCGTTTCGGTCCAGGTGATAACGCTGGAGATCGCGCGCCAAGATCAAGCAACCGTCGTAGTGGGCCTGGGCTTCTGCGTGAATGTCGTCGATGCACGGGCTGCGTCGTGGATCGCCCTGGTAGCGCGCGCTGAAGTGCGTGAGCACGAGATTCTTCACTCCGGCGGCCTGGGCGAAGCGCGCCACCGCCTCGGCGCTGCTGTGCCCGAAGCTGACACCGGTGCGTTCGATCAGTGGCTGGGTGAAGGTCGCTTCATGCACCAGTACATCCGCGCCCTTGGCAACCTCTGCCAACAGTTCGGGGCGATCGTTGTCGCCACAGACGATGATCCGTCGCGCAGGCCGAGAGGCGCGCAGGTAGTGCCGTGGATCGAGTGCGCGGCCCTCGTGAACCACGGCAATGCCCTTGGCCAGTTCGCCCCACAACGGGCCGCGCGGGATGCTGTCGGCCTCCAGGCGCGGGATGTCGAGGGGGGGCTCGGGGTTGATCTCGGTGAACACATAGCCACGGCTCGGCACCCGATGGGACAGCTCGACCGCATTGACCTGCAGGCTGGTGTTGCTCCAGGTGCCGAAGGTTTCAGCAGCGTGCAGGCGCAACTCGAAGGGCAGGTAGGTGTCGCTGACCGAAAGGCTCAGGCGCACCCAGTCGTGCAGGGCAGTTGGCAGGATCAGCTCGAGTGGCTCGCTGCGCCCGGACATGCCGGCGCTGGCTAGCAGGCCGGGCAGGCCGAAGCAGTGGTCGCCATGCACGTGGGTGATGAAGATCGCGCGCAGGTCGCGCACCGACAACGGCGTGTGCAGAAGCTGGTGCTGGGTGGCCTCGCCGCAATCGACCAGATACCAGCCGCTGCCGCTCGCGTCGATGATGGCCGTTGCGCTGACATTGCGCGCCTTGGTGGGCGCTCCGGCGCTGGTGCCCAGGAACAGCAGGTCCATATGAAATGCTTCCAGAGAGTGTCGGCCTATTCTAAGACGCGACACACCGGTGGGCACAACCCGGGTTGGGCGCTGTGTCAGGCAAAGCTGCCGGTCTGCACCGCGCCACTGCGCCGGTAATGGGCGAGCAGTACCCCGCGTGGCGTGCTCAGGGACTCGACCAGGCTCAGCGCTGCCGGTTGCGCGTTGTCTGCGAACAGCCGCTTGCCGTGCCCGAGCATCACCGGGTTGATCAACAGGCGCAGCTCGTCCACCAACCCGGCAGCCAACAGTTGCTGCACCAGTTCGGCGCTGCCTTGGGTGAGCAGCGCCGGGCCGTCCTGCTGCTTGAGCGCGCCGACGGCCTGGATCACATCAGCGCCCAGGGCGCGGCTGTTTTGCCAGTCGAGGGTGTCAGGGTGGTGGGTGGCGACGTGCTTGGGCACCTTGTTGAACAGCTCGGCCATGGGCGCGTTGTCCGAGTCGGCGTCTACCTTGGGCCAGTAGCCGGCAAAGATGTCGTAGGTACGCCGCCCCAGCAGCAGTTCGAAGGGCTGGCTGAACAGCGTCTGCATGGCCCGGCCAAAGGTCTCGTCGGCATAGGGCACGAGCCAGCCGCCAAAACCGAAGCCCTGGCTGGTGTCTTCCTGCGGGCCGCCAGGGGCCTGCATGACGCCGTCCAGGCTGACGAACGCGGCAACGATGAGTGTGCGCATGGGGATGTCCTCGCGAGGGGTGTTCGGGGCAGTGGAAGAATAGGTCACTGCGGTTCCTGAAGATTGGTCGAACGGGCAAGGCGTGAATCGACAGCCCATTCGTTACCAGCGGCGATCAGTCCCGCCTTTGGCATAAGCACGGCCTTGCAGGTGCGTTATAGTCCGGCGCGTGAACCCTTTCCCCACAGGAGTGCCGCCCGTGACCGAGTACACCGCGTTCAAGGTCGAACTGACCGACAACATCGCCCATGTACAGATCAATCGCCCGGAAAAAATCAACGCGATGAACGCGGCCTTCTGGGAGGAAATCGTCGAGATCTTCCAGTGGATCGACGACACCGAGGCGGTGCGGGCGGTGGTTGTCAGCGGCGCGGGCAAGCATTTTTGCTCGGGGATCGACCTGATGATGCTGGCCTCGCTGGCCGGCCAGATGGGCAAGGACGCCGGCCGCAATGCGCGCCTGCTGCGCCGCACCATCCTGCGCCTGCAAAGCTCGTTCACGGCCGTCGACAAGTGCCGCAAGCCGGTACTGGCGGCGATTCAGGGCTATTGCATCGGCGGGGCCATCGACCTGGTGTCGGCGTGCGACATGCGCTATTGCAGCGCTGATGCGCAGTTCTCGATCAAGGAAATCGACATGGGCATGGCCGCCGATGTCGGCACCCTGCAACGTTTGCCACGTATCATCGGCGACGGCATGATGCGTGAGCTGGCCTACACCGGGCGTATGATCGACGCCACCGAGGCATTGCGCATCGGCCTGGTCAACCGGGTCTATGACGACCAGGCTGCATTGCTCGACGGTGTCTTTGCCATCGCCCGGGAAATTGCAGGAAAATCGCCCATCGCCGTGGCCGGCACCAAGGAAATGATCAGCTACATGCGCGACCATCGTATCGACGATGGCCTGCAGTACATCGCCACCTGGAACGCCGCCATGCTGCAGTCAGAAGACCTGCGGGTCGCGGTGGCGGCCCACATGAACAAACAGAAACCGACGTTCGCCGACTGACTTCCCGACGGCGCACGCGCCTGAAGGGATCCGAACATGTCAGCACGCTGGACTACCGCAGTACTCGACCCGCAGACCGCTGGCGGCCTGGCCGTCGCCCGCAGCCCTGCGGGGTTCCTGGTGGATGACAACGGTGCGTTGTTTTCGCGGGACTGGCTCAAGCGCCAGGAGCTGGACGTGCTCTGCGAGCACGGTATCGGTCATTTCGACGGCGAACCGGTGTTCCTCCTGGAGCTGCGCACTGCCAGCGAACTGCCGGGCATGAGCTGGCGCGGCCTGCGCCAGTTCATGCTCGAAGGCGACTTCGACACCTACAAGCTGCTGGGTTACGCCGCACAGATCGGCACCTGGGCGCGCGAGCATCGTTTCTGCGGCAGCTGCGGCCAGCCGATGACGCAGATTCGCTGGGAGCGGGCGATGCATTGCCAGGCCTGCGACCTGCGCAGCTACCCGCGCATCTCGCCCAGCATGATCGTGCTGGTGACCCGTGGCGACGAAATCCTGCTGGCGCGCTCGCCGCGCTTCGTCACCGGGGTGTACAGCACCCTGGCCGGCTTTGCCGAACCGGGCGAGTCGGCGGAGGATTGCCTGGTGCGCGAAGTGCGCGAGGAAGTGGCGGTGCAGGTCAAGAATATCCAGTACGTGGGCAGCCAGTGCTGGCCGTTCCCACATTCGATGATGCTGGGCTTCCACGCCGAGTACGCTGGCGGCGAGATCGTCATGCAGCCTGACGAGATCGAGGATGCCCAGTGGTTCAGCGTGCACGACCTGCCGCCATTGCCCGCCGGGCGCTCCATCGCCCGCTACCTGATCGACCTGTACGTGGCGCGGCGTCTGGGGCTGGCAGAGCCGGTGCTGCCGACCTGATCAGGGCTGTTCTGCGTGCAACCACGACGGGGTTGTTATCGTGGTTAAACCAGTTGAGGTCTGGGCCGCTCAGGCCTGGCCGAACCAGTGCTGCCAGGCCAGGCGCACGGTCAGCGCCAGCACCACGGTGATGAACACCGGGCGAATGAACTTGCTACCGCCGCTGATCGCGGTGCGGGCGCCGAAGAATGCACCGATCATTACCGACACGCCCATGGCCAGGCCGACGATGTAGTCCACTTGCCCGGAAATCACGAACACCGTCAGCGCCGCGATGTTGCTGACGAAGTTCATGCTGCGCGCCACACCACTGGCACGTACCAGGTCGATGGGGTAGAGCAGCAGTGTGCTTACCGTCCAGAACGCACCCGTGCCGGGGCCTGCTACGCCATCGTAGAAACCTAGGCTGAAACCCTGGGGGAACTGCCATTTTTTCCTGATCGGTGCATCGGCATCCAGCGGCGCCTTGGGGGTGCCGCCGAACAGCAGGTACACGCCACAGGCGAAGACGATCACCGGCAGCATCTTGTTCAGCCATTCGGCGGGCATGTAGTGCGCGATCACCGCGCCGATCAGCGCGCCACTGAGGGTGCCGACGATCGCCAGGCGCCACTGCGCCGGGTGGAACAGCTTGCGCCGGTAGTAGGTGAACCCGGCGGTGGCCGAGCCGAAGGTCGAGCTGAGCTTGTTGGTGCCCAGCACCAGGTGCGGCGGCATGCCGGCGGTGAGCAGGGCGGGGGTGGTGAGCAGGCCGCCGCCACCGGCAATGGCATCGATGAAACCGGCGACGAAGGCCACTGCGGCGAGGATCAACAGGGTAAGCGGTTCTACGGTGAGTTCGAAGGGCATGGGACGGCTTTCAGGCTACAGGCGAGGGCGCGGCAAAAGGTCGCGCCAGAGGCTGCACATGGTAGCCCTCGGGGCGCGCCCTTGCCAGAGTCGCTAGCGTGGCTGGAGCTTGGGAATCCGTCGTGCCTAGCCCTGCGCAAACAATTCGCTGATCACCCTGCGCAACCACACACTGCGTGGCGCCTGCTGGAAGCGTGCGTGCCAGAACTGCTTGAGGTCGTAGCACGGGATCTCCACCGGCGGCTCGACGATCTGCACGTTCACGGTATCCAGGTACAGATTGGCCACGGTGCGTGGCAGCACCACCACCAGGTCGGATTGCTCGATGATCGAGGGCACGCTCATGTAGTGCGAGGTCTCGAGCACGATGTTGCGCTTGATCCCCGCTTCGTTCAGGTGCGCCTCGAACATTTCCTGGCGGCGGCTGCCGTCGCGCACCTGCAGGTGCTCCATGCGGGCGAAATCTTCGAGCGCCAGGCGCTCGCGGGCCAGTGGGTGGCCGCGGCGCAGCATGCAGGTGAGGTCGTGGGAGAACAGCCGTTGCTGATAGATGTTGGGGGCCGTGAGGTCGGGGAAGTAACCCAGCACGGCATCGACCTTGCCGTCATGCAGGCTGTCGGTGAGCGCATCGGGTGCCAGGCTGAGCGTGCGCAGGCGAATGCGTGGCGCGAGCTGGCGCAGCTTCTGGAACAACGACGGCAGGAACACCACCTCGCCGATCTCGCTCAGGCAGAACACGAACTCGTCTTCGGCGGTGGCAGGGTCGAAGGTCGGGCTGCTGAGGATGTCACGGTCGATGATTTCGATGACTTCGCGGGTGCGCTCGATGATGCCCTGGGCCCGTGGCGTGGCCTCCATGCCGGCACCGGAGCGGATGAACAGCGGATCCTGCAGCGAATGGCGCAGGCGGGCGAGGGCGGCGCTGGCGGCGGGCTGGCTGATGCCCAGCTGTTTCGCCGCAGCGGTGACGTTGCCGGTTTCGTAGACGGCCAGCAGGACGCGAAGCAGATTGAGGTCGGTGCGCATCTCTATAACCAAATCAAATAGTGCGAATAACGAGAATTAGCTTCTGCGATTAAGCGCCGGTTGCGAGGATGAGTCCAGACAAAAATAAAACCAAGGGACTCCACCCATGATCAACCTGCACGATATCCGCTACGTGCGTTTGGGTACCGCCAACCTGGACGATGCACGCCGCTACGCGACGCAGATCCTCGGTCTGCAGGTGGCCCGCGAGGCCAACGGTGCGGTGTATTTTCGCTCCGACAGCCGCGATCACACTCTGTGCTACTACGAGGGCGACCCGCGCGAAACCACCACAGCCTTCGAGGTCACCAGCAGCGACGAGCTGGAGCACGCCGCCGTGCTGCTCGAACGCAATGCCTTCAGCGTGGTGCATGGCTCGCGTGAAGACGCCGAGGTGCGCCACGTCAACGAGCTGATCCGTTTCAAGGACCCCAGCGGCAACAACATCGAGCTGGTGCTGCGCCCCCACGCCAGCGGCAGCCGCTACTTCCCCAGCCGTGACGCCGGCATCACCGGTTTCAGCCATATCGGCCTGCGCACCACCGACGCCCGCCGCGACGAGGATTTCTGGACCCGCCTGGCCAACGCACGGGTCAGCGATCGCATCGGCGAGGCGCCGCTGCTGCGTATCGACGAGGTGCACCACAAGATCGCGCTGTTCCCCTCCAGCCACGCCGGGGTGCAGCACATCAACCATCAGGTCGAGAGCATTGACGACGTGATGCGCGCCTACTATTTCCTGCGCGAGCGCAACATCAAGATCCTCTTCGGCCCGGGTCGGCATCCGACCTCGGGTGCGGTGTTCCTGTACTTCGAAGGGCCGGACGGCATGACCTACGAGTATTCCACCGGGGTCAGCCACATCCGCGCCGAAGACGACTCCAGCCACCAGCCACGGCAGTTCCCCGGCGTATCGTCGTCGTACTGCGCCTGGGGTTCGAAACCCGATATCCCGGAGTTCAAGGCATGAGCGGCCAGCCGATTGCCAGCCAGGCGCAGCAACGCCAGGTGCGCATGGCGGCCCGCGCGTTGGGCCGCGCCGGCCTGGCGCATGCCTACGGGCATTGCAGCCTGCGCCTGGACGCCGAGTACTTCCTGGTCTGTGCCGCGCGTCCGATGGGCCTGATCGGCGTGGGTGAGCCGGGCACCGTGGTGCCGGTCCATGGGCCGCTGCCAGACGGTGTGCTGGGCGAGGTGCGTATCCACCAGCAGCTGTACCGCCGCCGCGCCGACCTGGGCGCAGTGATCCGCAGCATGCCGGCGCAGGTGATGGCGCTGTCCTGCGCCGGTCTCACGCCAATGCCGCGGCACGGCATGGGCAGTTACTTCCAGCCGTCGATCCCGCTGTGGGACGACGTCCAGTTGCTGCGTGACGATGTCCAGGCCAGCGCGCTGGCTGAGCTGTTCGGCCAAGGCAAGGCCCTGGCCATGCGCGGCAACGGTGCCATCGTCGCCGGCGAATCGCTGGTCGAGGCGCTGACCCTGACCTGGTACCTGGAGGATGCCGCGCGCATCGAGCTGCAGCTGCAGGCCGCAGGCCTGGCCGAGCGCGGCCCGTTGCTCGATGCCCAGGCCTGCGCGCAACGCGCCACCCGTGGCGGGCGGATCTACGAGCGGATGTGGGAATACCTCACTGTCGGCGATCCGGAAGCCAGCGACACCGTATTCGAATAAAAAACAGAGGACTACCGATCATGCCTGCGCAAACGTTTCGTCATTTCATCAATGGCGAGTGGGTCAGCAGTGCCCGCACCTTCGAAAACCGCAACCCTGCCGACAACAGTGTCATCGGCCTCGTCCACGAAGCGGGGCAAGCCGAAGTCGATGCCGCCGTGGCCGCTGCCCGTGCCGCCCTCAAAGGCCCTTGGGGGACGATGACGGTTGCCCAGCGTACTGCGCTACTGCACAAGGTCGCCGAGGGCATCGAGCGTCGCCACGCCGAGTTCGTCGCGGCCGAAGTGGCCGACACCGGCAAGCCTGCACACCTGGCCGGGCACCTCGACATTCCGCGAGGCGCCGCCAACTTCAAGGTGTTCGCCGACCTGATCCGCAACGTACCAACCGAAAGCTTCGTGATGGACACCCCGGACGGCGGCAAGGCGGTCAACTACGCCGTGCGAGCACCGCGCGGCGTGATCGGCGTGGTCTGTCCGTGGAACCTGCCGCTGCTGCTGATGACCTGGAAGGTCGGCCCGGCCCTGGCCTGCGGCAACACCGTGGTGGTCAAGCCGTCCGAGGAAACCCCGGCCACTGCCACGCTGCTCGGCGAGGTGATGAACGAGGCCGGCGTGCCGCCGGGCGTGTACAACGTGGTGCATGGCTTTGGCGCCGATTCGGCGGGGGCCTTCCTGACCTCGCACCCGGATGTCGATGGCGTGACCTTTACCGGCGAGACCGGGACTGGCGAGGTCATCATGAAGGCTGCGGCCAAGGGCATTCGTCCGGTGTCGCTGGAGCTGGGCGGCAAGAATGCCGGTATCGTCTTTGCCGACGCCGACCTTGAGAAAGCGGTCAAGGGGCTGGGGCGCGCAGTGTTCGAGAACAGTGGGCAGGTGTGCCTGGGGACTGAACGCATCTACGTGCAGCGGCCATTGTTCGAGCGCTTCGTCGAGGCTTTCAAGGCGCACGCCGCGAGCATCGTGGTGGGCGATCCGAACGCCCATGGCACCACCATGGGCCCGCTGATCTCGCTCGGGCACCGCGAGAAGGTGCTGTCCTACGCCCGCCAGGCTGTCGACGATGGCGCCACCGTGGTGTGCGGCGGCGGCATTCCCCAGGTGCCGGCGCACCTGGCCGAAGGCGCCTGGTTCGAGCCGACCATCTGGACCGGCCTGCCGGAAACCTCGGCGGTGATCCGCGAAGAGATCTTCGGCCCCTGCTGCCACATCGCGCCGTTCGACACCGAGGAAGAGGCCGTGGCCCTGGCCAACGATACCCCTTACGGGCTGGCCGCCAGTGTCTGGACCCGCGACCTGCAGGTCGCCCACCGCTTGGGCAGCGCGCTGGATGTCGGCATCTGCTGGATCAACGCGTGGTTCCTGCGCGATCTGCGTACCGCCTTCGGCGGCGCCAAGCAGTCGGGCATCGGCCGTGAGGGAGGCGTGCACTCGCTGGAGTTCTACACCGAATTGCGAAACGTCTGCGTCCGCCTGTGAGGAGCACATCATGAACCTGAACGACATCCAGCGCGCTGGCCAGCAACTGCACCAGGCCCTGGCGTGTGGCCAGGCCCTGGCGCCGCTGACCGAAACTCACCCCGATATCACCCTGGAGCAGGCCTACCAGGTGCAGCTGGCGATGATCCAGCCGCGCCTGGACGCGGGCGAGCGGGTGCTGGGCAAGAAGATCGGCGTCACCAGCCAGGTGGTGATGAACATGCTCGGCGTCGACCAGCCTGACTTCGGCCACCTGCTCAGCGACATGCTCCACGCCGATGGCGCGGCCATCGCTATCGACGGCCTCATCGCGCCCAAAGCCGAAGGTGAGATTGCCTTCGTGCTCAAGGAGTCTCTGCAGGGCCCGGGCGTCACTGTCGCCGATGTGCTGCGCGCCACCGCCTATGTGATGCCGTGCTTCGAGATCGTCGACTCGCGCATTCGCGACTGGAAGATCCGCATCCAGGACACCGTCGCCGACAACGCCTCGGCCGCTGCCTTCGTGCTGGGGGACCGCGGTGTCGATCCGCGTGACGTGGACCTGGCCTGTGTCGGCATGACCCTGGAAAAGAACGGCGAGATCGTCGCCACCGGCGCCGGTGCCGCCGCGCTTGGCCATCCGGCCAACGCCGTGGCCTGGTTGGCCAACACCCTCGGCCGCCTCGGCATCGCGCTGAACAAGGGCGAGGTGATTCTCTCCGGTTCGCTGGCGGCCATGGTGCCGGTGCAGGCCGGCGACCAACTGCGTATCAGCCTCGGCGGCATCGGCTCGGCCGCTGTTCGCTTCGTTTGAAGGAAAACCCCTATGAACCTGTCCCAAGCCACCATCGCCCAACTGGCCGAACACCTGGAAAACGCCGAACTCAAGCGTGAGGCGGTGGCCAAGATCACCGACGCCCACCCCGACATGGACTGGGACGACGCCTATGCCATCCAGGACGCCATCCGCGCCCGCAAGCAGGCCCGTGGCGTGCGTATCGCCGGCCTGAAGATGGGCCTGACCTCGTTCGCCAAGATGAAGCAGATGGGCGTCACCGATCCGATCCACGGCTTTCTCACCGACTACGGCTCGAGCCTCGACGGCGCGGCTATCGATGTCGACAGCCTGATCCACCCCAAGGTCGAGGCCGAGATCGCCTTCGTCCTCAAGCACCCGCTCAAGGGGCCGGGTGTACATGTTGGCGACGTGCTGGCGGCCACCGACTTCATTGTGCCGGCGGTCGAAGTGATCGATTCGCGCTACGAGAACTTCCGTTTCGACCTCAAGAGCGTGATTGCCGACAACACCTCTTCGGCACGTTTCGTCACGGGCGGGCGCATGTCCGGGGTCGAGGGCATCGACCTCAAGTGCCTGGGCGTGGTGCTGGAAAAGAACGGCGAGGTGGTCGCCACCGGAGCCGGTGCCGCGGTGCTCGGGCACCCGGCGCAGAGCGTGGCGATGCTCGCCAACATGCTCGGCGCCAAGGGCCGCGAGCTGCCGGCGGGCACCTTCATCATGACCGGCGGCATCACCGAGGCCATTGCAGTGCAGGCGGGCGACAACGTCACCGTGCGCTACCAACACCTGGGCAGCGTGTCGATGCGCTTCATCTCATCCGGCCAACGCTGACAGGAGTACCTGACATGCCTATTGCCATCATCCATATCGCTGAAGGCCGCACGCCCGAGAAGAAGCGCGCGCTGTTGGACAAGGTCACCCTGGCCATCGCCGACAGCCTCGAAGTACCGGTCGAGAGCGTGCGCGTCCTGTTGCAGGAGATCCCCGAGACCCAGTGGGCGGCCGGTGGCCAGACCCTCGCCGAACGCCGCGCCAAAGCCTGAACACAGGACCACGACAATGAACGACAAGATCAGCGTTGCCATCATCGGTTCGGGCAATATCGGCACCGACCTGATGATCAAGATCCTGCGCAACGGCCAGCACCTGAAGATGGGCGCCATGGTCGGCATCGACCCGGCCTCCGATGGCCTGGCGCGGGCCGAACGCCTGGGCGTGGCGACCACCGCCAAGGGTGTCGAGGGCCTGTTGGCGCTGCCGGGTTTCAAGGATATCCGTATCGTTTTCGACGCCACCAGCGCCGGTGCCCACGGTCGCCACAACGCGCTGCTGCAGGAGCACGGAGTCAAGGTCATCGACCTGACGCCCGCTGCCATCGGCCCGTTCACCATTCCGGCGATCAACCTGGATGCCGAACTGGCCGCGCCGAACATCAACATGGTCACCTGCGGCGGCCAGGCCACCATACCGATCGTCGCTGCGGTGTCGCGTGTGGCCAAGGTGCATTACGGTGAAATCGTCGCCTCGATCAGCAGCAAGTCGGCAGGCCCCGGCACCCGGGCCAATATCGACGAATTCACCGAGACCACTTCCCATGCCATCGAGAAACTCGGCGGGGCACAGAAGGGCAAGGCGATCATCGTCCTCAATCCGGCCGAGCCGCCGCTGATGATGCGCGACACCGTGTTCGTGCTGTCGGAGCCGGCAGACCAGGCGGCGGTCGAGCGCTCGATCCTGGCCATGGTCGAGGCCGTGCAGGCCTACGTGCCCGGCTATCGCCTCAAACAGCAGGTGCAGTTCGAGGTGATCCCGGCAGACCAGCCGGTGAATGTTCCGGGGCTGGGGCTGCGCAGCGGCCTGAAGACTTCGGTGTTTCTCGAGGTCGAGGGCGCCGCGCACTACCTGCCGGCCTACGCCGGCAACCTGGACATCATGACCTCGGCGGCCGTGGCCTGCGCCGAGCGCATCGCCGCTACCCAGTTCGTGGAGGGCTGAACACATGAACGCCGGCAAGAAACTCTATATTTCCGATGTCACCCTGCGCGACGGCAGCCATGCCATCCGCCATCAGTACACCTTGCAACAGGCCCGCGACATCGCCCGCGCGCTGGACCAGGCCAAGGTCGATTCGATCGAGGTCGCCCACGGTGACGGCCTGCAGGGCTCGAGCTTCAACTATGGCTTTGGCCGGCACTCGGACCTCGAGTACATCGAAGCGGTGGCCGAGGTCATCAGCCACGCGAAGATCACCACGCTGCTGCTGCCCGGCATCGGCACCGTGCATGATCTCAAGGATGCCTACAACGCTGGAGCCCGGGTGGTGCGCATCGCCACCCACTGCACCGAAGCCGATGTCTCGCGCCAGCACATCGAGTACGCCCGCGAGCTGGGCATGGACACCGTGGGTTTTCTGATGATGAGCCATATGCTGGCGCCCGAGCCGTTGGCGCAGCAGGCGAAGCTGATGGAAAGCTACGGCGCCACCTGCGTGTACATGGCCGACTCGGGCGGCGCGATGAACATGCAGGATGTACGCGAGCGCTTCCAGGCGTTCAAGGCGGTGCTCGACCCATCCACCGAGACCGGCATGCACGCCCACCACAACCTCAGCCTGGGCGTGGCCAACTCGATCACCGCGGTGGAGGCGGGCTGCGATCGTATCGACGCCAGCCTTGCCGGCATGGGGGCTGGTGCCGGCAACGCGCCGCTCGAGGTGTTCATCGCGGCCGCCGAACGCCTGGGCTGGAATCACGGCACCGACCTGTATCGGCTGATGGATGCGGCCGACGATATCGTCCGGCCCTTGCAGGATCGCCCGGTGCGGGTCGACCGCGAAACCCTGGCCCTCGGCTACGCCGGGGTGTATTCCAGCTTCCTGCGCCACGCTGAGGTCGCTGCTCGCCGCTATGGCCTGAACACCGTGGACATCCTCGTCGAGCTCGGCCGTCGCAAGATGGTGGGCGGTCAGGAAGACATGATCGTCGACGTTGCCCTGGACCTGCTGCGACCCTGAAACCACAACGCCTTGCCATTGCTTTGCCCCAACCACAAGCCTAATAAAAAGGGGAAATACCTTGAGCCAGCACACTGCCCGAATCGGCGAGATCATCGATAACGCACGAATCTCGCCTTACCAGATCATCGTTCTTACCCTGTGTTTCCTGATCGTACTGGTCGACGGCTTCGACACCGCTGCGATCGGCTACATCGCTCCGGCCCTGCGTGAGGAATGGGGCCTGCTACCGGCACAATTGTCGCCGGCCTTCGGTGCCGGTCTGTTCGGCCTGTTGGTCGGCAGCCTGGTGTTCGGGCCCATCGCCGATGCCATCGGGCGCAAGCGCGTGCTGCTGGTGTCGGTGCTGGTGTTCGGCGTCGGCACCCTGGCCTCGGCCTATGCCCACTCGATCGAGTCGCTGACCGCACTGCGTTTCGTCACCGGTATCGGCCTGGGCGGGGCGATGCCCACCTGCATCACCCTGAGCTCGGAGTATTCACCGGCGCGGCGGCGGATGATCATGGTCACCCTGAGCTGGAGCGGCTTCACCGCGGGCCTTGCGCTGGGCGGCATGCTTGCGGCGCAGATCATCCCGCTGTTCGGCTGGCGTGGCGTGCTGACGATCGGCGGTATCGTGCCGCTGGCCATGTTGCCGCTGCTGGCCTGGCTGATGCCTGAATCGGTGCGCTTCATGGCTTCCAGCCCCAAGCATGGCGATGCCCTGCGCAAGGTGGTCGAGCGCATCACCGGCAGCAGCTATGCCGGGGTGACCATCCTCGACGACGAGCGCCCGGCGCAGGTCCGCTCGCCGATCTCGCACCTGTTCATCGAGGGCCGCGCGGTGCGCACGTTGCTGTTGTGGCTGGCGTTCTTCTGCTCGCTGTTCGTCTTCTACCTCCTGACCAGCTGGCTGCCGAGCCTGCTCAAGGACGCCGGTTACGACATCGCCCATGCCGCGCGTGTCGGTGCGATGGTGCCGCTGGGCGGCACGGTCGGCGCGATCCTGCTGGCGCTGCTGATGGACCGTGTCGGACCGTACCGTGTGCTGGCCTGCTCCTACCTGGGGGCGGCGGTGGTGATCGCGGTCACCGGCTACCTGATGGGCGATATCTATGGCCTGGCGGCGGCGGTGTTCCTGATCGGTTTCGGCGTGGCCGGTGCGCAAAACGGCCTGAACCTGGTGTCGGCGACCCTCTACCCGACCACGGCCCGCGTCACAGGGGTCAGCTGGGCCATGGCCTGCGGGCGTTCCGGCTCCATCGTCGGCTCGACCCTGGGGGCCTGGCTGATCGCCGCGGCCGGTACGCCGGTGGTGTTCTTCCACTGGCTGGCCATCCCAGTGGTGGCAGGTGCGGCGGCGATCTTCGTGCTGTACCGGCTGAGCATCCGGCCATCTGCGGCCTGGCCGGCTGAAGCACCTCCCGCGCACTCCTGATCCCTGAACGAACACCAGCGCCCGCTTCGTGACAGAAGCGGCGTCGGGCACGGCTTGCCTGCGCCCGGCGTTCGCGCTGCACATAACAACAAGAAACGAGGAGCACACAGCATGTCTTGCAAACGGTCTTCTTTCGCTCCCGGGCTGATCGCCCTGGCGCTGGCCCCCCTGACCACCCAGGCTGCCGGCCTGATCGAGGATTCACACGCGCGTCTGGAAATGCGCAACATCTACTTCAACCAGGACAACCGCAGCGGTAGCGCCAACCCGTCCAAGCAGGAGGAGTGGGGCCAGGGCTTTCTGTTCGACTTCACTTCCGGCTACACCGAGGGCGCCGTCGGTGTCGGTGTCGATGCCCTGGGCATGCTTGGCATTCGTCTGGATTCGGGCAAGGGCACCCACTACAACCCGCAGAGCACCAACCGCGGTGGCCTGGTGTTTCCCACCGACAGCGATGGCCGTGCGGTGGATGAGTTCAGCACCCTGGGCATGACTGGCAAGCTGCGCGTTGCCAAGACCGAGGCGCGGCTCGGCACTTTGCGTCCGAAAATGCCGGTGCTGACCCTCAACGACGGTCGCCTGCTGCCGGAAACCTTCGAAGGCCTGCAGGTCACCTCGCGCGACCTGGACAACTTCACGTTTACCGGCGGGCAGATCCAGCGGGTCAAGAGCCGCAACTCGTCGAACAACGAAGGCATGGCGATTGCCGGGGCGGGCGGGCCGTTCGGCAAACGCAGCAATGCGTTCAACTTCTTCGGCGTCGACTATGCCGTAAGCCGCGACCTGACCTTGCAGTACTACTACGGTGAGCTGGAGGACTTCTATCGCCAGCACTTCGTCGGCCTGGTGCACCAGTTGGCCTTGCCGGTGGGCAGCCTCAAGACCGACCTGCGCTATTTCGACAGCGGCCCTTCGGGGCGTAACGGCAGCGTGGCTGGGCGTGCCGAGGGCTACCGCAGTGCTGGTTTCGGCAACAACGGCAAGGTCGATAACCAGGCGTTTGCCGGGCTGTTCACCTACAGCCTCGGCGGCCACGGTTTCAGCCTGGGCTACCAGCAGCTTGAAGGCGACAGCGACTTTCCCTTCGTCAACCAGGGCGATGGCTCGGCCACCTACCTGATCACCGACCGCCAGACCGGTGCACGTTTCCAGAAAGCCGGCGAGCGGACCTGGGTGGCGCAGCACACCTACAACTTCGCCGCTGTCGGCATTCCGGGCCTGACCACGCTGCTGGCCTACCAGCGCGGCGACAACATCAAGTCGGCGCAGGGTGACCAGCATGAGTGGGAGCGCGATTTCTGGGTGACCTACGCAGTGCAGGGCGAGATGTTCAAGGGGCTGTCGTTCTCCTGGCGCAACGCCAGCTTGCGCAGCACCTACGCCAACCAGCGTGACCTGGACGAGAACCGTCTCTACATCACCTACAGCCTGCCGTTGTTCTAAGGCACAGCCCGCGCCACTTTCGTGGGCGCGGGCTTGCTCGTGAACGGGCGCTACTCCTGCTGCACCGGGTGCTGTGGCCACCCGCCGGCAAGTGCGACGAACAGGTCCACGGCGCGGGTGGTGCTGCCCGCCTGGCTGTCGGCTTGCTGGAGCTGCGCTTCGTAGAGCGAGCGCTGTACGTCCAGCAGCTCGAACAGCTCGATGGCACCAGCTTCGTAGCGGGCACTGGAGAGGTTGGCCGCGTTCTGCCAACCATCGGCCGCGCTGGTCAGGCGCAGCGTCTGCTCCTTGCTCCTGGCCAGGCGCACCAGGGCATTCTCGACATCCTCCAGCGCGACCAGCACGGTCTGCTGATACCCGGCCAGGCGACCGGCCGCTTCGGCGTCGGCCGCCGCGATGCGGCTGTTCACCCGCCCCACGTCGAGGAATGACCAATCGATGCCCAGCACAGCCAGGTTCGATTCGCTGGCGCCGCCATACAGACCTGTGCCCGTGAAGGCATAGGTGCCAAGCGCAGCGCCAAGGCTCAGGCGCGGGAACAGGTCGGCAGTGGCGACACCCACCCGGGCGGTGGCGGCGTGCAGTTGCTGTTCGGCAGCGGCGACATCCGGGCGGCGCCTGACAATCTGCGCCGGGGTGCCCGGCTCGATGGCCGCCGGTATCCGTGGCATGTCGACCACTTGCTGCAGCTGCGCATCGAGCGCTGCTGGCGCGAGCCCGGCGAGCACTGCAAGGCGGTGCTTGTCGACGGCGATGCGCGCCTGCAACTGCGGCATGCGCGACAAGGTGGTGTCGAGCTGGGCCTGGGCCTTGGACAGGTCGTAGCTGGAGCCACGTCCGCCCTGCAGACGCCCCTGCACGACGGCCAGGGTCTGACGCTGGCTTTCGGCGTTGGCGTTGGTCAGCGTGAGCATCCGCTGCGCTGCACGCAGGTCGATGTAGGTCGTCGCCACCTGGCTGACCACCGCAACCTGCATGGCCTGCAGATCGCTTGCCCGGGCTGCGGTCTCGGCCTGCTGCGATTCGACCGCACGGCGCACGCGCCCGAAGAAGTCCAGCTCCCAGCCCAGCACGGCTTTGTTGGCGTACAGGTCGTGGCTGCGGCTGGCGCCGTTGGCCTCGTCGCTGGCCAGGCGCTGGTGACCGGCCTGGGCCGACAGGGTGACGGTCGGGGCCTGGTCGAAGCGGGCCAGGCGCAGCAGGGCATTGGCAGCGTCGTAGTTGGCCAGTGCCGTGCGCAGGTCGTAGTTGCTGGCCAGCGCCGTATTCACCAGGGCCGTGAGCTGCGGATCGTCGAAGCGCTTCCAGAACGCGTCGTCGGCAGCCCTGGCTTGTGCCTGCACAGTAGGCGTGGCCGTTGCCTGGGAAAAACTGTCGGGTACCTGCGGGGTCGGGGGGCGATGGTAGTCCGGGCCTACGGCGCAGCCCTGCAGGAGGGCCAGCACCGCTGCCAGCGACCAGTTTGCCGGCTTACTCATGGATCAGGCCCTCGGTGCTGTTCGGCGCCATGTGCGACGGATGGTTGGGGATGGTGGCACCGAGCTTGCGCAGCACCACGTAGAACACCGGTGTCAGGAACAGACCAAAGAACGTCACCCCGAGCATGCCGCAGAACACGGTGACCCCCGTGGCATGGCGCACTTCGCTGCCCGCGCCGGTGCCGACCAGCAGCGGCACGGCGCCGGCGATGAACGCTACCGAGGTCATGATGATCGGGCGCAGGCGCAGCCGACATGCCTGCAACGCCGCCTCGACGGTGCCCTGGCCCTGCATCTCCAGCTCGCGGGCGAATTCCACGATCAGGATCGCGTTCTTGCAGGCCAGCCCCATCAGCACCACCAGGCCCACTTGCACGAACACATTGTTGTCACCGCCGGCCAGCCACACGCCGGTCAGCGCGGCGAACATGCAGATCGGCACGATCAGGATCACCGCCAGGGGCAAGGTCCAGCTCTCGTACAGGGCCGCCAGTACCAGGAAGGCCAGCATCACGGCGATGGGGAAGACGATCGCTGCGGTGTTGCTCTGGGTCACCTGCTGGTAGCTGAGGTCGGTCCATTCCAGCTCGATACCGCGCGGCAGGGTGCGGGTAGCGATCTGCTGGAGCTTCGCGATGACCTCGCCCGAGGACAGCACCCGCGGGTCGGCATCACCGATCAGGTCGGCGGCCGGGTAACCGTTGTAGCGCATCACCGGGTCCGGGCCGAAGGTCGGCACGATATCGACCACCGCGCTGATCGGTACCATCTCACCCTGCAGGTTGCGCACGCGCAGGCTGCCGATGTCCGCGGCGTTCTGGCGGAACGGGGTGTCGGCCTGGGCCACGACGCGGTACACGCGGCCGAGCATGTTGAAGTCGTTGACGTAGACCGAGCCCAGGTAGGTCTGCAAGGTGTCGAAGATTGCGGTCAGTTCCACGCCTTGGGCCTGGGCCTTGGTGCGGTCGATCTTCACTTGCAGCTGCGGAATGTCCGACTGGTAGGAGCTGACTGGGAAGGTCATGCCCGGGGTGTTGGCCACCTCGGCCTGGAACCGCTCGAGCGCCTTCTGCAGGGCGGCGTAGCCCAGCCCGCCGCGGTCGGTCAGGAACAGCGAGTAGCCGGAGCCGTTGCCCAGGCCCTGGATCGGCGGCGGCAGCAGCGCGTAGGCCGAGCCATCCTTGATCGCGGCGAACTTGCGGTTGAGCTCGGCATTGATGTCTGCGGCGCTGCGTGTGCGTTCGGAGAATGGCTTGAGCAGCACGTAGGAGGTCACCAGGTTGGGCGTGGTGGTGTTCTGCAGGGCGTTGGAGCCGACATAGGAGTTGGCGTAGGCCACCCCTTCGATGCCCGAGGCGATGGCCGACATCTGCCGGGCGACCGCATCGGAGCGGGCCAGCGAGGCGCCGGGCGGCAGGGTGGCACCGGCGAACAGGTACAGCTTGTCCTGATTGGGGATGAAACCGTTGGGGATGACATTGAACAGCACGCCCGTGGTTCCCAACAGCGCGGCGTAGACCACGAACACCAGGCCTCGTCGCGGCAGGATGCGGGCGATGCTGCCTTCATAACGTTGCGAGCTGCGGTTGAAGAAGCGGTTGAACGGACGCAACAGCCAGCCCAGGGCGGCGTTCATCAGGCGCGTCAGGCGGTCGGGTGGCGTGTCATGGTGGCGCAGCAGCTTGGCTGCCAGCGCCGGCGACAGGGTCAGCGAGTTGATGGTCGAGATCACCGTGGAGATGGCGATGGTGACGGCGAACTGCTTGTAGAACTGCCCGGTGACGCCGCTCATGAAGGCCATCGGCACGAACACTGCGCACAATACCAGGCCGATTGCCAGGATCGGCCCCGACACCTCGCGCATGGCCTGGTGCGCAGCCTGCAACGGCGTCAGCCCCAGCTCGATGTTGCGCTCGACGTTTTCCACCACGACGATGGCGTCGTCCACCACGATGCCTATCGCCAGCACCAGCCCGAACAGGGTCAGGGTGTTGACCGAGTATCCGAGCAGGTAGAGGAAGGCGAAGGTGCCGACGATCGACACTGGCACGGCAATCAGCGGAATGATCGAGGCGCGCCAGGTCTGCAGGAACAGCACCACCACCAGCACGATCAGGACCATGGCCTCGAACAGCGTGTGCTGTACGGCGCTGATTGATTCACGGACGAACACCGTCGGGTCCCAGACGCTGGTGTAGCTCACGCCTTCGGGGAAGTCCTTCGACAGGCTGTCGAGCTTGGCGTAGACCGCGTTGGCCACCTCGATGGCGTTGGCGCCGGGTGTGAGGAAGATGCCCACGGCCACTTCCTGGTTCTTGCCGCGGAACACGCGCAGGGTGTAGTCGCCGGAGTCCAGCTGCACCCGCGCCACATCCGACAGCCGCGTCACCTGTCCGTCGCGCCCGTTCTTGAGCACGATGTCGGCGAATTCCTGTTCGGTCTTCAGGCGGCCCTGGACGTTGATCGAGATGAGGAAGTCGTTGTCCTGCGGCGAAGGCTCTGCCCCCAGCTGCCCGGCCGAGACCTGCACGTTCTGTTGGCGGATGGCGGCAATGGCGTCCTGGGCGGTGAGGTCGCGTGCGGCGAGCTTGTGCGGGTCGAGCCAGATGCGCATGGCGTAGTCGCCCGCACCGTAGAGGATGACGTCGCCGATGCCGGGAATGCGCGACAACTCGTCCTTCACATGCAGGCGCAGGTAGTTGCGCAGGTACAGGGCGTCGAAGTGGTCGTTGGTCGAGTACATGTCGACGAACATCAACGGCGTCGGCGATTGCTTCTGGGTGGTGACGCCGTACTGGCGCACCGACTCGGGCAGGCGCGACAGGGCCTGACTCACCCGGTTCTGCACCCGCACCGCGGCGGTGTCCGGATCGACCTTGGCGTTGAAGGTCACCACCACCTGCAGCGTGCCGTTGGAGCTGGCGACGGACTTGAGGTAGATCATGTCTTCCACGCCGTTGATCGCTTCTTCCAGCGGCACGGCGACGGACTCGGCGATTTCCTTGGGGTTGGCACCGGGGTAGGTGGCTTTCACCACGACGGTGGCGGGCACCACTTCGGGGTATTCACCCACTGGCAGCAGCGGGATGGCCACCAGGCCCGCGGCGAAAATGATGATCGACAGGACGATCGCGAAGATCGGCCTGTCGATGAAGAACTTGGAAAAGTCCATGGCTGGAACCCCTGGCTATTGCTTGTCGTGTTGCGCGGCACTGGAAACCTGAAGTTCGCGGGTGTCGCCGGAGAGTGCGTGGGGGGTGACCGGGCTGCCGCTGGCATGCACGTTCTGCAGGCCCGAGACGATGATGCGGTCGTCTGCGACCAGCCCCGAGCGGATGACGCGCTGGCGCTCGATGCGCTGAGCGGTTTCGACGTAACGGCGTTCGGCCTTGTTGTCGCTGCCAAGCACGTAGACGTACTGCTTGTCCTGGTCGGTGAGGATCGCCCGGTCTGGCACCAGGGTGGCCAGCGCCGGTTCGCCCACGGCCAGCTGGACCTTCGCGTACAGCCCCGCGGTGAGCAGGCGGTCGGGGTTACGCACGGTCGCGCGGGCGCGCAGCGTGCCGGTACTGGCGTTCACCTGGTTGTCGATGAAGCTCAACTCGCCGCTGTAGGGATAGTCGTCGTCGCTGGCAAGGCCGATGCGCACCTCGGTGCTGGCGGCCTGCTTGAGGGCTTTCTGGTATTTCAGGAAGCTGTGTTCGTCGGGGTCGAAGTAAACGTGCACCGGGTCCTGGGAAACCACGGAGGTGAGCACGGACTGGTCGGCGACGGCAAGGTTGCCGAGCGTCAGTTGAGCACGGCTCGTACGCCCGTCGATGGGCGCGCGCACTTCGGTGAACTCAAGGTTCAGCGCCGCCGTGGCGACGGCGGATTCGGCGGCGCGAACCTCGGCCTGGCTCTGCTCGCGGGCCGAGCGCTTCTGTTCGGCTTCTTCACGGGAAACGGCGCTGCTCTTGAGCAGTTGCTGGGCGCGCAGGTCTTGCTGGCTGGCGAACGCCAGCGACGCCCGGGCCCGTTCCAGTTGGGCGCGGGCGCTGTCGAGCGCGTTGCGGTAGGGGCGTTGGTCAATGACGAACAGCAGGTCGCCTTTTCTGACTTCGGCGCCTTCGCGGTAGGCCACCCGGGTGATGTAGCCGCCGACGCGGGGCAGGATCGCTACCGTCTCGGTGGCGCTGACCCGGCCATTGAACGTGTCCCAGGTCTTGACCCTTTGCTGGGTGACCGGGATCACTTCGACATCGGGGGCACTGGCGCTGGCGGCCTGGCTGGATTCTGGGTTGCAGCCACTGACCAGCAAGGCCGTGGCGATCATTCCGGTAACGGCGACTAATCGGGCGCGCACAGGATCATCCTTAACGAGGGGATTGATGGGCGGGACTCAGCACGCAGGCGCTGTGCGTGGTTGGCTATCGTCGGCGGCAGGCTGCTTTTGCCTGGCCTGTTGCTCGGCGGCCTGCAGTGCCTCCTGCTGCTTGTGTCTTTCAATGTCCTTGGCTTGCTCGGCGAAGGTGGCGCGCAAGCGTTCATGGAAGCGTTCGAGGGCTTCGCCACCGTCGGAGGCTTGGGCGAAGAAGGGCTGGGCAGAGGCCAGCAGGACAAGGACCTTGAAACTGTTTTTCATGGCGTTCTCTCAAATGACGCGCACAGCGAGGCGCTAGATAGGATTCGGTAGGTGGAGTGGCAGGCGGTCGATGAGGGCGTTTATCAGGGCCGGTCAATCATCTGCCACGCAGACGAGCGCACTTTAAGAGAAGGTGTTTCACGGATAAACTAGCTGAATTCGTTTTATTCTTACGGGATCTCGGACAATGGCATTCGATCGACTGGAAGCGATGCGCGCCTTTTGCCGCATCGTCGAAGTGGGCAGTTTCAGTCGCGCGGCAGAGTCGCTGAACCTCGCCAAGACCACGGTTTCAGGCCAGGTTCAGGCGCTGGAGAACCTGCTGGGCATCAAGCTGTTGCACCGCACCACGCGCAAGGTCTCGACCACCACCGAAGGCGCGGCCTACTACCAGCGTGCACGGGTCATCCTCGAGGATGTGAACGAACTGGAGGCCTCGGCATCGCAGAGCTGTGGCGCAGTACGTGGGCGGGTCAAGGTCGAGATGCCGTCGCCGGTGGGGATCTTGCTGGTGGTGCCGGCATTGCCGGATTTCGCCGCCAGGTTTCCAGATATCGTGCTGGATGTGCGTTGCAGTGAACGCGTGGTGGATTTGGTGCAGGAGGGCGTGGATTGTGCGATCCGTGGCGGGCACGTGGCAGACCAGGACCTGGTCTGCCGGCCAATCGGGGTGATGCGGTTCTGCTTCTGCGCCGCGCCGTCCTACCTTGCCTCGGCACCGCCGCTCCAGGTACCGGCTGATCTGCCACGCCATCGCCATCTGGGCTTCAAGTTCCCGGCGACCGATCGCCGCTACATCCCCACCCTGACTCGCGGCGACGAGCATTTCACCCTCGACCATCCACCGGCCATGTACTTCAACAGCGGCAGCGCCACGGCCGCTGCCGTGGTCGCCGGGTTGGGCGTGGCCTTCCTGCCCAGGGCCGAGGCTGAGGTGCACATCCGCAGCGGGCAATTGGTCGAGGTGCTGAGCGATTGGCAGATGGGCACCATGCCGATGTCGTTCGTCTACCCGCCGACCCGGGCGTTGTCGGCGAGGGTCCGGGCGTTCGCCGACTGGGTGACGGCGCTGATGGCAGAGGATCCGGTGTGGGCACCGGTCAGGTAGCGTCGGGTTGAATGCCGCTGCGCTGCGCGAGCATTCACGCGCGATCACCGCCAGTGCTACAGTCGCTTCTTTTTTGCCCCGAGGATGGAACATGCGAGCACTACTGCCGATGACTGCAGCCCTGATGTTGATTGGCTGCGCTTCGTCGACCATGGAGGCCGCGCGCAACGGCCAGCCCAGCGCGCGCCTCGACTCGCAGAAAGCGCCGGAGTTGGTGGCCCAGTGCATCCAGTTCAGCTGGCAGGAAGAATCGCGCTTCGGCGTTGACGCCAGTGGTTACCTGGAAACGCGCAAGGGCGGTGGCTTGACGGTGTACACCCGCGAGGCGGAATCCTTCGTTGACGTCTACCCGCAGGCTGGCGGGACCCGGGTCGATTACTACGCCCGCAAGAACGACATGGTTGCGCTGCAGCGCAAGGCTGCTGCGGCAACCTGCCTGTGAGTCAGCGAGGCATGTAGCGCAGTTGCCAGCGCCTGGGAATCTTCCACGAGACCACGGCGAGCAGCAGGGCGGTCAGCGCGCTGGCCAGCAGTGCCGCTCGCTCGAAGCGTTGCTCCAGCAGCACACCCAGCACTGCGCCGATGAACATGCCGCTCCAGGGCACCAGTTGTACGCGCCACCCCAGCCGTTGTTGGCCCAACAGGGTGCGGCCCAGCCCGCGGCCGAACCGCGACAGCGCGCCGGTGACGTAGGTCAGGCCGATCGGCAGGCCGTTCACTTCCTCGACCACCGCATTGATCATGCCCATCGCGGTCACCGCCGCCAGTAGCGCGAGCAGTTGCATGGGCTCTGGCAGCATGCCGGCGACCGCCAGCAGCAGGGCGATCACACCCAGCAACGGCCAGTGACGCCGGCCGCTTCTGGCGGCAACGATCACCCCCAGTGCGTTGCCCAGCACGAACGCCGCGATCACCAGCGCCAGGCGCAGCACCGGCCCAAGCTCGGCGCTGCCCAGCGAGACCGCCAGGCGCGTGGTGTTGCCGCTCATGAACGAAACGAAATCGCCCGTGGCCATGAAGCCGATGGCATCGGTCATGCCGGCGAGTACCGACAAGGCGGCAACGAAATACAACCCCACCGTGCCGCGGCGCTGTACCCGCTGTTGACGCTGGCTGTCGAGTGACGCACTTCCCGGTAGCATCGCAGCTCTCCCCCTGAATCAGCCCAGCCGTGCCTCGAGCCTGGCGATATGTGCTTGCAGCCGTTCATGTTCTTCGCGTTCGGCGGTGATGTTCGCGAATACGCTGATCAGGTGCTCGGGTTGGCCGTCGGCCTGGCGTTGCAACGAAGTACGCGCGCGGACCCACAGGTAGTGGCCGTTTTTGTGGCGTACGCGCTTTTCCACTTCGTAGCGGTCGATCTCGCCGTCAAGCAGGCGCTGCAGCAAGTGCAGGTTGTGCGGCAGGTCGTCGGGATGGGTCAATTGCTGGAAGGTGGTGCCGTAGAGCTCGTCTTCGCGGTAGCCCAGCAGTTCGCAGAAGCTGCCGTTGACCCGCTGCCAGCTGCCGTCGGGATCGATGTAGGCCAGCGCGCCCCAGGCGAACTCGAAGATGGTGCGAAAGCGCGCCTCGCTCTGGCGCAATTCTTCTTCGGCGACTTTGCGTTCGGTGGTGTCCATGCTGATGCCGACCATCTTCACCGCGCGCCCGGCGCTGTCGGCCAGCACGGTGGCGCGCGAGGCGATCCAGCATTGGCTGGCGTCGGGGCGGGTGATGCGAAAATCGCATTCGCAACCGGTGCCGTCGGCAACGGCCTGGGCGTACATGGCCTGCATCGGCGGAATGTCGTCCGGGTGGATATGTGCCCAGAACTCTTCGTTGCGCTGCACTGGCCAGCCATACACCGCCTCGACGTTGGGCGAGTAGGTGACTTCATCGGTGACCAGGTTCCACTCCCAGGTGACGATGCGTGCGCCTTCCTGGGCCAGTTTCATGCGGGTTTCACTTTCCATGATCTCGGCGGTGTAGCGTCGCCGCACGTCGGTCATCGGCAGCTCCACCACCTCGGCCTGCTGCACGCTCTGCAAGGCTTCTTCACCGTAGCGCAGCCAGATCCAGTTGACCTTGAGGAAAGCGGCGAGCTTGCGCAGGTTGTCGTAGTCGATTTCGCCGCCGCGGGTCCACTTGTGCACCGCGGTGCGTGAAATGCCTAGAGCGGTGCCCACGGCTTGCAGGGTCAGCTTGTGGTGTTCGAGCAATTCCTTGAGGCGAAAGGCAAAGCTGTTTTCAACCATGGGGCGGTTCCTGGAGGCGGGCCGGAAACGCGAGTATACCCGAGCCGTCAACCTGGGGTTGACGGGCAAATGCGGTTTTTTCTCATCCGGGTACTCCTCGCATCGTTCATAAATTGTTATGTTATTACATGAAATTTAGGAGCGTCGTTGATGAAAGTTTCCCCCGCCCGGTTCTGCCTGGGTTTTTCCCTGTCTGTGTTCGGCCTGCCTGGCAATGCAGCCGAACCTGTAATGCTCGAGGCCTTGACCGTCAGCGACAGTCATCTGCAGGAGCGCGCCGACGGCCCGGTGCAGGGCTATCGCGCCACCCGCTCGAGCACCGCGACGCGCACCGATACCGATGTGCGCGACACGCCGCAGAGCATCGCCGTGGTGCCCAGCCAGGTGCTTGAAGACCTCAACAGCACGCGCATCGACCGTGCCCTGGACTTTGCCGGTGGCGTCACCCGGCAGAACAACTTCGGTGGCTTGACCTTCCTCAACTACAGCGTGCGCGGTTTTACCACCGGCGAGCTGTACAAGAACGGCTTTGCCATCAACCGCGGCAGCTACAGTGCACCGGACACCTCGACCATCGAGCGCATCGAGGTGCTCAAGGGCCCGGCCGCCAGCCTGTACGGGCGCGGCGATCCGGGTGGCCTGGTCAATATCGTCAGCAAGCGTCCGCAGGAGGAGGCGTTCACGCGCCTGAAGGCCAGCGCCGGCACCTGGGATCGCTACCGCGGCAGCCTCGACGTCAACACGCCGCTGGACGAGGAGGGGCGCCTGCTGTCGCGCGTCAATCTGGCAGTGGAAGATAACGGCAGCTTTCGCGATCACGTCGACAGCCGCCGACAGATCGTCAGCCCGTCGCTGAGCTGGCAACTCGACCCTGACACACGGTTGTTGCTGGATGCCGAATTCTCGCGCACCGAGTCGGTGTTCGACCGGGGTATTCCGGCGGTCAACAACCAGTTGGGATCCGTGAAGCGCTCGACCTTTCTCGGCGAGCCCAACGACGGCCACATTCGCAACGACAACCAGACCCTGGACCTGGCCCTGGAACGCTACCTGAACGACAGCTGGAAACTGCGCCTGGCCAACCACTACACCCAGGGCCACCTGCGCGGCAACAGTTCGGAGCCGTCGCGGGTGGTCGGCCAGGCGATCAGCCGTTTCTACCGCGAACGCAATTTCGAGTGGAACGACAACATTACCCAGGCCGAACTGCACGGGCAGTTCGATTTCCTCGGCTGGCAGCACCAGAGCCTGATCGGCCTGGAGTACGAGAACTACCGCAACAGCCAGAAATACCCACAGAGCGCTACGTCGCTCGGCTATGGGCTGGATATCTACCAGCCGGTCTACGGCCAGACCAAGCCGCCGCTGATCAACCCCAATGACTTCTTCGAACGCACCGAAAGCCAGGCGCTCAACCTGCAAGACCAGATCATCTTCGACGAGCGCTGGCGTGGCCTGCTCGGCGTGCGCCTGGAACGGGTCGAGCAGACGGCGCTGAACCGTGCCACCGGGGTAAGCAACAGCCAGGTCAAGGAAGTCGCTACGCCGCGAGTGGGGCTGTTGTATCAATGGACGCCGGAAGTGGGGGTGTTCGCCAATGCTTCCACCTCGTTCAAGCCCAACGCCATCGGCACCCAAGGCCAGGTGTACAAGCCGGAGAAGGGGCTGGGCTACGAGACGGGTCTGAAGCTCGACCTGTTCGACAGCCGGCTCGGTGCGACTGTGGCGTTGTTCAGCATCGACAAGGAAAACGTCGTCACCACCGATGCCTTTGGTGAAAGCATCGCCGCGGGCAAGGCGCACAGCCAGGGGCTGGACGTGCAGTTCAGCGGTCAGCTCACCGAGGCCGTGCGGGTAATCGGTGCCTATGCCTATATCGATGCCGAGGTCACCAAGGGCGATGCCGCACTGCCCAAGGGCAGCGACCTGCTGGGCATTCCTCGGCACAGCGGCAGCCTGATGGTGGTGCACGAGTTCCAGAACGGCTGGCTGCGTGGCTCGGATGTCGGCGCCTCGGCCAACTACGTGGGTGAGCGCTCCGGGCAGGCGGGCGGCGACCTGCGCCTGCCGGCGTACAGCACGCTGGACTTGCTGGCGCACTACAAGGCCAGCGAGCAGTTGAGTTTCGGGGTGAACCTGAACAACGTCTTCGACCGCAAGTACTACGAGCGCGGCTATAACGCGGCGTGGAACATGCCGGGCGAGCCGCGCAACCTGAGTGTGAGCATGAGTCTGTCGCTGTAACCTGAGGGACCGCAAAGCGGTCCCGAACCAAGCCCCTCATCAACCCCGCTGCATCCACCCCGGGCAGCGGTCCTCGAACGAGTGCCCGGTCGGCACCAGGTGCTCGTCGTCGATCTCATCGAAACACCCCAGCAGCAACGCCACCGTTGGTGCATCGTCGATTGCTCCTATCGAACTGCCGCAGCTTCGGCAAAATGCCCGGCTGGAATAATCCGAGGAGCGCCAGGTGTCAGGCGCACCGCCGACACCTACCCAGCGCACTTGCGCACGATCGAACTCCACCCAGCTCGCCACCAGTGCTCCGGTGTGCTGCTGGCACCAGCGGCACGAGCAGTGGTGGGGATTGCCCGCTGGCCCATCGGCCTCGAAGCGGATCGCACCGCACAGGCAGCCGCCCTTGTAGGTCTTCATGCTGGCGCTCTCTCCTTGAAGGCTGGTTGTCGGCCTGCCCCCTGGCCGGTTAACGTGGCGGTTTTTCGCACAGGGAAGTGTCCATGAATCCGTCACTGGAACTCAACCGCGCCAATTGGGACGAGCGGGCGCCATTGCACGCCGCCTCGCCGGGCTATGAAGTCGAATGCTTCGTGCAGTCTGCCACGCATCTTTCGGAAGTCGTGCGCTTCGACCTGCCGCGCCTGGGCAATATACAGGGCCTCAAGACCCTGCACCTGCAATGCCACATCGGCACCGACACCTTGTCGCTTGCGCGGCTGGGCGCGCAGGTCAGCGGGCTGGACTTTTCGCCCGCATCGCTGGCGCAGGCGCGGTTGCTGGCAGAGCGCTGTGGCACCGATATCGACTATGTCGAGGCGGATGTCTACCGTGCCAGCGACGTGCTGCCCAAGGCGAGCTATGACTTGATCTACACCGGGATCGGCGCATTGTGCTGGCTGCCGGACATCCAGCGCTGGGCGCAGAATGTCGCGGCATTGCTCAAGCCGGGCGGACGGCTGTTCCTGCGTGAGGGGCACCCGATGTTGTGGACGCTCGACGAAACCCACGCCGATCGCCTGCAGGTCGACTTTCCGTACTTCGAGCATGAGGCGCCGCTCATCTTCCACAGCGACCAGACCTACGTCGAAAGCGAACATCGCCTGGCGCAGACCGAGACCCATTCCTGGAACCGCGGCCTTGGCGAAATCATCACGGCGCTGCTTGAACAAGGCATGCAATTGACCGCCCTGGTCGAGCACCCGAGCATCCCGTGGGAGGCGTTGCCTGGGCAGATGCTCAAGGGCGCCGACGGCGAGTGGCGCCTGGCCGAGCGGCCCGAGCGCCTGCCGTTGAGCTACACGCTGCAGGCGCGCAAGGGCTGATCAGGAAAGGAAACCGCCGTCGACGTTGAGTGCGGTACCGGTGGTATAGCTCGACGCGTCGCTGGCCAGGTACAGCACCGCGCCGGCCATCTCGCTCGGGTCGGCCACGCGCTTGAGCGGAATCTGCTGCAGGGCGGCGTTGAGGATGGCGTCGTTCTTCACCAGTGCCGAGGCGAACTTGGTGTCGGTCAGGCCCGGCAGCAGGGCGTTGCAGCGGATGCCGAACTGCGCGCACTCCTTGGCGAAGACCTTGGTCATGTTGATCACCGCAGCCTTGGTCACCGAGTAGATGCCCTGGAACAAGCCCGGTGTCACGCCGTTGATCGACGCTACGTTGATGATGCTGCCACCGCCGTGCTCGCGCATCAGCTTGCCGGCTTCCACCGACATGAAGAAGTAGCCGCGGATGTTCACGTCGACGGTCTTCTGGAAGGCGCTGACGTCGGTGTCGAGTACGTTGCAGAACTGCGGGTTGGTGGCGGCATTGTTGACCAGGATATCCAGGCGTCCGAACTGCTCGCGGATGCCGGCGAACACTTGCTGGATCTGGTCCAGCTCACCGATATGGCAGGCCACCGGCGTAGCCTTGCCGCCGGCTGCGATGATTGCGTCGGCGACCTGCTGGCAGCCGTCGAGCTTGCGGCTGGAGACGATCACATGGGCCCCTTGCTGGGCCAGCAAATGGGCGATGGCTTCGCCGATGCCGCGGCTGGCGCCGGAAACGAAGGCGATCTTGCCGTCAAGGTCGAACAGTTGGGTCTTGGACATGCTGGTTTTCCTTGTTGTCGCCGGTTACAGGGTGGATTTGCCGATCAGTTGCAGGCTCATCCGCTCCAGCAGCCGGTTCATGTGGATGAACTGGGCGAAGCGTTTGTCCTGGGTCTGGCCGTGGAAGAAGCGGTAGTAGATCTGCTGGACGATCCCGGCCAGGCGGAACAGGCCGTAGCAGTAATAGAAGTCGAAGTTGTCGATGCGAATGCCGGCGCGCTCGGCGTAATAGTCGACGAACTGGCGGCGGGTCAGCATGCCGGGGGCGTTGCTCGGCTGGCGGCGCATCAGTTGCACCGGTGCCGGGTCGTTGGCCTCGATCCAATAGGCCAGGCTGTTGCCCAGGTCCATCAGCGGGTCACCGATGGTCGCCATCTCCCAGTCCAATACGCCGATGATGCGCATGGGGTTGTTGGCATCGAGGATGACGTTGTCGAAGCGGTAGTCGTTGTGCACGATGCCAGGGCGCGCGTGGTCGGCGGGCATCTTCTCGCGCAGCCAGGCGATCACCTCTTCCCAGCGCGGCGCATCCGGGGTCAGGGCTTTTTCGTAGCGGCTCGACCAACCTTCGATCTGACGCTGCACATAGCCTTCGGGCTTGCCCAGGTCGGCCAGGCCGCAGGCGTTGTAGTCGACCTGGTGCAGTTCCACCAGACGGTCGATGAAGCTCTTGCACAGCGCCTCGGTGCGGCTGGCGTCGAGGTTCAGCTCCGGGGGCAGGTCCGAGCGCAGGATGACACCCTCGACCCGCTCCATCACGTAGAACTCGCCGCCGATCAGCGATTCGTCGGTGCAGTGCACATAGGCCTTGGGGCAGAACGGGAAGCCGTCGTTGAGCTGGTTGAGGATGCGAAACTCGCGGCCCATGTCATGGGCCGACTTGGCCTTGTGCCCGAAGGGCGGACGACGCAGCACGAACTCGCGCTCGGGGTAGGCGACCAGATACGTGAGGTTGGAGGCGCCGCCGGGGAACTGGCTGATGCTCGGGGTGCCTGCGAGGCCCGGGATATGCGCCTTGAGGTAAGGATCGATGATGGCTGCATCGAGTTCTTCGCCGGGGCGGACCTGGGTGGACTGGTCGGTGAGCGTCATGCGTATTCCTTATTCTCGGTCGCAAGGATCATTGGCTAATCTAATGGCCAACCTGGGTTGGGACAAGCGTGCCAAACGTCATATCGACGCGGGTGTTGCTGCGCGATCACTGCCCCTGATGAATGGTGCATGCAGGCTGCGGGCAAAAAAAAACCGAAGCCGGTCAGGCCTCGGTTTTCTTCAAGCGCGTGTTCGCATCACTCAGGACGGGAACAGCTCGCTCAGCTTCATCGACAGCATCATGTCGCCTTCGACGCGCAGCTTGCCGCCCATGAAAGCCTGCATGCCATCGGTCTCGCCACTGACGATGCCTTTGAGGGTTTCGCTGTCCAGAACCAGGGTGCAGTTGGCGTCAGGGTTCTCGCCTTCCTGGATCTCGCAGGTGCCGTCCTTGACGAGCAGGGCGTAGTGCTTGTCTTCGTCGGTGATGTTGAAGCCGAACACCAGGTCCAGGCCGGCGGCGGCGGCAGGGTTGAACTTGGCTTTCATCGCTTCGACTGCTTTAGCTACGTCGCTCATGGTGTATTCCTTGTTGGGTGAAAGTCGCGTGCACGGGGCACAACAGGCCGGGCTCATCGATAGGTGAGAAGCTCCGGCATCCGCAACAGCTGCACGTGGGCCTGGCTGTTGAAGGAGGTCAATGCCACGTCGCGGCCACGGAACTTCAGGTGGCTGAGCGACGTGTTGATGATCTGCCAGTTCAGCGCGAACGCCTGGGCTGGGGTGATTCCGGTGACCAGGTGGAGCAGGGCGGCGATGCTGCCACCGGAGGTGAAGATGGCAATGTTGTCACGGCTTGAGGCTTGTGCCAGGACGCGTTGCAGGCCGGCACCAACGCGCGCTGTGAACGCGGTCCAGGTCTCCAGGCCATCGTGAGCCTCGTGCTCGCCGTCATGCCAGCGCTGCACCATCAGCGCGAACAGACGCTGGAACTCGCTGCGATTCTGCGCAGCATTGCGCAGCACGTGCAGCGCCTCGGGCTCGTCTGGCAGCAGGGCAGGGAGCAGGGCGCGGATCACGCCGTCGGCATCGAACTCATTGAAGGCTGCGTCGGTCTCTATGGCCGGGATTGCGCAGCCGGTAGCGGCCATTGCGTCGAGCGTCAGCCGTGCTGTGTCCTGCTGGCGCCGCAGGTCGCCGGCCACGCAGCGATCCAGGTGCAGGTCCAGTTGAGCCAGGTGTTCACCCAACGCCTGACTCTGGCGCACACCCAGCGGCGACAGGACATCGTAGTCGTCGGCGCCGAAGGAGGCTTGGCCATGTCGGATCAGGTAGATGTTGCCCACTGGAATGTCCGGCCGGGATGGAGGTTGCTGCGAGGTTAGGATGCGCCAGAGAGGCTGTCAATGAAAAAACATACAAGCGTTTGAAAAGGTTGTTTGAACTGTGTTGCCAGCATTTTCCCATGCTAGCGGCAGCCCAGGCGCACCGGTATGCTTGCATCAGTTTCGCGTCGTGCAGGCGCAGGTTCATTAAGGAGTCAATGTGGAGTTTCTTGCCGAATACGCAAGCTTTCTCGCCAAAACCGCCACTGTGGTGATCGCCATCCTGGTCATCCTTTCGGGTATCGCCAACCTGCGTGGCAAGGGTCGACGCAAGCCCGGCGGGCAATTGCAGGTCACTCGCCTCAACACCTTCTACAAGGAGCTGCGCGAGCGCCTGGAAGCTGGCCTGCTCGACAAGGTCGAGCTCAAGGCCCTGCGCAAGCAGCAGGCCAAGACGGAAAAACAGAAGAAGAAAGGCAAGGCCAAGCCCGAGGAGAAGGGCCGGGTCTTCGTGCTGGACTTCGACGGCGACATCAAGGCCTCCGCCACCGAGAGCCTGCGCAACGAAATCACCGCGCTGCTCACCCTCGCCACCCCACGTGACGAAGTGGTGCTGCGCCTCGAGAGCGGTGGCGGGCTGGTGCACAGCTACGGCCTGGCTGCCTCGCAGCTGGCGCGTATCCGCCAGGCCGGCATTCCGCTGACCGTGTGCATCGACAAGGTCGCGGCCAGCGGCGGCTACATGATGGCCTGTATCGGCGAGAAGATCGTCAGTGCGCCGTTCGCCGTACTTGGCTCGATCGGCGTCGTCGCGCAGCTGCCCAACGTCAATCGCTTGCTGAAAAAGCACGACGTCGACTTCGAGGTCTTCACGGCCGGCGAATACAAGCGCACCGTCACCGTGTTTGGCGAGAACACCGAGAAGGGCCGGGAGAAATTCCAGGAAGACCTGGATATCACTCACCAGCTGTTCAAGGACTTCGTCGCCCGCTACCGCCCACAGCTGCACATCGACGAAGTCGCCACCGGCGAAGTGTGGCTGGGTGTTGCCGCACTTAACCGCAAGCTGGTCGACGAGCTGCGCACCAGTGACGAATACCTCAGCGACCGCGCCCACGACGCCAACCTGTTCCACGTCCGCTACGCCGAGCGTAAATCCCTGCAGGAGCGCATCGGCGTGGCCGCCAGCGGTGCCGTGGAGAACACCTTGGTAGGGCTTTGGAGCAGGCTTGGCCGCTTGCGCTAACACCTTGAACCCCTTGAAGATTTTTTTCTTCAGGGGGGTTGCAAGGTGAGGGGAATGCCGACATAATGGCGTCCATCGAAACGCAGCTCACTTGAAAAAGTCGAGCGGTTTCAAGGAGATAGCGAAAGCTGACTCCGAACTTTGAGGCCGAGTAGCAAAGTGGTTATGCTCCGGATTGCAAATCCGTCTACGCCGGTTCGATTCCGACCTCGGCCTCCACCATTCGAAAACCCCGCAGATTAACGTCTGCGGGGTTTTTCTTTATGGGTCCGAAAAGCCAAGAGTTCCGAAACAAAAGGCATGGAGCATGCGCTACACCGGACCCGCAACAGAAGGCCATATCGCGGCAGTTGAAAAAGGTTGTGAGGGAGGGAGATTGCGTCAGACCATGACTGCGGCCATGGCATGGGGGCGGCAGCGCGCCCTGGACTGGATCACCGAGAGCTTTCCGCCTGCGCCTACCGGCCTTGAAGTTAAACCCTCTGGACGCAGGCCTTCACGTACTTCCAGATAAGGATGCTGGAAAACGGAACGCTCTTGAAAAGACATCAGTCGTATCTCCATCGGAGGCGCATTTGAGGCGCACAATTGGAGAAAATGATGAGCCTTCAGTCCATAAGCCATAACCTGTACGAGCACACCTACCTTGGGTACCAGGCATCTATCTACGTGCTGTGGGAGGCTAGCCTTGATTTTCCCACCGGGATGCTGGTTGAAGTAGGGAGACCAGGCGCTACGGCGCGCACCATGCGTGTGAATCGACCATTCTCCTCCCCGTTTGAAGCAGTTATCGAAGGAAAGGTAATGGTCGAACAGTACGTGCAGAGTCAGAACGGCTGAGCATGATTGACACGCACAGCTTTCAGGCTGCTGCTTTCGGCCGAGCCGCATTCAGGTGAAGGCCGTTAGCTGTCGCATCCCGCTCTCTCAGGTCCGCTAGATGGCATTACAAACCGTCGAGCCTCGAAGGCTCGGGGTTGGGCTGCGCTGAATGCCTTCTGCTACAAGCAGGTCAAACTAAGAAAGTCGTTCGACCAATGGCAATGCATTTACCTGTGGTCGAGCGAACAGAAATCCTTGCATCAAATCAATCCCCAATGCTGCCAATGCTTGGCACTCTGCATCTGTCTCAATCCCCTCGGCGATCAGTGTAATGCCTAGCCGTTCGGCTACCAGAACGATACCCGCGACGATGGCTTGCCGAACCGGATCCTGGCTGATTCTCCGCGTGAGTGCCATATCCAGCTTCAGTACGTCTGGCTGAAATTCTGCGAGGAGGTTCAAGCCTGAGTAACCCGAGCCGAAGTCATCTATCGCAGTGGTGAAGCCCTGTCGGCCGTATTCCTTGAAGATTGCTTTCAAGTGCTCGGTATCGTCGATCCGCTCACCCTCGGTCACTTCGAACATGAGCTGATTGGCAGGGAAGTCGAATGTCCGGGTGGCTTCCAGGGTAGCTCGGATACAGGTACTGGCACGGTAGACGGCGTTGGGCAGAAAGTTGATGCTCAATTTACAGTCCGCATGCCGTCCCAGTCCTAGTGCTGCCGCTTGCTCGATGGCCTTCACTCGACAGGCCTGATCGAAACGGTACAGATTATCGGGCGACACCTTGGCCAGGATTTGCGCAGCGCTTTCACCGCTTGGACCGCGAACCAATGCCTCATAGCCATACGGCCTACCTGAAGGAACGTGAATGATGGGCTGGAAGGCCATCGTAATGTCGAAACCCAGGCTCGCAAGGTCGCGACATTGGGAGCAGCCAATCGCTAGAAAGGGCTGGGGGAAAACGGGCTTGCTCATGGGTTATCGCCGAGGTGCGTGGGTACGAATGTTGAGAATGCTCGAATCCACAGCAAGTTCCAATTTGTACCCACTCGCCTTGGCTCAGGGGCAGTCTGCCGTGAGCTGGCGTTAGGACGAACTGTGTTCTAACGGCGTCGGACCTTCGGGAGTTTATTTGGGGGCTAGAAACCTGTTTCTTGTACATGGTCTTCGCTGGCGTACAAGATTCAGGGCCGCCTGTCAGACTGCGACGGATTTTGACGCCAATTTTATGAATGTCGCCGGAGGCAGCGCTAATGTGGGTACGTCACTTACATTAACGCGTATGTCGAAGGAGGCCGGCATGATTATCAGAGGAGAGGTGTTTTGGGGCTGGGCCGACCCGACCCTGCATCACCGCGATCACGTAGAGGCGCTGGATGACGGAACCGTGATCGATGTTCAGGCGAGGCTATCTCGAATAGGGGGCACGCAGCTGTTCATCGGCGTTTACTCGTCTTCAGGCGCCAGGCTTCTTGAAGAGGCCTACGATGAACGTCCTGGAGAGTCGATGACCCGCGCTCTTGCATGGGGTGTGGGACGCGCCAGGAGGATTGCGATGGAGGGTGTGCCCAGGAAGATTGCAGCCAGGGCATGACCCTTGAGGTTAACCACGAAGCCCAGCTCCGCGCTGGGCTTTTTGCATCTGGCGACACGACGCCCCCACAGTGCTCTCTCAAAGGGGGATACATGAAATACTGCTCGCATTGCTAGCCATGCCCGGCGTGGTTGGATGCTCATCGCCGGATGCATTGAGCAAACCCGGCTAGGTACGCTTTCCGAGCATCGACGATCCTTGCCTCACCGCAACCACTGGGCCTTGCCACCGATGTCCTGCACACCTCCCAACGCGATCTACGCCAAGCGCTTCGAAGCGGTGCTCACCCATATCCAGGCCAATCTCGAAGGTGACCTGTCGGTGAACACCCTGAGCGAGATCGCGAACTTCTCGACCTTTCACTTCCATCGGCAGTTCACTGCGTATGTCGGCGTGCCCGTCGCGCGATACGTGCAGCTGATGCGACTGCGTCGGGCTGGTCAACGACTGGCGGGGGATGACAGCCACTCGGTACTGGACGCTGCGTTGGACGCCGGCTTCGAAAGCCCCGAGGCGTTCAGCCGTGCGTTTCGCCGGGCCTTTGGCATGTCGCCGAGCACCTTTCGCCAGGCGCCGAGCTGGCAGCTGTGGAATGCGGTATTTGCCATTCCTCATTTTTCCAGGAGTATCGTCATGCAAGTCAGGATCGTGGACTTTGTCGAGGTCAAGGTTGTAGCGCTGGAGCACCATGGTGCACCGGCATTGTTGGACCAGACCGTCGGGCGCTTCATCGATTGGCGCAAGCGCACGGGCCAGTCGCCGGTGGAGAGCAGTCGCACATTCGGCATCCCTTACGGCAACCCCGACACCACACCAGCGCAGGATTTTCGCTTTGCCATCTGTGGCGAGATCAATCAGCCGCTGGTGCCTGATGACGAAGCGGTGCGAGAGCTCATCATCCCTGCCGGGCGTTGTGCGGTGGTGCGTCATGTCGGCTCGCCGCATGCCATTGGCGAGACTATCTATCCGGTCTATCGCGACTGGTTGCCGGGCAGTGGTGAGGAACTGCGCGACCATCCGCTGTACTTCGAATACTTGAGCGTGTATCCGCAGACGCCGCTCGAGCAATGGCAGACGGATATCTACATCCCCCTGCGTTGAGCGCTGATCAATAGGTGGCGGTGATCGCCAGCGCCAGTTGTCGGTCGCTCATGAAGGGGGGTGTGGCGCTGGCGCGGTATTCATGGCATGCCTGTTCGAAGCGAGCTCCGCGAATGGCGCCGTCGGAGCCGATGAAGGCGAGTGCGTCGACGCAGAAAAAGAAAAACCCGCCATTGGGCGGGTTCAAGAACGTATCGAAGCCTGGTCACTATGCCCCTGTGAATGTCAGCATTTCGTGAAAGGCATGTCGACAGACTGTTTCTAGATGTGGCTGAGTTCGAGTCGGCTGATCACGCACACCGAGCCGTCTTCGGCGGCGGTGGAGTCGCTGTAGTCCACCTGGTTATACACGCCGCCATGGAAATTGAAGGCGCGGACGTTCCAGCTCTGGGCCATCTGCAGGACGCCAGTGCTGCCCGTACGGCCGTTGCAGGTGGCGCTGACCGTTGCCGCACCGGCGCTGGTGACTTCGATGCTGATCTCGAACGGGGTGTTCAGCGGCACGTCGGTCAGTACGTTGCTACTCAGCGGCGTGAGCTGGTTGAAGTCCTGGCGAAACCCCAGGGTGATCTTGCCCTTGTTCCAGAACACCTTGATCACGGGGCTGTCGTCGTCCTTGACGTGCATCTGCGAAATCACCACTTTTTGCGCCGAATTGACCTTTTCCAGGGTCATGCGCTGATGATTGCTGTGGCGGGTAGCGCTGGTCAGGGACCAATAGCGTGCTTCCTTCCACTCGCAGCGGGTGCGGTGGGTGCTCTTGCTCGAAGCGCCGCGGGTCGGAGCGCTCATGCGGATCGAGCCGTCGCTGAGGCGGGCGATTACCTGGGTGAGGGTGGCCAGGGCCTGGGCCCCGGTCAGTTCCAGCGCCACCGGATTGCTGGGTGACTTGGGTACGGGCGTGGTGATGATGAGGTTTTCCATGTTCACGGCCATTGCTGTTCTCCTTGCAAAAAAGACAGGTCCTACACCTAGTGCGAACCTGGAGGAGCGGCGCAAGTTTCAGCTGATCCATGAGCGGCAAAAAAAGCCCGCCATGGCGGCGGGCAAGACGTTCTGAAGGGAGCAGCGCAAGATTACGGCTTGCGCAGTTAAGCGAGCGTTAACCCGGTTCAATGATTGACCGCGACTTCCGATAAGCCTATACAGGCCCCCCAACACGGAGCTGCGCGATGCACGAAGAAGACGATCTCCCCGAACCTGAGCACGATCACTTGCTCGATCACGAATTTCTCTACGAGGACTTCGACCCTGAGGCCGATGCCCAGGGCGCCGAGGATGAGATCGAGGAAGACGAGGCGCTACAGGATGATCTCGACGATGACGAGCAAGACCATCCCGCCTGGCATGACCACCCTGACGACTGAGTCAGCGCCGGTCCAGCGAGAAGCGTCCGGCGCCTGTCACAGCCAATAGCAGCAGCCCGCCGATGATGCTCATGTTCTTGAAGAACTGGGTCATGTTGGCTGCGCGCGCAGGCTCGACCATGTTCCAGAACGGGTGGCCGATCAGCGCCGTGCCGAGCACGAACAGGGCGAACAGCAAAGCCAGTGGTCGGGTGTAGAAACCGAGTATCAGGAGGATGGCTACGAAGAACTCCATGATCACTGCGACCGCCGCCGCGACCGTCGGGGCTGGGGCGCCCAGGGATCCGAGATAGCCCACGGTGCCTTCGAAGCCGGTGAGTTTGCTCCAGCCAGAGAGGACGAAGAGGATCATCAAGAGGATGCGCGCCAGAAGGATGATGGCATCGCGTTGACCGTCGAAGAGGGTGTAGCGCATGTCTATGCTCCGGTGGACAGTGTCAGAATCCACTCTAGCAGGTGCGCAAGCCTTTGCTGCACGAACGAAAAAGGCGCCTGTTCAGGCGCCTTTGACGAGGAATATGGTGCGAGTGGTGGGACTCGAACCCACAAGGCTTGCGCCGACAGATTTTAAGTCTGCTGTGTATACCAATTCCACCACACTCGCACACTTGACCGGGTCACCGGGACCGGCACGCTTCAATGCTGAAGGGCCATACAATCAAGCGCGCTTTATAACCCATCGTTATAGGTGAGTCAACCGCGCTGCCCGTTCAGGGGCGGATCAGCTGGGCGATTTCGCGCATGTCATCAGCGCTGTGGCGAAGGTCCTGCACCTGTTCCCCCATGGCGGTGGCATCGTCCTGATGCACCGAGTGGCGCAGAAAACGGGTGTGGCCATCGAGTGCCTGGCACAGGTGGTCGATCTGCCGGGCGGTGTGGCGCAGGTCGTCCTGCAGGCCCAGCAGACGGAAATTGATGGCCATATAGGTTCCATGACAGGTGGGGGCTGGGGTACTATAGGGTAATCCCCGGCTTGCTGTCATTGCGCCATATATCGGACACTGATGCCGTGCACTAAGCTCTTCTACAGTTCCTCTTGTCGTGCTCGTGGAGCCCGCATGGTTTCGACCGATCGTCCCGCCCCGCCGCTCATGACCGCCAATCGCTACGAACAGCTGGTGCAGGCGGTGGTGGATTACGCCATCTACATGCTCGATCCGACCGGTCACGTCGTGTCCTGGAACCCAGGGGCCGAGCGGATCAAGGGCTATTGTGCCGACGAGGTGATCGGTCGGCATTTCTCGTTGTTCTTCACGCCACAGGATTGCGCCGACGGTCGCCCGGCACGCCTGCTGCGCCAGGCGCTGGAGCAGGGCGTGGCGCAGGACGAAGGTTGGCGAGTGCGCAAGGACGGTACGCAGTTCTGGGCCCTGGCGGCGCTGGATGTGGTGCGCGATGAGCATGGCGAGATCATCGGCTTGGCCAAGGTGACGCGCGATATCACGGATCGACGTGAGTCGGCGTTGCAGCTCGACACGATGCGAGCGCAGCTGTTCCAGGCGCAGAAGCTCGAGGCCTTGGGGCAGCTGACTGGTGGCCTGGCCCATGACTTCAACAACCTGCTGACCATCATCCTCAGCTCGGCGCGCCTGGCGCGTGCCAGTGGCGATCCGCAGCGGATAGAGCGCCTGCTCGAACACATCCTCGAGGCCGGGCAGCGTGGCTCGCAATTGACAGGCCAGTTGCTCAGCTTCGCTCGCCACCGGCAACTGAACGTCAGCACCATCTCCCCTGACGAGTTGGTTGCGTCCACCCGCAGCTTGGTGGAGCACGCCTTGCCTGACGGCATCGACCTCATCGCGCAGGTGGCGCCAGAGGTGCCGACGATCGAGGTGGATGCCGGGCAGTTGCAGATGGTCTTGCTCAACCTGCTGTTCAATGCCCGTGATGCCATCAGCGGCAAGGGGACGATCGGCCTGGACGTGACAGTCGTTGAACTGGCGGGTGAGGTAGAGGCGCTGCACGGGCGCTTCCTGCGTTTCGATGTGCAGGACAGCGGCCACGGGATCGATGCGCAGGTGCTGCCGCGAATCTTCGAACCTTTTTTCACCACCAAGGCTTTTGGTAAGGGAACCGGGCTGGGGTTGAGTCAGGTCTATGGTTTTGCCAAGCAGAGCAATGGTGCGATCTGCGTAGCAAGTTCGGTCGGTGAGGGCACGCGCATGAGCCTTTACCTGCCGGTTTCATCGAAAGTGCCCGAACCCTGAGACACGAGGTGGACAGTACGTCATGGTAGAAACACTCAAGCGACTGGCGACCGGTATCGAGGGCCTGGATGCGCTGCTCAAGGGCGGCCTGGTAGCCGGATCCTCGTACATCGTCCAGGGGCCGCCCGGGGCGGGCAAGACCATCCTCGCCAACCAGTTGGCCTGCGGCCATGTGCGTGACGGCGGGCGGGTACTGGTGGCGACGCTGCTCAGCGAGTCCCATGAGCGCCTGTTCAAGTACCTCTCGACCCTGGAGTTCTTCGATCAGACGCTGGTGGGCGACCAGATCCAGTTCGTCAGTGCCTTCGATACGTTGCAGGACGAAGGGCTGGAAGCTGTGGTGCGTCTGTTGCGCCAGGAGATCGCCAGGCAGCAGGCCAGCTTGTTGATCGTCGATGGCCTGCTCAATGCTCGGGCGCGGGCCGAAACCAGTCTCGATACCAAGAAATTTGTCGCCGAACTGCAAGGGCACGCGGCATTTGCCGGCTGCACCGTGTTGCTGTTGACCAGTGCTCGCCTCGATGAGGGCAGCCCGGAGCACACCATGGTCGATGGCGTCATCGAGTTGGGTGAACAGCTCGAGGGCAGCCGCGCAGTGCGTCATATACAGTTGCGCAAAACCCGAGGCAGCGGTGCACTGTCGGGGGTTCATGAATGCCTGATCAACGAGGCAGGGCTGCAGGTCTATCCGCGCCTGGAGGCGTTGTACAGCCACCCGAGCAACCTGGGTTCTGACACCTTGGTACGTATCACCACGGGTGTGAAAGCGTTGGACGGGATGCTCGATGGTGGTCTGGCCGAAGGGTCGGTGAGCCTGCTCATGGGGCCGTCGGGAGCGGGCAAGTCATCCCTTGGGCTCGGCTTTCTTGCAGCGGCCACGCCTGAGGCGCCGGCGCTGCATTTTGGTTTCTACGAGCCGCCTGCTCGCCTGAGGTTGAAGGCTGCCTCGCTGGGCTACGACTTTGCCGAAATGGAACGCCAGGGGGCCTTGCAGCTCAGCTGGCAACCGACCACCGAGGGCTTGCTCGATCAGGTTGGCGCACGCTTGCTCGCGCAGGTACAGGCGTTGGGGGCGAGGCGTGTGGTGATTGACAGCCTGGGCGCCTTCGCTCGGCTCGCTTTCGATCAGGCGCGGCTCAACGGTTTCTTCCGAGCCCTGACCGGCGAGCTGCGCGCACGGGGTGTCAGTGTGATGCTGACCTGGGAGATGCGCGACCTGTTCGGCTCGGAAATCACGTCACCGGCACCGGACCTGTCGAGCATCGTCGACAACCTGTTCCTGATGCGTTTCGTCGAACTGGAGTCGCAGCTGCGGCGTGTGTTGTCGATTCTCAAGGTCCGTGACAGCCACTATGATCCGGCACTCCACGAGCTGGCTATCGGCGCCGATGGCATTACCCTGCGCAACGCATTCGCGGGGGCCAGCGGTGTGCTGTCGGGCACGGCCGTACCCCAGGGGGACCGCTGACGGTACCTGGCAATGAACAGCATCTTGATCGTCGATGACGAATACTTGATCGCCGACATCCTCGGATTCGCCCTGGAGGATGAGGGTTTTCTGGTAGAAAAGGCCAGCAATGGGCGCAAGGCGCTCGAGGCCCTGAGGGAGAAGCGGGTGGACCTGGTGATCACCGACTACATGATGCCGGTGCTCAATGGCGAGGAGCTGGTCAGGGCGATTCGCAATGAGCTGCAGCTGCCCGATCTGCCGGTCATTCTCATGAGCGGCGCGCAGGCCTACGAGGGGCACAGGCTGCCGGAACTGTTCAGCGCGGTGTTCGACAAACCGTTCGACATGGACCGCATGATCGCCAAGGTCCGCGAACTGTTGAGTCCCTGAGCCGCAGGCGGGATCCCGCGGGGACGTGCCGTGTGATCAAGCGCGTCCGTGCGGCTTGAGGCGAAGGGTGATCAGTATTGGTCGTCGGCTTTCTCCGGAGCGGGGTTGCCGGCCTGGATGCGCTTGAAAATCTCTTCACGATGGACCTGGACATCCTTGGGCGCATCGATGCCGATCCTCACTTGCATCCCCTTGACGCCCAGAATGGTGACTTTGATGTCATCGTTGATGACGATGCTTTCGCCAACCTTGCGGGTGAGTATCAGCATGTAGTTCTCCTTGGTGATGTAGAAATCCGTGGGGCCATGTGCCGCAGCGGTGGGAGCCTGTCCCTCTTCCTTCTCATTAAAGACGCTTTCGGAAGATATTAATTCCTGAGCGAACAAAATCTGTTGGCGGTCTTCAGTTGCAGGTGCCGAAATCAACCGGGTCAGATCAATCGGCGAAGGTGCTCGGTGGCAAGGATAGGGGGCCGGAGCGAATATGGGAAATTTCTCTGCTTTATGTTGTAAATAGCTCTGGTCAATGAAACTTCACAGCGCTTCGAGTGCCTGCAGAAAACGCAGCAGGGCCACCTCTTCCTGCTCCAGGCCTTTGCGTGCCCGCACTCGCGGAAGTTCGGCAAGGCGGCCCAGGTGGAAGTGCTCGAGCAGCGCTGGGTGGATGTAGCAGCGTCGGCACACCGCCGGTGTGTTGCCCAGGCGCGTGGCAACCTCGCGGACGATGGCCGCGACCTGGCGCCTGGCCTCGGCCTCAGGCTGCCAGGCCAGCGGGCGCAGCAGGCTCAGGGCCAGGGCGCTGCCGCCCCAGGTGCGGTAGTCCTTGGCGGTGAAGTCGGCACCGGTCAGTTGCTGGAGGAACAGGTTGATGTCACTGGAGCCGATGCGATGGCGCTGGCCGTCCTCGTCCAGGTATTGGAAGAGTTCCTGGCCAGGCAGCTCCATGCAGCGCTTGAGCAGTTGCGCCAGGCGCCGGTCGCGCACGGTGATGCTGTGCTCGACGCCGCGCTTGCCGCGAAACTGGAAGCGAATGGTGCTGCCCCTGACCTCGACATGTCGGTTGCGCAGGGTGGTCAGTCCGTAGGACTGGTTGTCGCGCAGGTATTGACGGTTGCCGATGCGGATCAGCGTGTTGTCGAGCAGGCTGACCACCAGTGCCATGACCTTTTCCCGGTCCATCCCGGGGCGTGCCAGGTGCTGGTCCAGGTGCTGGCGCAGCCCTGGCAACGCTTGCGCGAAGGCCAGCATGCGCCCGTACTTGTGCTCGTCGCGTAACGTGCGCCACTCGCTGTGGTAGCGGTACTGCTTGCGCCCACGGGCATCGCGACCGGTGGCTTGCAGGTGGCCTTGTGGGTCGAGGCAGATCCACACATCGGTATAGGCGGGAGGGATGACTAGCGCCGCGATACGCGCCAGCGTATCCGTGTCGCGCACCCGCACCCCATCAGGGCTGAGGTAGATGAAGCGCCCACGCCAAAGGCGTCGGCTCAGGCCTGGCTGGGTGTCGTCGACATAGTGCAGGGTGCGGGGCAGGGTGATCTCGGGCATGGCGCAGTCCATCGACCAGTTGTCATCTGTGGACAACGACAGTGCCTGAGTTGCTCAGGCCAACAGCGCCACCGACTTGATCTGCGCCCACAGCATCTGGCCCGGCTGCAGCCCGAGCTGGTCTGCCGAGTACCGGGTGATGCGCGCGAGCAAGGCGCTGCCGGCAGCGTCGAGGCTGACCAGCACGTGCGCCGGGTTTTCGGCCGGGCGACATTCACGCACGGTCACCGGCAAACGGTTGAGGATGCTCGAGGCGCCGTCGTGGGCGAGGGTCAGGCTGACATCGCGGGCGTGTACCTTGAGGCGCAGGGTGCTGCCGACATGCAGGTCGGGATGGGCGATGCGTAGCAGCGCACCGTCGCTGCCCGGCAAGCGCAGGTCGAACAGTCCATAGTCGGGTTGGTGGCCGATCACCACACCTTCGAGCACCACACCCGCTTCCTCGCTCTGCGCCAGCGAGAGGTCGAGGCGCGCGAGCGTCTGGCCGATCGGGCCGCTGGCCATGACCTTGCCCTGCTCCAGCAGTACCAGATGATCGGCCAGGCGTGCGACCTCGTCCTGGGAGTGGCTGACGTACACCACAGGGATGTCGAGCTCGTCGTGCAGGCGTTCGAGGTAGGGCAGGATCTCGCGCTTGCGCGGGCCGTCCAGGGCGGCCAGGGGCTCATCCATCAACAGCAGTCGGGGGCTGCTGAGCAGGGCGCGGGCGATACCGACACGCTGCGCTTCGCCGCCGGAGAGGGTGATGGGCTTGCGTTCGAGCAAGTGCCCGATCCCCAGCAACTGGCAGGCCTGGTCCAGTCCGACCTTGCGTTCGCCGGCTGAGACCCGCCGCCAGCCGAATTCCAGATTGCCGCGCACCGAGAGGTGCGCAAACAGGCTGGCCTCCTGGAACACATAACCCACCGGGCGTCGATGCGGGGCGAGGAAAGTGCCGTGGCGACTGTCTTCCCACACCTCGCCATTGATCTCGATGTAGGCTTCGCTGGCGCGTTCCAGGCCGGCCAGGCAGCGCAGGCAGGAAGTCTTGCCTGAGCCCGAATGGCCGAACAGGGCGCTGATCCCGCGGCCCGGCAGGTCGAGGTCGACATCCAGGGTGAAGTCGTCGCGCGCCAGTTTCAGGCGTGCGTGCATGCGTGAACTCATCTCAGCTCCAGCCAGCCTTGCCACGGCGGCCGGCATAGAGCATCAGCAGCACCAGGAAGGAGAACACCAGCATTGCACCGGCCAGCCAGTGCGCTTGCGAATAGGCCATGGCTTCGACGTGATCGAAGATCTGCACCGAAACCACGCGGGTCTTGTCGGGGATGTTGCCACCGATCATCAGTACCACACCGAACTCGCCGACGGTATGGGCAAAGCCGAGGATGCTGGCAGTGATGAAGCCCGGCCTGGCCAGCGGCAGCACCACGTGGATGAAGGTGTCCCAAGGGCTGGCCCGCAGCGTTGCGGCCACTTCCAGCGGGCGCTGGCCGATGGCGCTGAAGGCGTTCTGCAGGGGCTGGACCACGAACGGCATGGAGTACACCACCGAGCCGATCACCAGCCCGGTAAAGCTGAACACCACGGTGCCTAGCCCAAGCGCCTGGGTGGCCTGACCAAGCCAGCCGTGGGGGCCGAGCGCGATCAGCAGGTAGAAACCGATCACGGTCGGTGGCAGCACCAGGGGCAGTGCCACGACTGCCCCGACGGGCCCGCGCAGCCATGAGCGGGTGCGTGCCAGCCACCAGGCGATGGGCGTGCCCACCACCAGCAGGATCAGTGTGGTCAGGCTGGCCAGTTTGACGGTCAGCCAGATCGCCCCCAGGTCACTGGCGTCGAGTGGCATCAGATTTCATAGCCGTAGGACTTGATCACCGCAGCGGCTTTCGGGCCCTTGAGGTACTCGACCAAGGCCTTGGCCGCCGGATTATCCTTGCCTTTGTTGAGAATGACCGCGTCCTGGCGAATCGGGTCGTGCAGGCTGGACGGGACGATCCACGCCGAACCGTTTTCGACCTTGCCATCCTTGTAGATCTGCGACAGGGCGACGAAGCCCAGTTCGGCGTTGCCGGTGGAGACGAACTGGAAGGCCTGAGTGATGTTCTGCCCTTCCACGATCTTGCCCTTGGTGGCTTCGGTCAGCTTGAGTTTGTCCAGCACCTGGGTAGCGGCCAGGCCGTAGGGCGCGGTCTTGGGGTTGGCGATGGACAGGTGCTGGAAGTCGTTCTTCTTCAACACCTCACCCTTGTCGTCGACATAACCGGGCTTGGCGGACCACAGGGCGAGGGTGCCGATGGCGTAGGTGAAGCGCGAGCCTTCGACGATTTCCTTTTCCTGCTCAAGCTTGGCAGGGGTGCTGTCGTCGGCGGCGAGGAACACTTCGAACGGCGCGCCGTTCTTGATCTGCGCGTAAAACTGTCCTGTGGCGCCAAAGGCTGCGACCAGCTTGTGTCCGGTGTCTTTCTCGAAGTCCTTGGCGATCGCCTGGATCGGCGCGGTAAAGTTGGCCGCCACGGCCACCTGAACTTCATCGGCCCAGGCGCTATTGAGGGAAATCAGGCTGGCCAGGGCGCTGGCGGCCAGGTGGGACAGGCGAATACGCATGAAACGGGCTCCTCGGAGGGTTATCGTTATATTGCGAAATATATAGCGATAAGCCGTTCGCCGGGAAGAGGTGAAATCATGGCAGGGTGCTATCGGGGCACCAGGCCTGTATCGGCGGTGCAGGCACCCAGGGCGGCGGCGGGCACGCCCTGAGCGCTGTGGCTGTTGGATTACAACGCCTTGCTGACCTGAATGTCGCTGATTTTCTCGGCGTCTTCGCCGTGGATCTTGCGCAACGCTTCCAGGGCTTGTTCCTGAGAGGCATCGGGCATCACGGCAAAGTCCCAGCGGCGCTGGCCGTCGAGCTTGTACTTGATCACGTATTTGAGGTTCTGGGTCATGGCAGGGCTTATCCGAGTTTCGACGACGAGCGACGGATGATCTTGATCTTGTGGGTGAAGGTCGGCTTGCGCGTCACCGAGATCGGGCGGGCGGTCACGGTATCGAGCGTGATGTTCCAGAAACCGGTGCTGGGGACGGTGATTTTCGCCGGGAAGCGGTCGAACAGGCCGCCGTGGTAAGTGTGGCGACCGCCGTTCTTGAAGCTGCGGAAGTTGGCGTCGTTCATCAGGCGGATGTTGCAGCGCTGGGAGCACTCGATAACGACGATGTCGTCCTCGTTGAGGTGCTCGCGCTGGTGGACGAATTTCATGTGGGGCTCCGCGAGGTTGGGATTCTGCAAATGCCCAAGATACCACGATGTCAGGGTACACTGGCGGGCTGCACGGCCGGGCCAGGGAGAAATCTGCCAAAGCAGGGAGCAAAACCGCCCGGACGTTGTCGAACGATTTCTTTGATTGGCAGAGGTGCAACGGATGAAGTGGGTGATGGCGGCGGCGACGCTGGTACTGGGTGGTTGCGTCAGCGTCTCGGAGCTGGAGCAGTCGCGAGAGACGCTGGATGTGATCTCCGGCAAGACGCCGCGTGAGTATGCCGATTGTGTCAAGCAGAAGCTGGGCGACAGCCGTGATCCGCTGGTGGAAGAGGCGCGTGGCGATGGCCTGCGCCTGATCGTGCCGCAGAAACTCAGTGCCGGTGTCGGCCCGGCAGCGCTTGTCGATGTCGACAAGCGTGGCAGTGGCAGTGCCATCAAGCTGCATGAACGCTTGAACAACTTCCCTCTGCGTCTGGGTGATGTGCGCTCCGCAGCGACCCAGTGCATCTCCGGTTCTTGATCCAGCGCAAGCAATACGTCGTTAGACGCCCGCTCAATACCTTATGACTTGTAGGGACATTGTTCCGCTTTAGTTATCCGGACTAGTATCCATTTCCTTATGTCTTTTAAGACTAAGCTTATAACAAGGAAATGGAGTGTCCCTGATGAACCCGATGAGTCGCGTCATGATCGGCAGTCTGCTGATCCTGGCCTGGCCCGCGGCGCATGCCGTCGATGGCCAGAAAATCTTCACCCAGGGCGGGCAGAATCCCGCCGCCATGGCCTGTCTCGGTTGCCATGGCCCGGACGGCAAGGGTATCGCCGCCGCTGGTTTTCCCCGCCTGTCCGGCTTGTCCGCCGGATACCTGAGCAAGCAACTCGAGGACTTTCGCTCGGGCAGCCGCAAGCAGCCGGTCATGGAGCCGCTTGCCAAGGCGCTGAGCGACGAGGAGATCCGCTCGGTCAGCGCTTGGCTGGCCGAGCAGCCTTCCGACCCGGTTACGGGTTCGCGCCGTCAGCAAATGGCCAGCGATCCGACCGAACGCCTGGCCTTGTACGGCGACTGGAGCCGGCAGATTCCCGGTTGTGTGCAGTGCCATGGCCCAGGTGGTGCGGGGGTTGGCGAGCACTTTCCGCCACTGGCCGGACAGCCGGCGGCTTACCTGGTTGCGCAGCTCAATGCCTGGCGCGACGGTAGCAGGCGTAACGACCCTAACCAACTGATGGTCGGTGTGGCCAAGGCCATGACCGATGCCGAGGTGACGGCAATCGCCGACTACTTCGCCCACGCCGCCCGCCAGGAGGTCGCACCATGAAAAAAGTCCTGATCGCAGCATTGTGGCTCGGCGCAGGCGTCGCCCAGGCGACGCAGATCGCCATGCAAGACCAGTCGCAGCTCAAGGTGCCCGGCAGCCAGGCCACTCCGGTATTCGTGCCTCCTGCAGAAAGCGAGTTGCCGGACAACGCGTTCGGCCAGATGGTCCGGCAGGGGCATGCGCTATTCGTTGATACTCGCCGCTTGATGCCTGAGGCTGTCGGCAATGGCATGAACTGCAGCAACTGCCATCTCGACCAAGGCCGCATGGCCCACTCCGCGCCGCTGTGGGGCGCCTACCCGATGTATCCCGCCTATCGCAAGAAAAACGACAAGGTCAACACTTACGCCGAACGTATCCAGGGCTGTTTCCAGTTCAGCATGAACGGCAAGCCCCCGGCGGCCGACAGCCCGCAGATGACCGCGCTCAGCGTCTATGCCTACTGGCTGGCGACCGGCACTCGCACAGGCGTGGAGACGCCCGGTCGCGGTTATCCTGAGGTGCCGCAACCCAAGGACGGCTACAACTTCAAGCGTGGCGAACAGGTGTACAGCGAGCAATGCGCGATCTGTCACGGCGGCAAGGGCGAGGGGCAGAAAGTTGCAGGTGAATACGTCATGCCACCGTTGTGGGGGCGCGATGCCTATAACTGGGGGGCCGGGATGCACCGAATCAACACCGCCGCGTCCTTCATCAAGCACAACATGCCGCTGGGCAAGCCAGGCAGCCTGAGTGACCAGCAGGCATGGGATGTCGCGGCCTGGATCAACAGCCACGAACGCCCGCAGGATCCGCGCCTGGTAGAGGGCTCCATCGAGAAGACGCGGGTGAAGTTCCATGCCAACGATGGCGTCAACCTGTATGGGCAAAAGGTCGAGGGTGTATTGATCGGGCAGGGCACGGGCGGCTGAATACCGCGCACCTGTCATATTCCCGCCGTGTCGCTGTCACGGCCCTGCAATCGCCTGCAGGTTGCAATGTCGTATCTTCCTGAAGGAGTGCGGCCATGGAACTCTGTGTGATCGGGGCGGGGTATGTGGGGCTGGTCACGGCGGCCTGTTTCGCGCAAATGGGCAATCGTGTGGTCTGTCTGGAGCATGACCGTTCGCGCCTGGCCCGGTTGCGTCAGGGGCAGTGTCCGATCTACGAGCCCGGGCTCGCTGCGCTCGTGCAGGAGGGGCTGCACAGTGGCCTGCTGAGTTTCACCGAGCACTGGGATCACGCGTTGGCGCGGGTTGATGTGGCGTTCATCGCCGTGGGCACGCCCAGCCATGAAGACGGCTCGGCGGACCTGCAGCATGTGCTGGCGGTGGCCGACAGTCTCGGGCGGCACTTGCTGCGCCCATGCCTGGTGGTGAACAAGTCGACCGTGCCGGTGGGCACGGCCGAGCGGGTTGCCCGCCAGGTCAACAGCGGCTTGCGCGCACGCGGGGCCAGTTTCACGGTGTCGGTGGCGAGCAATCCGGAGTTTCTCAAGGAGGGCAGCGCCGTCGAGGACTTCATGCGCCCTCAGCGGATCATCATCGGCACCGACAGTGACGCCGCCACTCAATGCTTGCAGCGCCTGTATGCGCCCTTTGTACGTAACCGGGAGCGCGTGCTGGTCATGAGCCCGCGCGCCGCCGAATTCAGCAAGTATGCCGCCAATGCCTTCCTTGCCACCAAGATTTCCTTCGTCAACGAGCTGGCCGGCCTGTGCGCCGAGCTGGACGTGGATATCGAACAGGTGCGTCGCGGGATCGGCAGCGACCGGCGCATCGGCAGCGATTTCATCTACGCAGGCTGCGGCTATGGCGGCTCATGCTTTCCAAAGGACGTGCGTGCGCTGATCCACACAGCCGAGCAGCATGGCTATCAGCCGTCGATCCTGCGCGCGGTCCAGGCGCGCAACGCGCAGCAGAAGACCTTGTTGTTCCAGGCACTGCAGGAGCATTTCGGGGGTAGCATGCGCGGGTGCAATGTGGCGTTGTGGGGCCTGGCGTTCAAGCCTGGCACCGACGACCTGCGCGAGGCACCCAGCCTGGTGCTGCTCGACGCCCTGCTGGCGGCAGGGGCACGGGTGCGGGCCTGTGACCCGGCGGCGCTGGAGGGGGCCGCGGCGGCTTATCCGCAGGCGCTGGCAAGTGGTCAATTGCAGTTGGGGGATGATCCCTATGCCTGTGTGGAGGGCGCGGATGCACTGGTACTGGTGACCGAATGGAAGCAGTTCCGCCAGCCGGATTTTCGTCGGATCAGGGGCCTGATGCGTAAGCCGGTACTGTTCGACGGGCGTAATATTTACGATCCATCGGAACTATCTACACTGGGTTATCTCTATCATGGCATCGGTCGGCCACAGGCGGGGCATTGTAAGGTGACTGCCGCCTGATTAGACTGCGCCGAATACCACAGGCCCAGCCCTTGTTTAAGGATGTATATGATCAAAAAATGCTTGTTCCCGGCAGCCGGTTACGGCACCCGCTTCCTGCCCGCTACCAAAGCCATGCCCAAGGAAATGCTGCCGGTGGTGAACAAGCCACTGATCCAGTATGGCGTTGAAGAGGCCTTGGACGCCGGTCTGAACGAGATCTCCATTGTCACCGGGCGCGGCAAGCGCGCGCTGGAAGACCATTTCGACATCAGCTATGAGCTGGAAAATCAGATCAAGGGCACCGACAAGGAAAAATACCTGGTCGGTATCCGTCGCCTGCTCGACGAGTGCTCGTTCTCCTATACCCGCCAGACTGAAATGAAAGGCCTGGGCCACGCCATCCTCACCGGTCGCCCCCTGATCGGTGACGAGCCGTTCGCCGTGGTGCTGGCGGACGACCTGTGCGTCAACCCTGAAGGTGACGGTGTACTGACGCAGATGGTCAAGCTGTTCAATCAGTTCCGCTGCTCGATCGTTGCCATCCAGGAAGTCGATCCGCAGGAAACCAACAAGTACGGCGTGATTGCTGGCGACATGATCCGCGATGACATCTTCCGCGTGACCAACATGGTCGAGAAGCCCAAGCCTGAAGATGCGCCGTCGAACCTGGCAATCATTGGCCGCTACATCCTGACCCCGGACATCTTCGATATCATCGCCAACACCGAGCCGGGCAAAGGCGGGGAGATCCAGATCACTGACGCCCTGATGAAGCAGGCACAGAACGGTTGTGTCATTGCCTACAAGTTCAAGGGCAAGCGTTTCGACTGCGGCGGCGCCGAAGGCTATATCGACGCCACCAACTTCTGCTTCGAGAATTACTACAAGACCGGCAAGGCCTACTGAGTCCGAGCCTGCGCTGCAGCGCCACTTTTCTTGCTGTCTGACGCTTGCAGCGCGTCACGAAAAGAGCCACCCTCGGGTGGCTTTTTTTGTGGAGTCTGGAAAGTGGCCTACGATTTTGATCTGTTCGTGATTGGTGCTGGTTCCGGCGGTGTGCGTGCGGCGCGCTTTGCCGCGGGGTTCGGGGCGAAGGTGGCGGTGGCCGAGAGTCGGTATCTGGGCGGCACCTGCGTCAACGTCGGCTGTGTGCCGAAGAAGTTGCTGGTGTACGGTGCACACGTCGCCGATGAGCTGGAGCAGGCGGCCGGCTACGGCTGGACCCTCGAAGAAGGTCACTTCGACTGGGGCACCCTGATCGCCAACAAGAACCGCGAGATCGAGCGTCTCAACGGCATCTACCGCAACCTGCTGGTCAACAGCGGCGTCACCTTGCTGCAAGGTCATGCGCGCATGACCGGTGCCCATGAGGTTGAGGTAGAAGGTCAGCGCTACAGCGCGGCGAACATTCTCATCGCCACGGGCGGCTGGCCACAGGTGCCTGACATCCCGGGCAAGGAACTGGCGATCACTTCGAACGAGGCGTTCTACCTCAAGGAGCTGCCACGCCGGGTGCTGGTGGTCGGTGGTGGCTACATTGCCGTCGAATTCGCCGGCATCTTCCAGGGCCTGGGCGCCGATACCACCTTGCTGTATCGCGGCGACCTGTTCCTGCGCGGCTTCGATGGTTCGGTACGTACCCACCTGAAGGAGGAGCTGGAAAAGCGTGGTCTGGACCTGCAGTTCAACGCTGATATCCAGCGTATTGACCAACAGGCCGATGGCAGCCTCAAGGCGACGCTCAAGGATGGTCGGGAGTTGATCGCCGACTGTGTGTTCTACGCCACCGGTCGTCGTCCGATGCTCGACAATCTGGGGCTGGAGAACACCGGCGTGGAGCTCGACGAGCGCGGGTACATCCGGGTCGACGACCTGTACCGTACCACCGAACCTTCGGTGTTCGCCTTGGGCGATGTAATCGGTCGTGTCCAGCTCACACCGGTCGCTCTGGCTGAAGGCATGGCGGTGGCCCGTCACCTGTTCAAGCCCGAGCAGTACCGTTCGGTGGACTACCAGAACATCCCCACGGCGGTGTTCAGCCAGCCGCCGATCGGCACCGTCGGCCTGACCGAAGAACAGGCACTGGCTGCCGGCCACAAGATCCAGATCTTCGAGAGCCGCTTCCGCGCCATGAAGCTGACCCTGACCGACCTGCAGGAAAAGACCCTGATGAAGCTGGTGGTCGATGCCGAGACCGACAAGGTCCTGGGTTGCCATATGGTGGGGCCGGATGCAGGCGAGATCATCCAGGGGCTGGGTATCGCACTCAAGGCAGGCGCCACAAAGCAGCAGTTTGACGAGACTATCGGCGTGCATCCGACCGCCGCCGAGGAATTCGTCACGATGCGGACTGTAACTCGTTGATAGTTCGCAGCATTCTCCGGGCCTCGAAGCATGAGGCCTGGGGATTGTTCCCACAATCGCATAGTAGAGAATCCTACCGCTGTCATGGTTGTCGCTAGCCGCTGATCAACCAATCACCGACAGAGCCTCCCAAGGCTGATGCAGATACTGTTGCCGCGCCGCTCTACGGCGCCGGTTCGGCATGTGCCTGATCGTCTAGCTTGAGGAAGGATGATATGGACAGGTTCTACAAAAGTGTTTTTGCGCTCTGCGGGTTGTCGCTGATCGCTGGGGGGGCCCAGGCAGACCATGGCGAAATCAGCTTTCAGGGGCGGGTTCTGGCGCCGACGTGCATCATCAATGGGGGGGACGGCAATCTTCCGGTGACCCTGCCGGATGTCAACGCCGCGAAACTCGTGCGTCCAGGCGATGTGGAAGGGGAAACGTCCTTCGTATTGCAACTGACGGGTTGTACCCATGTCGGCCAGGTTTCAACTTACTTCGAGCCAGGTGCAAGCGTCAGTGATCAAGGGCGTCTGATCGTCGATGCCGGCGGCAGTGAAAACGTCGAGCTGCAATTGCTCAACAGCGCCAAGAGCGTCATGAATCTCGCTGCAGCCAAGGGTTCGCAGAACTCCCAGCAAGTCACCCTCGTGGACGGTAACGCGACGCTGCGCTACTACGCCCAGTACTACTCGACAGGCCGCACTACCCCAGGCCTGGTCAGTTCCAGAATCCGCTACTCGCTGGATTATCTCTGAGTCCTATGGAGCAGCCCTGTCCGGGGCTGCTCCGCTCCCAATTTTCGAGTGGAACATCATGAAGCTATCTCTCAGCGCCATGGGGTGGGGATCGTTGCTGGCCGCGTTTCTGTCGTGCACGCAGGCCAATGCCAGTGTGGTGATTGCCACCACGCGGGTCGTCTATCCCGCCGAGAGCTCCGAGGTCACTGTCAGGTTGAGCAACGAGGGACGGTATCCGTCGCTGGTGCAGGTCTGGGTCGACGAGGGAGGGCCGGAAGAGGCCGAGGATGAGTTACAGGGGCCATTCAGCGTGACACCTGGGTTGTTGCGCCTGGACCCGGGCAAGCGCCAGAGCCTGAGGGTGTTTCACGATAGTCGTGCCATGCCAACGGATCGAGAGAGCCTGTACTGGCTGAATGTACTCGATGTCCCGCCGAAAGGTGGTGGCGATAACAGCCTGCAGATTTCCCTCAGGACTCGTATCAAACTGTTCTATCGGCCGCAGGGATTGGCCGCAAAGCCCGCCGATGCTCATGCACGGCTTACCTGGCGCCTGGTCAGGGAATCCCAGGGCTGGGTACTGCACGCGGACAATCCCACGCCTTATCACGTCAATCTCGCCAAGCTTGAGGCTGTCCATCCGGGTTCGGCGTTGCCAGCATCGGTAGGCCATGTTGCTCCCCTCAGCAGCGCCCGTTTCGCGCTGAGCTCCGCGCCGTCTCGTCCCGATGCGGTTTCCCAGGTCCGCTATCAGTACCTGGATGACTACGGCGCCTCTCGAGAAGCTGTTGCAATCCTGCAGTTCCCTCAAGGCCGTTGAACCCATGAGTTTTCGCCGGTGGTGGGCCATTCTCGGTATGACAGGAGGGTATGTCGGGCTTGTACCTGGTGTGGAGTTCGATCCCGGCCTGTTGCGCCAGGGCAGCACGATCAATCTCGAGCGTTTCCAGGCCAGCGATTCGGTTCCCCAGGGCGACTTTGCCCTGGATATCATCCTCAACCAGCAGTGGATAGGGCGGCGCACCGTGTTTCTGCGCAATCGGGATGCATCCGGTCAGGCGGCGCCCTGTTATGACCGAATCCTGCTCGAAGAGTTGGGGCTTGATCTAGCGAGGCTGGCCGCTCAGCCGCGCAAGCAACTGATCATCCCCGACAGCTGCATGATGTTGCCTCAACTGCTGGTGGCCGCCAGCGAGGACCTGGATTTTGGGGCCTTGCAACTGCGCCTTGAAATTGACCGGTCTTTGCTGCGTCGCCAACCCCAGGACAATTTGCCATTCCATACCTGGGATGCAGGTGTCACAGCAGGTTTTGTCGACTACCGCCTGAATGTGCATGAGCAGCACGACCTGCAGGCAGGCAGTCGTAGCCAGCAGGGCTATCTCGGCCTGCGTGCCGGATTCAATACCGGGGATTGGTATTGGCGCCACGAAGGCAATGCGCAGATGAGCGACAAGCGCGCAGCCCGGTACCAGCCGGGTGCGACGTCGGTACGGCGCGATGTTCCCTTGTGGTCGGCCCAGCTTACTCTCGGCGATGGCTACGCTGCTGGGGATGTATTTGACAGCAGTGCCTTTCGCGGACTGCGATTATCCACCGACGAGCGCATGTTGCCCCGCGCACAGCGGGGGTTTGCGCCGGTCGTGAGGGGCGTGGCCAATACTACGGCGCTGTTGAGCATCCGCCAGCGAGGGATGTTGCTGCATGAGTCGACGGTGCCGCCGGGGCCGTTCGAGATCGACGATCTGTATGCCAGTGGCCTCAACGACGATCTGGAGGTCACCCTGGAGGAGGCTGACGGCAGCGTACGACGCTTCACGTTGCCCTATCAGGCCGCGCCACTGGCCTTGCGAGAAGGGGCAAGCCGTTTCGACCTTAGTGCGGGGGTGTGGCGCGACGACCTTGGGCGTCCTGGCCCAGGTCATGTGCAAGGCAGTTGGCAGCAAGGGGTGGACAACACCTTCAGCGTACATGGAGGCGCCTGGCTGGCAGAGGACTATCTGGCCAGCGCCATGGGGGGGGCGATCAACAGCCGCTTTGGTGCTTTTGGATTGACCGCATACCACGCGCAGGCATCGCTAGGCCAGGGTCGCTCCGCGCAGGGGCAGGCGCTGCGTTTCAGTTGGCGCCAGCGGGTGGAGGCAACGGCCACCGACCTGAGCGCCAGCCTTACCCACCGCAATAACGCTGGCTACTACAGCTTTGACGAGTTCGCCCGCACCAGCCAGCAAACGCAGCGTACAAATCAGCGTTCGCCTCAGCAGTGGCGGGCAGCGCTGACACTTCAGCAGCGCCTGCCCGGGAGCGGTCGTCTGAGCCTGAGGGCCAGCGCGGGTAAGCAGTGGGGATCTGGGGGGGGCAATCGTGAGTACAACGTGGGGTATTACAACAATCTGCGCTCGCTCTCCTACGGCATGACGCTTGGGCGCGAGTATCGAGGCAACGGACAGGCCGTAAGCGCTTTGACACTGACGGCGAGCTTGCCGTTGGGTCTGCAGCGTCGTGGATCGCTGAGCTCCAGCATGAGCCGCGACTCCGAAGGCGGGGCCAGGACGAATGTGCGCTGGAGCGCGACTGCCGGCGAGGATGGGCAATGGGGGTATGGCCTGTCCAGTGTGTACCAGGAGGGAAGGCAAGGCGGCGCAGGGCTCGACGCCAACCTGGTGCATCGCAGCCCGACGGGAGAGCTGAGCGGCGTCGT